>NZ_DAOUBL010000049.1:0-155824 GCF_034432615.1 Bellilinea sp. | reverse complement strand
GGGGCGTTTTGCTGCTGTCCGGGTTTTGGGCTTATCCCGACCCCAGGCTTTTTAGCTCCCTGCCCGGTTACATCCAGCCGCGGCTTTCCCAGCGACCGATCAGGGCCGGGCGGGAAGCAAATTTCTGCGCCAGTTGACGCAGCCGTGCCCGAAAAACCGACTGCGTGTTTTGGAATTCCGACAGCTGCTGCAGCTTTTCCAGTAAAGCCGTTGCTTCATCATAAACCGAGGCGATTCTGCGCCCATTTTCCAGCAGTGACTCGACCTGCTGCCAGACTTCTGCCTCGCGCTCTGCCAGAGACTGCATCTCGGCGATGTGCTTTCGGCGGGCTTCTGCCGCCTGGCGTTTCTTCTCGGCAATTTCCAACTCTTTGGCACGCTTCAGCAGCTGCTGAAGGGTACGCCGTTCTGATGGATGGGGGCGTTCGGTGGGGAAAAACCCAGCCAGCCGCTTGCGCAGCGCCGGCCCTGCGCTGGGATCGCCCTCTGCCAGACGTACCAGGAACTCGTTGCATTCTGCGCGGGACAATCGTTCAATCGGTTTGCGGTAATCTAGCGACTCGGCCTCTTTCCGATCAGGGCTGGCTTCGGCAGCAGCCTGAACCAGAAAGATGTCAAGTCCAAAGAAACGAATGAAGTTCCGCAGAGAAGAGTTTAACTGCTTCAAATCCGCTGGGACGGGCGGTTCAAGGGTCTCAGCCCTGAAAATACTTCGATCAATCGTCACCGCTCTCAGCCAGGCCAGATAAAGCAGGCGGTAGTCGCCCGCCAGCAAATCAGACCGCAGGTGAATGAAGTGCGAAAGGCCGGCTTCGTCTTCAATCCACCACCCCCCATCTGGCGGGTAAAAATCCAAATCGAGTATCTGTTGCTCTTTCATTGTTTCAAAAGTGATATATTCGTCCAGCAGATAGGGGGAAATGTCGTTCTCTTCCAGCAGGCCTTGCGGGAAGCGGAACATCAACCGCAGCCTGCCCCAGTTTGCCCAGTAAAAGTAAGCGTCAAAATACTTGAGCAAAACCTGCTTGGGATCGTGGCGGAAGTCGCTCCAGTGATAGGTAACCACCGCCCGGTTTGCGGTGACGTCAATGTGGCTGGAAAGACCGTTGACGGCGGACTGTTCTTCGGGGGTCAGCAGGCGGTCAACCGCCTGCCACTCGTGATACTGGTATTCACTCACTGCCTGCCTGCCTCAATCAAATCATGGACGGCTTGCAGCAATCCTCTGCCGAAGGGTGTAATTTGAAAGCTTTCAACCAATACAATTTCGAAGGGATCTTGCATAAACAAATCCACGTCGGGGTGCAGAATTCCAAAATGAGCCAAAGGCACAATCACAACGGATTGGATAAGGCGATAGAAGAGTAAGTCAAGAATTTCCAATTCTTGAATGGCTGAAGTGTCCGCAGGCGGCGCGCTCACTCCTAACAGCCGCTCGGCAAAGGGTTTGAACGGCAGCGGTTCTGCAACAGGCAGCTGCAGCAGTTCTTTGAGAACGGTTTTTGAAAAGCCGAATGAAAGATAACCAAATTGAGAAGCCGCCCGGGAAGCAACCGCCCAGTTGGTGCGCGTCCACCAGGTGGCCGTCAGGAAAAAGACCTGCGCAGCCGCATCCGCAGCGAGGAAACGCTCGCCGAGCGGGGTTAATTTCCAACGCTGGCCGGGCCCGCCGCTGATCAGACCGCCGGTGGCTGCCAGAATGTGCCGAAAGACAAGCGGCTGAACATCGTCTTCACTGCGCACGCGGGTTATCAATCCTGCGATATTCTCTTCCATAGGGGGCGGATTGACCATCTGTGCGCAGATTTCACGCACGGCCTTCAACGGGAAATTGCCGGTGGTTTTGGTGCCGGTCACCTTGTTATCGCGCAGGTAGGTGAGCAGAACAACCACATCGCGGCGCAGGGGGAGTTCTTCTGCAATCCGCCGCTGCTCCTCCGGCAGCGTTTTTGACCAGGCTGAATCCAGATCATACTTAATTTTCAGAAGATCGTCCTCATCCGTGAAGATGGGAAGTCTTCCATCTAAAATTTTCAGGTTAAACACTCTGCGCAGCAGGTTATTCACGCTATTCAAGTCAAAGGCTTCGGGGTCGAATTCCCCGCCAATCCATTCCAGATAATCCTCATGCTCGGGATGATTGGGGTCACGGATTGCGTCCAGGAAGTATTGATAGCCCCACACCCCGCCGACATCTTCTGGAGGGCAGGCGCGGGCGCCTTTCAAGCAGATGGGATAACGGAAATCTTCCTGGGGTGGAAGAATCTTTTCTACCACCAGGGTGTGTTCCCAGCTGTCGCCAAAGTCATACCGGTAGGTAAATCGCTGCTTTTCACGCTTAATCACCGCGCTCAGGGTAGTATGACTTTCGCTAGGGAATTCGTCTTCGTTGAATGCGAATTCCAAATCCTCCGAATTGTGGTAAATCATTTCATCTATAATAAAATCGTGCAGGTGGGAGTTTTCCCAGCCCATCACAATTTGCAGGATGTCATGCAGATCGGATAGGGTGGTATCTCCCGCTACCAGAAAGCGCCGCCAGATCGGCGGGCGGATGTGATTGAGGGAAACCTTGATTTGATAAATTGGGGCGGATGGATTGGACATGGGGATACTTCCTTGAGTTAACTTAGAATATCTAAATTATATTCAATGACTGGATGTATGAAAAGTTGTGAGAAGTTTTAAGGCAGGCAGAAATAAACGGGAAATGACGGGCGAGCTGGCAGTATTATATTGCGCATAGCCAATTCATGACATTTCGCATCGGATTTGTGTCCTATAAAATAGTTAATCCTGTCATAAATTTATTATGATTAAGCATACTAGCATCTGTCAGGGGGGTGTATTACGATAAAGACAACATTCTGCATCTTCTTAACCATTCTCCCCCGCCTGTGTAGGTGAGGTAGCGTTTTTTCAGGATTGATTGCAAACCCCTCTTGGGGAGGGGAGGGGTTCGTGTTGCCTTCTACCGGGTAGGGGATTTGGCGGAAGATGCACCGGAGGGTGCATTGCTTTATTCCTTTGAATCATCTGCCGCTGTTCTCAGGTGTGTTGTTTTTCAAAGCCGCTGACCAGTCGTTGACGGACAGCGGCTTTGTTCTTACCACCCAAACTTCACCCTAAATTCCATCTCCATTTAGAAAGGATCAAAAAACCATGGACTTCAAACTAACCGAAGAACAAGAACTATTGTTGAACAGCCTGACCGAGCTGCTCCAGCGCGAGGCGCCGGAAAGTCTGATTGCCGAGCTGGACGAAAAGCACGAATTCCCGTGGAAACCGTGGCAGGCATTGGCGGATAACGGCTTTCTCGGCCTGGGAATCGGCGAGGCCTACGGCGGCACTCCGGCGGATGTGCTCACCCAAACGCTGGTTGCCGAAACGCTGGGTAAATACGCCTTCCCGCTCGGCGTCATCTACGGTTTGGGTGTCATCACCATCCGCGATATTGAACAATTCGGTTCAGAAGAGCAAAAACAGCGCGTGCTGGGCGGCATCTGCCGCGGCGACCCGCCGGTAGCGCTCGGCATCAGCGAGCCGCAGGCCGGCTCGGATGCTGCCGGGCTGAAAACCCGCGCCGTGCTTGAAGGCGACGAGTGGGTCATCAACGGGCAGAAGATTTACTGCACCATCTCCAATATCGCCAAATACATCTTGCTGATGACCCGCGACCCGCAAATCGAAAACCCTTACAAGGGCATGTCCATGTTCCTGCTGCCGACCGATGCGCCGGGTGTGCGCATCAACCCGCTGCCCAAAGTCGGCTGGTGGTCGGTGCCAACCTGTGAGGTGTTCATTGACAATGTGCGTCTGCCCAAGGATGCGCTGGTCGGGCAGCTGAACAACGGCTGGATGCAGCTGATGGCCAACTTCGAGATCGAGCGGATTGTGCTTTCGGCAGCCTGCATTGGTGCGGCTGAAGCGGCCTTTGAAGACGCCGCCGTGTATGCCAATCAGCGGGTGCAGTTCGGCCAGCCCATCGGCCGCTTCCAAATGATTCAGGAAAAGATCACCGACATGGCGATCAAGATCGAAAACATGAAGAACTACTGCTACAAGGTGGCGTGGATGATGGACAACGGCCTGCCGGTGCGCCACGAACACGCCATGGCGAAGTTGTACATCACCCGCTCGGCCTTTGAGGTCATTGACGATGCCATGCAGATCATGGGCGGGCTGGGTTATATGATGGCTCATCGCGTCCAGCGCCTGTGGCGGGATGTGCGCGTCATGCGGATAGGCGGCGGCACGGATGAGATCATGTACAACATTGCCGGCCCGCAGTTGTTGAAGAAATACGCCAAATAATTTTCAGGGTCAATTCCAAATCTATTCTCTTATCTATGAAAGGAGTTTGAACAATCATGGCCAGCACGAAAGACATTCCCCAATTTGGACAGCTTTCCGGGTTAAAGGTGCTCAGCACGGGTACCGTCGTGGCGCAGCCCTACGCTGCCATGTTAATGGCTGAGGCCGGCGCGACCGTCATCCATGTTGAAAGCACCCTGGCACCCGATACCTGCCGGGCAATTAAATATGCCTGGAATCAGGAACACCGCAACGAACTGGCAATGGCGCTCAACATCCCTTCGCCGGAAGGGCGCGAGATTTTCCTGAAATTAATCCGCTGGGCAGACATCTGGATGGAATCCTCCAAAGGCGGCACCTACCAGAAGTGGGGTCTGACCGACGAATACCTGTGGGAGCACAACCCCAAACTGGTCATCATTCACGTTTCCGGTTTTGGGCAGGAAGGCGATCCGCAGTACGTTTCCCGCGCGTCTTACGATGCCATCGGTCAGGCGTTTGGCGGTTACATGTTCATCAACGGTATGCCGGAACCCAACCCGCCCATGCGCGCCGTCCCCTACACCTGTGATTACGTCACCGCCCTGAATGCCTGCTGGGCGGCTCTGGCGGCTTATATCAACGTGCAAAAAACCGGCAAGGGCGAAAGCGTGGACATTGCCCAGTTCGAGATGATGATGAAGATTCAACTGCACTACCCGATGACTTACTTCCAGGATGGGGTGGTGCTGCCGCGCTTCGGCAATGCCGATCCCAAATTTGCCGGTTACAGCGCCTACAAGTGCAAAGACGATAACTACGTGTCTATCGGACTGGTCGGCGCCGGCCCGATGAAGCGCGGCTTGCCGCTGCTCGGTTTGACCGGTGACCCGGACTTCCCCGCCGGCATTCAGCTGGCACTGCGCGGCACACCCGCCGGCGAAAAACTGGATGCTGCCATTCAGAAGTTCTGCGATGAGCACACCGCCGAGGAAGTGGACAAGATCTTCCTCGAAGCCGAGGTGCCGTGCAGCATCATCCTCAATGTGGCCATGGCGGAGAAGAACCCGCATTACCAGGCGCGGCATGTCTTTACCGAATGGGAAGACCCGCAGTACGGCAAGGTCAAGGGTGTCAACACCATGCCGCGCTTCAAGCGCAACCCCAGCAAAATCTGGCGCGGCGCACCGCTCTACGGCATGGATAACGCCGACATCCTGCGCGAACTGGGCTACACGGATGAGGAAATTGACCAGTTCTATGAAAAGGGAGTGCTGAAAGCCGGCGAAGGCTGTCACTAATTTGAAGGGAATGCGGGGGTGGCTGTAACGAGCCATCCCCGCCTTTTGAGAGGGCTTATGACATACGCTTATGAAACCTTGCAGGTTAGCGTAGAACAGCGTGTTGCACTGGTCACGCTGAACCGTCCCGAGAAATTGAATGCGTTGAGCCTGAAGATGCTGGCTGAACTGCGTTCGGTTTTTGAAGAACTGCGCATAGACAGAGAAGTTAGCGCCGTTGTATTAACCGGAGCAGGAAGAGCCTTCTGCGCCGGCGGCGACCTGAACGACATGCTGGAAGGTAAATTACAGCTGGACTATACCGCCGGTCGCACGCTGGGCAAGACCATTATGGCCATTCAGGGCCTTGAAAAGCCGGTCATCTGCGCCCTGAACGGCATCGCCGCCGGTGGCGGGGCAGGGGTAGCCCTGGCCTGCGATGTGATCTACGCCTCGGACAAGGCGCGCTTTTCGGAAATCTACACCAACATCGCTATGCTGCCGGACTGCGGCAACCTGTGGCTGCTGGCGCGGGTGGTCGGCCCGTACAAAGCCAAAGAATTGTGCTTTACCGCCGAAATCATTGACGCCGCCGAGATGTACCGGCTGGGAATCGCCCAGCGGCTTTTCCCGCCGGAGGAGCTGCTGCCCGCTGCTATGGAATTTGCCCGCAAGCTGGCCGAAGGCCCGACGAAAGCCCATGCCATGATCAAGACGTTCATTGACCGCGGCTGGGGTCTTTCTCTGGAACAGTTTTACGACCTGGAAGCGCTCGGCCTGGAAATCATCATGCAGAGCGAGGACTTCAAAGAGGGCGTCGCCGCTTTCGTTGAAAAACGTAAACCGGTCTTTCGCGGTCAATAAACCGGCGCGGCTGTTGCGTTCTACGGTTGCCTCGTCCATGTCAGAAGCGCTGATCGGCCTCTGATGTGGACATTCTCATTCCTAAGAAATCAGGTTATCTCTCAGGAGGTGTGATGAACATTATCGTTTGTTATAAATTTGTGCCCGATCCGGAGGACATGCAGGTCAAACCCGACGGGAAAATATCGTTCGAAGGCGCAGAATGGATCATCAGCGATTACGACCTGATGGCAATTGAAACGGCGGTACGGCTGGTGGAAACCCATGGCGGCAAGGTGACCGCGCTGAGCGCCGGCTCGCAGCAACTCTCCAGTTCCAAGGGTAAAAAAGATGTCCTCTCGCGGGGGCCGGATGAACTGGTGCTGGTGGTGGATGAAGCCATGCAGACCGCCGATACCCATCAAACCGCGCAGGTGCTGGCGGCCGCAATTCGCAAGATGGGTGAATTCGATCTGGTGCTGTTTGGCGAGGGTTCGGCCGATCTGTACTTCCAGCAGGTTGGACTGCAAGTGGGTGAACTGCTGGGAGTGCCGGTGATCAATGCGGTCAGTAAGGTGAGTGTAGAGAACGGCCGGCTGGTGGTGGAACGCAGCACAGAAGAAGATGTACAGGTGCTGGAAACCTCATTGCCGGCGGCGCTGGCCGTCACAACCGATATCTGCCAGCCGCGCCTGCCGAGCATGAAGGAAATCCTCAAAGCCGGCAAAAAGCCGGTGACAGAGTGGTCACTGGCTGATTTGGGGCTGAATGTGCACGCGCTGCGCTCCAGTGAGGTGCTGGCGGTGCGCCCGCCCGATCAGGTCGAACGCAAGCGCATCAAACTCAGCGGCGAACCCGATCAGGTCGTTCAGCAGTTGTTGAATTACCTCAGCAAAGAAGGCGTATTATAGGAAGGAGGGGCAGAATGACGAAAGAAATCTGGGTGTTGAGTGAAAAGGAATCGCTGCAGGCGGAACTGCTGGGGGCTGCCCGCTTTTTAGCGGAGGGTCTGGGCGGTACGACTGCCGCGCTGGTGATCGGCGCTGCCGGACGGAGCGAAGCGGCTTTCCGGCAGGGCGCCGATAAAGTGTATCGCCTCAGCGAGACCGCCGAATACACATTGGAGGATTTTCTGCCCAGCCTGGTACAGGCAGTGCAGCAATATCAACCGGCAGCCGTGTTAATCGGTGCGACCTGGAGCGGCAAGGCCCTGGCCGGACGTCTGGCGGCAGTCCTGCACCGCTCGGTGGTCACGGACGTGAAAAAATTTGCCGTCCGGGACGGTCAAATTGAAGCCACCCACCTGATTTTGGGCGGGGGAGCCGTGCGGGTGGAAAGAACGCTCGCTGAACCGTTGATTGCCACGCTGGGGCTGGGTTTGTTTGAAGCCCTGCCTGCCAGTGCCGAAGCGACGGGCGAGGTGGTGGCTCTGAGCTTCGTCCAGCCTCAAAGCCGCTGGGTGCTGCGCGAGCGCAAACCCAAACCGCCTGCTTCGGTCAATCTGGCGGCGGCAAAAAAGGTGGTCTGCCCGGGGCGCGGCGTGCAAAAGCAGGAAGACCTGCAAATGATGTTTGAACTGGCGCAGCTGCTAGGCGCTGAAGTCGGCGCCACCCGTCCGCTATGCGAGGGCCTGGACTGGCTGCCGCGCGAACGCTACATTGGCGTTTCCGGCGCGTTCATCAAACCGGATTTGTATCTGGGCATCGGGGTTTCCGGTCAGGTGCAGCACACCGTCGGCATTACTGAATCACGGGTGGTGGCGGCCATCAATAAAGACGAAGAAGCCCCCATCTTCCAGCAGGCCGATTACGGCATCGTCGGCGATTTGTACCAGATCGTCCCGGCGCTGATCCGCGCCTTGCAGGCACGCCGGTAAGGGGGCGGGTATGGAGGATAAAGTAGATGTCATCATCGTTGGCGGCGGGCTGGCGGGCTGCGCGGCAGCGCTGAGCCTGGCACGCGAAGGGCTGGAAGTGGTGCTGGTGGAACGTGGCCCGTATGCCGGCTCCAAAAACCTGAGCGGCGGGGTGTTGTACGGGCGCGTGCTGGAGCAGTTGATTCCCGAATACTGGCAGGAAGCGCCGGTGGAACGAGCCATTACCCGCGAGGTGGTGACTTTCCTCAGTGAGCAAACCGCCTTCAACATAGATTTCCGCAATCCGCGTTTTGCCGAAAGCCACAACGCCTATTCGGTATTGCGCGGTAAGTTTGACCGCTGGCTGGCGGATCGGTGCGAAGAGGCCGGCGTCATGCTGGTGACCGGCATCAAGGTAGAGCGGGTGCTGGTGGAGGAGGGCAGGGCGGTTGGCATTCTGGCCGGAGAAGATGAAATGCGGTCGGATGTGGTCATCCTGGCGGACGGCGCCAATTCTTTCCTCGCCGAGCAGCTCGGTTTGCGTCCGCGCTTCGACCCGGCTCATCTGGCGGTGGGGGTGAAGGAATTGATCGGCTTGCCGCGCGAAACGATCGAGGAACGTTTCAACCTGAGCGGCGACGAAGGTGCTGCCTACGGTCTGGTGGGATATGCCACCCGCGGGATCGCCGGCGGCGGCTTCCTTTATACCAACCGCGAGAGCATTTCCATCGGTGTGGTCATGCACCTGGATGAGGTGATCGAACAGGGCATCAAACCCGCCGAGGTCATGGATGATTTTCTGGCGCACCCGTGCATCGAGCCGCTGGTGCGCGGCGGCAAGCTGCTGGAATACGGCGCGCATCTGGTGCCGGAAGGCGGGCTGGCGATGCTGCCCAAATTGAGCATGGCCGGCCTGCTGGTGACCGGCGATGCCGCCGGTTTGTCGGTCAACAACGGGTTTGTGGTGCGCGGCATGGATCTGGCAATTGCCTCCGGCATGCTGGCCGCTCAAACCGTTTTGGAAGCGAGAGCCAAAGGCGATTTCGGCGCCGAAGCCATGCGTCGTTACGTTCAACTGCTGGAAGAATCATTCGTGCTCAAAGATATGCGCACCTATGCCGGCGCGCCGGCTTTCATGAAGAACAAACGCCTGTATACCGCCTATCCTGAACTTCTGGCTCGGGTGATGACGGCTATTTATCAGCATGAGGGGCAGCCCAAAGCCCATTTGTACACGCTGGCGCTGCAAAGCCTGAAGGAATCGGGCATCTCGGTGCTTAATGTGGCAAGGGACGGCTGGAAAGGAGCGCGCAGTCTATGAAACGGATGACGATCACCGAAAAACTGGCGGTCAACAAGTACGAACTGGACGAGGGGCATCCGCATATCGAAGTTAAACACGAATTGTGCAGCCGGTTGTGCAAAACCAAAGCCTGTCTGTATGTTTGCCCGGCGGGGGTGTACAGCGAACAGGACGGCAAAATCATTGCCGACTGGGCCGGCTGTGTGGAATGCGGCACCTGCAAGGCGGCCTGCCCGGAGCAGGCGCTGGTGTGGGAATACCCGCGCGGCGGTTTTGGGATAGTATACCGCTTTGGGTAAATGTGGGGCCACCGCAGCCCGGTACACATCGGGCTGCGGTGGCGAGAGGGGGAACCTGCAGCCGGACTGCGATTTTATACCCAAGATAACTTTTATTATATTGGGATAAATTATTTTCTAAAATCATTGATTTTTATATTTTTTTGATTACCCGTAAGCCGGCCTTTCCAATTGTGCAACAAAAGAACACTGAAACAATATAATGGGCTCGTCTGGGGCAAATTGTCAATAATTGTGTTTTCATCCCCCTCCCCCTCTATAAAAAATACTTTTACAAAGTCTTTTCGATCCAATTCTTATAGTTCGTTTTGGATTTCTAATTATTTTTTTAGAATTTGTTTATAAAAGATTGACTGGCTTTTGTGCTGTTGTACAATTTTTATAGAGATAGTAAATTTTATTATTTTATACAAATTTAGGGATTGTTTGATTGTAAGGCAAAATGATATCCCTTTCATTCTGTACAATCAGTGATCAATAAAGGCGGCCTTCATGCGTTCTACGTAACTGACCGATAAAGAATTAATCAATGATCAACCACGTGAGAGGTCTTTAACCAGAAGTCGTTCTCGTGGTTGGGAATGGATTCTATTCGGCGCCATATTATTGATCAGTGATGGGTTGAATATCGCATTGGCTTTGAGATTCGCTTATTTAATCAGGTTTGAATTAACCCTCCCCATTTTTGATCCACAAGCACTTACATCCATTGATTATTATGAAGGCTTGATTTTGTTGATTATTCCCACCTGGTTGTTGATATTTCTTTTCAGGGGTTTGTATAAACGGAATAACTTGTTAGGTGGGGTACAGGAATATCACCTGCTTTTTGAAGCCAACACTCTTGCAATGATCATCATCATTGCTGTTGGCTTTTTTGAACCCCGTTTTATTTTTGCTCGTGGTTGGATTTTGATTGCCTGGTTTTCCGCGTTCTTTTTCACTGCATTGGGGCGATTTCTTTTGCGAAGAGTAGCGTACTTTTTGAGAACGTACGGTTACTTTTTGTCCAAAGCAGTTATCGTTGGTTACAACCAGGAATCCGCCGAAATGGCGCAACAACTGAGTGATGTTCGTTATTCAGGTTTGAATCTTATCGGGTTTATTGCCAGCTCAGAAAACAAAATTGAGCTAGACAAAAAAATCAAAGTAGTAGGCGATCTCAACCAATTGGGTGATCTCATCGAACGGCATCATATTGACGAAGTAATCCTTACCAGCAGCGCATTGAGCCGGGAAGATCTGCTGGATGTTTTTGAAAAGTATGGGACTTCGGATAAGGTCAAATTGCGAATTTCTTCAGGTCTTTATGAAATCATCACCACCGGTTTAAGTGTGCGTGAGTTCGCATGGGTTCCACTGGTTGAGGTAAACAAAGTCAGGTTGACCGGCAGTGAGGTAGTTCTTAAAACTGCACTGGATTACGGACTATCAATACCAATTCTCCTTTTGATTTCACCCATACTTCTTTTGATCTCCATTGCTATCAAACTCGACTCACCCGGCCCGGTGATTCATCGTAGAAGAGTGCTCGGGGTCAATGGAAAAGAATTTGATGCTTTCAAATTTCGCACCATGGTGGTTGACGGTGATGCTGTGTTGGATCGCTATCCCGAAAAAAAAGTGGAGCTGGCCAAATATCACAAAATCAAAGATGATCCCCGTATTACCAGAGTTGGTCGCTTTTTGAGAAAAACCAGTCTGGATGAGCTTCCACAGCTATTCAATGTTCTCCGCAATGAAATGTCTCTGGTCGGACCGAGAATGATCACGGCACCAGAATTAGCCGAATACAAGAAATGGGGCATCAACCTGCTGACTGTAAAGCCGGGAATTACCGGAAAATGGCAGGTTTCAGGCCGTTCAGACGTCAGTTACCAGGAACGAGTACGCTATGACATGTATTACATCCGTAACTGGAATATCTGGATGGATATCCAGTTAATCATCCAAACTATCCCTGCCGTACTTAGTAAGCGCGGCGCATATTAGAAAGGTGAACAATCATGAAAATCTTGGTAACAGGCGGGGCTGGTTTTATTGGGTCAAATGTGGTTGACCTTTTACTCCACCACGGACATGATGTTGTCATCGTGGACAATCTAGTAACCGGTAGATACAGTAATCTGAATCCGGCTGCCACATTTTATCAACTGGATATCCGCAGTTCAAATCTCTCGCAAATATTCGAAAAAGAACGCCCTGAAGTTGTCAATCATCACGCAGCTCAAATGGATGTTCGACGGTCAGTTGCAGATCCCCTTTATGATGCGGATGTAAATGTAAAGGGTTCTTTAAATGTTTTGGAATGCGCTCGAAAGTATGAAGTCAGGCAGTTTATTTATGCCTCTTCGGGGGGGACGGTATATGGTGAACCGCAATATCTTCCATGTGATGAAAGCCATCCCATTCAACCTGTTTGCCAGTACGGCGGAACAAAATACATGACCGAATTGTACCTGTATATGTACCGAGTCATGTACGGAATGGATTACGTGGTTTTCCGCTATCCCAATGTATATGGCCCGCGCCAGGATCCAAAAGGTGAAGCCGGCGTTGTGGCGATTTTTACCGGTCAGATGTCACGTGATGAAACGGTAACCATTCACGGGGATGGGTTGCAGGAAAGAGATTTTGTATATGTAGATGACGTGGCTGAAGCAAATCGAATTGCTCTTTCATTGCCTTCTGGAGGCTATGTCTACAATTTGGGAACCGGCCAGCCTACTAATGTTGTTCAAATCTTTGATGCTCTTAAAGAAATTACCTCTTATTCAAAAAATGCCCTGTTCAGCCCCGCCAGGTTGGGCGAAACCCGCAGAATTTATCTGAACAGCACTAAATTTCAAACGGAAACAGGTTGGAAACCCAAGACTTCCTTAATGGAAGGTTTGAAGAAAACGGTTGAATTTTTCAGACAAACGGAGATAGTTAATTGATCATTGTTCAGACCCCGTTAAGAATCAGTTTCTTTGGAGGGGGGACAGATTTTCCTTCTTACTTTATGGAAGAAGGCGGTTGTGTTTTGTCATCGGCTATTGACAAATACATTTTTGTAACCATCAAGCGACGATTTGATGATTTTATTCGAATCGGTTACACCCGGACTGAAATTGTAGAGAGTATCAACGAAATTCAGCATGAACTCATTCGTGAAGCATTGAGAAAAGTTGGCATAACCAAAGGAGTTGAGATTACGACCATGGGAGATATCCCATCCGGTTCAGGATTGGGCTCTTCGAGTACGGTAACAGTTGGAGCCCTTCATGCCATGTATGCATATCTCAATTGTTCAATTAATGCTGAACAACTGGCCAGAGAGGCCTGCGAAATTGAAATTGATATTTTAAAAAAGCCAATTGGGGTGCAGGATCAGTACATAGCCGCTTACGGTGGGTTGCGCTTTTTTGAATTTTCAAACAGCGGTGAGGTTTGCAATCATCTACTGGCGCTTGACGAGGTATTGATGACTCGTTTGAATGAGAATTTACTGCTTTACTTTACCGGTACAACCAGGCAGGCTGCAAGCATTCTTTTGGAACAGAAAGACAATATTCGTGCGAAAAAAGCGACCCTACGACAATTGAAAGAATTGGCATACGTTGCCAGAGAGGAACTTCAAAAGGGAAACATTGATGTGATCGGCACTTTGCTTCATGAAAGCTGGCAGTACAAAAAACAATTGGCCAGCAAAATCAGCAACGGCCACATTGAAAAAATTTACGAAACCGCTCGAAAAGCAGGGGCCTTGGGTGGCAAGGTAACTGGTGCAGGTGGAGGCGGCTTTTTGCTTCTCTACTGTCCATATGAAAAGCGAGATCTGGTTCGTAGTTCTTTGTACGGTTTACGTGAGGTGCCAATCCGCCTGGAACCGGATGGTTCAAAAACGATTTTCAATTACCGCCGTTGAGAACCATTAACACAAATTTATTCGAAGGAGGTCAAAATGATCGAGTACATTCGGGAATACATGACAGATCTAAATCAAACAATTCAGAAACTCCCTGCTGAAAAAATTGATCAGTTGGTGCATATCCTTCATAATGCCCGCTTGAACGGCCGGCAGATATTTATCATGGGAAATGGCGGCAGCGCTTCCACCGCCTCTCACTTTGTTTGCGACCTGGCAAAGAATACAGCTTTTCCTGATATGCCAGGTTTTAAGGTGATAGGACTATCCGATAATATGTCAATTTTCTCGGCCCTGGCGAATGATCATGGTTATGAAAATGTATTTGTGGATCAATTAAGGAACTTCGTGCAGGCAAGCGACGTGGTAATTGCTATTTCAACCAGCGGTAATTCCGAGAATGTGATCCATGCGGTTGAACTTGCCAATCAGGTGGGTGCAATTACGGTGGGGTTAACTGGTTATAACGGTGGCAAACTTGCCAAGCTGGTCAATTTAGAAATTCGCGTTCCATCCAAGAATGTCCAACATATTGAAGATTTGCATCTTTCTATTGAGCATGTGGTTTGTTATTCATTGTTAAGAATGGCAGAGATTAGCGTGTCACAATTTTCCGAGCCACTTGATATACCTTTAGGCGAACCTAAATCGCTGGCCGAGACATTATTCGATAATGCCATTCATGGGAAAGAAGATGGTGAGAGCTCCGATGCGAAAAAAGCATCTTCACTTGTTCAGGAACAAAGCCTGGGTTACATGCTGCAAATTGCATTATGTAGCACTGGAGCCAGCAGCGGCACATTGATTTTGCTGGATCAAAAGGGCAATGTAATTGCCGGGGCAACCGTCCGGGAAGGACAGGTATCCAACCCGCCCATGGAACAGCTGGCTGAGATCAGTCAGCATGGTTTAGCCGGCTGGGTGATTAAAAATCGGAAACCGGCTCTGGTCAGCAATACCGCGAAAGATGAACGATGGCTGCGAAGACCCTGGGATGGCGATCCCACAAAGAGCCGCTCAGCGGTTTCAGTTCCTATCTCCATCAATGACCGAATTTTGGGTTCAATTACTCTTGTTCATCCACAAGGGGAAGAATTTTCCAACGAAGATTTGGAATATGTTTCCAAAATGGCTACTTCGTTAACCCCTTCCATTTTAGCAGCAGCACATTTAATCGAGAAATAAGCGTAATTTTAGGCCGAATAAAAAAAACCTGCCGCATGTGTGTGGGGCAACATACACTTCGGTGAGGGGTAATAGAAAAACAACGATTACGATCCAATGTCGTAATGGCGGAGCATGCCTTTTTGCATAATCAAAATAAAACCAACTCAACCTCTTTAAAGAAAAATTCACTTGGACTGTACCTCAGCCGTCAGGCATCCAATCCATTCAGATATGCTTTAGAGCAGTTCCTGTACCTGACCGTAGGATGGATTCCGACCATTTTCGGAATCGGGATCCGGGCAATTTTGTATCGGTTGATTATGCGGATGGATGGGCTGGCCGCCATTGAAAATGGAGTACGCCTGCGTTTTGCAGATCATATCCGTCTTGGCCGTGGGGTTTATGTCGATCAAGGCGCTTATCTTCATGCCTGTCCAAATGGGATCGAGATTGGAGAGGATTCCATTATTATGCATGGCGCAATCCTGCATGTCTATAATTTTCGTGGCATACCTCATGGGGGTATAAAAATTGGAAAGAACTGCCTGATTGGTGAATATAGTGTCATTCGGGGGCAAGGTGGTGTCATCATTGGAAATAGGGTTTACACCTCTCCTTTTACTCAATTGTTGGCTGTCAATCATGTTTTCAACAATCCGGGTGTACCCTTCGTGGATCAAGGAATTACAGCAGAAGGAATAACCATCGAAGATGATGTTTGGTTAGGTGCGGGTGCCATTATTACCGATGGGGTGCGTGTGGCAAAAGGTGCAGTCGTGGCAGCCGGCGCAGTCGTTACAAAGGATGTTCCTGCCCATACGGTTGTCGCTGGTGTGCCCGCTCGTGTTATTCGGACTACCAAAGAAGTTGAATTACCCATAGACAAAAAGGTTTATTTCTGAAAGGATGGTTGAAGTGTGCACCTTATCCGTAGTAATCCCCGCCTACAATGAAGAAAATGGAATTGCTGAAATTATGAATAGAGTATTGTCCATTCGTTCCGCTCTGCAAAATGTTGGGGTAGACGAATTGGAGTTGCTGGTAGTGGATGACGGTTCGAAAGATAAAACCGCCATTATTGCCAGGGAAATTGCCAGAAACGATCAGAATGTAGTCGTTATCACGCATGAGGTCAACAAAGGTTATGGCGGCGCCTTGAAAACTGGTTTCTCTAAGGCAAAAGGTGAACTTATCGGATTTCTGGATGCAGATGGGACATATCCGCCTGAGTACTTCCCATTACTTTGCCAGCAGGCACTGAATGGGGCAGATTTAGTGATTGGATCGAGAATGGCTGGTGAGCAAAGTCAGATGCCGGCTACCCGTCGGGTAGGTAACCTGTTTTTTGCCGGTTTACTCACCATGTTGGGATGGCAAAAAATTACCGATTCAGCCAGCGGGATGAGGGTGGTAAAACGGGAAATTTTAAGCCAGATTTACCCCTTGCCGAATGGATTGAATCTAACCCCAGTTATGAGCACGCGTGCTGTTCATGAAGGTATCCGCATGTGCGAAGTGCCAATTCCTTACAGTGAAAGAATTGGACGTTCAAAACTGAGTGTAGTCCGGGATGGATTACTTTTCTTGCAGTCAATGGTGTGGACTGTGATGGCCTATAACCCGGTTCGCGTCCTGGGAATTATGGGATTGGCCGGAATATTGCTTGCTTTCCTGGTGGTTTTTGGATTGATTACTGCCCGAATTTCTGGTGTCACAACAATCGGCCCATGGGGTGTAGCGGCTTTATTTGCCGGGATGGTATCGAGCGTGACAGGGGTAGCTCTCTTTGCTTTAGGCGCAACTTCTAACTATCTGGTTTCGCTTTTTTACAAGAAGAATATTCGACAGGGATTATTTGGAAAACCAATCTTCAAAAAACCGTTGGAAAGCCGCTTTGGAGTATTGGGCAGCATCATCCTGTTTTCGGGATTGATCCTTAGCATCGTCAGTTTAAGTTTGGGCATTTCCGGTTGGGAAATTGAAAGGCTTTGGCTGTACTTGCTGGGGAGTGCAATGATGATCCTCACCGGTGTTCAGCTGATCCTTTACTGGTCATTGATGCGAGTCCTGGAAGACCTGAGTCAGCGCGAGTTGCTGATCAAAAAAGACTTAAATGGCTGATTATCTGTGTTAACAATCTTTATGAGTAAAGAGAGGTCAAAATGAACGAGAAACCGCAAATGGAATTGAAGTATAAAAATTTGGGGGCACATCGAGTTGCCCCATTGAAGATGGCGAAATTTCCGAATGCTGATGAAATTGTGCGTAATGGTTTGTTAAATCAACCTCGCGGCAAAGATGCAGTGGATGTATTGCTGGTCAATCCCCCAACCCCGGATGGCGGCTTATGGATTCGTACCCAGCATCGGGTTGGAAGAAGAACACGGGAAAACATGGTCTGGCCGCAGGTCTCGCTGGCACAAATGGCTGCTTTATTGGTACCGACCTACAAAGTTCAAATTATTGATGCCAATGCAGAGCGAATGGGCTGGAAAGAGTTTGCCGATTTGATTTCCAAATATCAGCCCAAATACTACCTTTCTCAATTGACAGCGCCAACGCTGGAAAATGATATGTACGGCGTATTCCTTGCCAAAGCCAGAGGTGCAACAACCATGGTTTTTGGAACTCACATTACCCCAATTCCCGTGGAAACAATGCGCCCCTACCCTGCCCTGGATATTGGTTTGGTGGGTGAACCCGATTTGACATTGAGGGACCTGATCGATCATCTGGAAGGAAAAATTGATGAACGACCACCCCTCATTCAAAAACTTATAAATGAACATGATCCCGATTACCGCCCGGCTCTCAATGAGGATGGAACGGTAAATATGCACGAGATCAAAGGAATCGTATGGCGTGAAGCGGGTCAAATTATTCTGAATAAGAATCGCCCCTTTATCAAAGATCTGGACGATCTCCCCGTACCACTACACGAAATGTTACCCTATAAAAAGTATGTCATGCCTTTGATGAAAGGCCCCTTTACTTTTATTGTGACCAGTCGGGGCTGTACGGCGGGCTGCATTTATTGCATTAAGCACGTGAGTTACCAGTATACAGTGCGGTTGCGCTCCCCCGAAAAAGTACTTGAGGAATTGTGGGTGCTGAAAAAACTGGGCATCAGTAATGTCAATATGTATGCCGATTTGTTTACTGCAAATCGGGATCAGGTCATCGGCATTTGTAAAGCGATGATTGATGCTAATATCAAAATGAAGTGGACTTGCAATAGTCGGGTTGATTATGTGGATGAGGAAATGCTCAACCTGATGGCTAAAGCAGGCTGTTTCCTGATGACTTGGGGGATTGAATCCGGGAGTGAGCAGGTTTTACGCCATGCTCGAAAAGGTGCTTATCCCGAAACTGCTTTGCGTTCCCTAACGTGGGCAAGGAAAGCCGGAATTAAAAATTGGGGATACTTTATTATCGGCCTGCCTACTGAAACAGAAGAAACCATCCGCCAGACGATAGAGTTTGCCAAAAAGTTGCCCCTGGATATTGCCCTGTTCCATGTGGCTGCTCCCTATCCCGGAACTCCATTCTTCTTTGAGGTTGTTCGCGAAAATTGGTTCCGCTCCGGAACACGTTGGGAGCAGGTGGATATGGATAAAGGCACGGTGCTGGATTACCCGGGGTTACCGGCCGAAAAATTGCTTTACTGGCAAAAACGCGCTTTTCGCGAATGGGCACTCCGCCCCGGCCCCATAATGACTTACTTGAAAATGCTATTCTCCGATTTTTCCACAATGAAGTCAGCAGTTAGTGTTGGTATGCAACATTTCCAATGGCAGACCGGAAAAAGCGAGTCCTGAAAGGTAAAATGAGTAATAAATTATTTGAATTTTGGGTAAAACCCTCATTACATCCATTCGGAGTTTTCTGATGAATCAACCAATTGAACAAAAAATTAAAGATTATATTGCCGAGAACATTCTTTTTACCAATGAAGGTTACCCATATTCTGAAGAAACTTCCTTTTTGGAAAATGGGATTGTTGATTCGATGAATGTGATGGAAATTGTTGCATATGTCGAAGAAACTTTTGGTATCCGGGTGGAAGATCGCGAGATTGTTCCGGCCAATTTCGATTCGGTCAAGAACCTTGCAAATTACCTTCGCACAAAAGGTGTTACTTCTCAATGAGCCAATTTAAGTTGGTTCAGGAATTTCTTGAACAGAGTGCGCAAAGATTTCCTGATAAGATTGCTCTGGTTTGTGGGAATAACCGGCTCACGTATTCCGAAATAGAAAATCACGCAAATCGTTTGGCGAATGGATTACGAATGAAAGGAATTCAACGCGGAGACCGGGTTGCGCTTTTTCTTCAGAATAGTGTTGAACTTGTGATCGGAATTTTTGCCGTTTTGAAATGTGATGCCGTTTTTGTTGTGATCAATGCAACCACAAAAACTGATAAGCTGGTTTATATCCTCAATAACTGCGAAGTTTCAGCTCTGATATTTTCTTCACAACAAAAAAAAATGGTACCAGAGCTGCGAAGATCCTGTCCCAGTATCAGGTTCTTAATCCTTGCTGGAGAAAAAAATTCATCTGAGGAGATCGAATCTGAATGTTTTACCTGGAAAGAAATTCTTGATTCATCCACTGCAAATCAACTACCCGCAAAAAATATTGATTTAGATTTAGCCTGTCTCATTTACACATCCGGCAGCACCGGTGAGCCAAAAGGCGTAATGTCGGATCATAGCAATATCATCTTTGCAGTCAATTCGATAACTTCCTATATTGGCAATTCTGAAGATGATATTGTGATCAATGTATTGCCTTTATCATTTGATTACGGGCTTTATCAGCTTTTCATGGTGTTTTCTTTTGGGGGCCGGCTAATCCTTGAAAAAGGGTTTAGTTATCCTGCACAGATTCTTTCGATTATTGAAAAAGAAAAAGTCACCGGTTTTCCTGGTGTTCCCACCATTTTTTCCATGTTGGTCAACATGGATTTATCATCTTATAACCTGTCTAGCCTTCGCTATATGACCAATACCGCGGCTGCACTTCCGCCGGCGCATATTTTGAAAATCAGAGAGACATTCCCCGGGGTAAGATTATTTTCCATGTACGGGTTAACTGAAACAAAAAGAACGCTATACCTTCCACCTTCTCAACTGGATGTTCGCCCTGACTCGGTTGGAATAGCAATACCCGGCACGGAGGTATGGATTGAGGATGAGAACGGGAATCGTCTTGGAGCGGGTCAAGTTGGCGAACTGGTAGTGCGAGGCAGACACGTCATGCGGGGTTATTGGGGGGATGAGGAACTGAGTGCACAACGTTTTCGCCCCGGAAGAATCCCTGGAGAAAGACTGTGCTATACCGGCGATTTGTTCAGAATGGATGAGGAAGGTTATTTCTACTTTGTTGCCCGAAAAGATGACATCATCAAAAGTCGCGGGGAAAAAGTGTCACCAAAAGAAGTTGAAAACGTCCTTTATAAAATTGAGGGTGTTCAGGAAGTGGCCGTTATCGGTGTGAAAGATGCTCTGCTTGGTCAGGCAATTAAGGCATTTATTGTAAAAAACAGTTCGGAGCTTACGGAAACAGAAGTGCTTCGATTTTGTCGAAATCATCTTGAAGATTTCATGATCCCCAAATACATTCAATTTGTGGACGAACTCCCCAAAACCACATCCGGGAAAATTAAGAAAACCGATCTGCGATAATCAACAATGTGCGGAATTAGTGGAATCTACAATTTTACAGCAAATAATCTCATCTCTCTGGACGTATTGAGGGCAATGATCCTGGCATTGCACCATCGCGGGCCGGATGAATTTGGAATCTACCGTGATGATCAGGTTGGTCTTGCCAGTGCGAGATTGAGTATTATTGACCTGGCAGGCGGTTCTCAACCGATCTCTAACGAAGATGGTACGATCTGGATCGTATTCAACGGGGAAATTTTTAATTACGTTGAACTGAGACCACTCCTGGAGAAAAAAGGGCATCAATTTACAACAAAGACCGATACCGAAGTAATTCTTCATCTATACGAAGAATATGGAACGGATTGTCTGAATCGTCTGAATGGTCAATTTGCAATTGGCATTTGGGATAGTAATACGAAAACCCTTTTGCTGGCACGGGATAGGCTCGGAATACGACCTTTATTCTATTCACAGTACCATCAATCTCTCTTGTTTGCTTCCGAGATCAAATCCTTCCTTGCGGTTCCTGGGTTCAATCTGGAGTATGATCTGCAAGCCTTGAGACAGGCATTCACATATTGGGCACCCCAACCACCTCGTACCCCCTTTGAAAATGTGAAGCAAATTCCGCCTGGTCATTATCTCTTATATCGTCAAAATCGTTTGATTATCGAACCGTATTGGCAATTATCCTTTGAAGAAGAAATCCATCAGGGAAAAAATGGTGGAAGTTCAAGATCTGAAAAAGAGATTTTGGAGCAATTTTCTGCCTTATTGATTGATGCCACCCGGATCAGACTTCGTGCAGATGTTCCGGTAGGCGCTTATTTGAGTGGGGGCCTGGATTCTTCAACTATTGCTGCAATCATCCGTAAATATACCGAAACACTCTTAGATAGTTTTTCAATTGCCTTTAGCACAAAAGAGTTCAATGAGAGTGATTTTCAACAGGAAATGGCTCGTTACCTGGGTACACGCCATCAGGTCATTCACTGTACACCAGATGACATCGGCCGGGTTTTTCCTGAGGTGATTTGGCATACCGAAAGCCCAATTTTACGCACCTCTCCCGCCCCAATGTTTCTTTTATCCAAACTTGTTCAGGAGAATGGGTACAAAGTTGTTTTGACCGGAGAGGGAGCAGACGAGATCCTCGCGGGTTATGACATTTTCAAAGAGATGAAGATTCGCAGATTTGTGGCAAAAGATCCCGCATCGTCGCTCCGACCACTTCTTTTTAAGAAGTTATATTCGGATATTCCACGATTAAGAGAATCCTCTGAGTTTGTAATGGCATTTTTCCAACGAAGGTTGATGGAAACCAATTCACCTTTCTATTCGCACTTTATCCGTTGGGAAAACACAGCACGAACGTTAAAGTTTTTCAAAAATTCATTCAAAGATGGTGTGGACTATGAAGAATTATTGATCCCGGCAGACTTTACACGCTGGTCAAAATTGGCTCAAGCCCAATATCTGGAGATGGTAACTTTCCTATCACCTTACCTGTTGTCTTCCCAGGGTGATCGTCCGGCAATGGCTCACTCGGTCGAAGGACGTTTCCCTTTTTTGGATTATCGTCTAGTGGAGTTTTGTAATCAATTGCCAGATAATTTCAAGTTAAGAGGATTGAACGAAAAATACCTCTTGCGAAAGTTTGCCAGTGCACTTCTCCCTGAGGAGATATGGAAACGCAAGAAGCGTCCATACCGGGCGCCAATTAAAGCCTCGTTCTTTAGCAACCCTCAACCAGAGTACCTGAATGACCTCTTAAGTGAAAAAAGCATTATTAAAAGTGGCATATTCAATCCGCTTGCCGTAAAGAAACTGGTAATGAAAGCTTCCAATGAAGCGCAACTTAGCGAAATTGAGGAGATGGCAATTGTTGGAATAATCTCGACTCAAATATTGGATGATCAATTTATTCAAAAAAATCACCCTTTGATTCAAACGACATATGCCCCGATAAAAGTAATTGATAAAATGATAATTTAACGTACTTTCTCTGAGGAAAAATGACAATATTAAAGCAACCCGTTTTTTCGAAAAACATACTCCAAATAGATGCCCCGCAAGAAACTGAGAGAATTGCTAATTGGATTAAGACTTCGGTTCTCAACGACCTACATCGCCGTGGCGTTGTAGTAGGTATCAGTGGAGGAATTGATTCATCCGTTGTGGCGGCTTTGTGTGTGCGAGCTTTAGGCAATCAAAAAGTGCTTGGCATACTTCTGCCAGAGTCGGAATCCAGTCCGGAAAGCAAGCAATTGGCTCTTGAATTGGCAAAAACATTAGGAATAGAAACCCTTACTGAGGATATTTCCGACGCATTGAGGGGTGCGGGATGCTACCAAAGAAGGGATGAGGCGATTCGCCGAATCGTTCCTCAATTTGGTGGGGCGTGGAAATCCAAGATCACACTTCCCGGTAGTTTGTTGGATGAACAAACGCTAAATGTATTTTACTTGACGGTTGTTTCCCCTGATGGAGAAGAAATTACAAAGCGAATCCCCACCGCGGAATTCTTGCAGATTATGGCTGCTTCAAATTTTAAACAACGGACTCGAATGGCTATGCTTTACTATCATGCTGAAAGAAAAAATTATGCCGTTGCAGGCACTGCCAATAAAAACGAGCATGATCTTGGCTTTTTTGTAAAATACGGTGATGGTGGCGTGGACTTAAGTCCAATATTGCATTTATTCAAAAGTCAGGTATATCAACTGGCCAAATATCTTGAAATTCCTTCAGAAATTCAGCAAAGACCTCCCACTTCGGATACTTATAGTGCCGGCAGTACACAGGAAGAATTTTTCTTCCGCCTCCCCTTTGAAGTGCTAGACCTGATCTGGTTTGGGATTGAAAAGGGATATTCACCAGCAGAAATTGCTGCACAGCTCGAATTGAGCGAAGAGCAAGTTAATCGTATCGCACTGGACATTCAACAAAAGAAGAGGACAACCGAATATCTGAGACGCCCACCCTTACAACTTACCCCATCATTCTAATCCAATTCAGGGTGAGAGCTGTGTGCACACTACCGGCGCTTTTCAACGAGCACATCTTGCCCTGAAATTTTTAAATCCAAAGGACTTTATAAAAATGACGAAGACAAAAACTCAAACCGAATTAATATCACCGTTTGGCGGTAAATTAATCAATTTACTGGCACAGGGAGAAGAAAGATTAGCCCTTATTGAAGAGTCCAAGCACTTACCTTCCGTTCAAATTTCTGCTCGCTCGGTATGTGATCTTGAGTTGCTCGCAACAGGCGCTTTTTCCCCCTTGGACCGATTTATGGGAAAAGAGGATTATGAAAGGGTGCTTACTGAAATGCGCCTGAAAAACGGAACTTTGTTTCCAATCCCGGTGACCTTACCAATTGATGAAAAAGAACTACCTTCTTTTGCTGATCGGATCAATTTGTGTGATTCACGAAATAACACCCTGGCAGTGATGGAAATTGAAGAGGTGTTTCATTGGGATGCTCAACGGGAAGCCCGTCTTGTCTTGGGAACAACTGATCCACGTCACCCACTGATTTCCGAGATGCTCCACTGGGGTAAAGTCTATATTTCTGGCAATATGAAAGTAATCAATTTACCTGCCAATTATGATTTTTCTGAATTACGACTTTCTCCTCTTGAAGTTAGAGAAAAACTCTCTAAGATGGGGTATGAAAAGGTTGTTGCTTTTCAGACCCGCAACCCAATGCACCGTATTCATGAGGAATTAACCAAACGCGCTGCCGAAGAGGTCAATGGCAGTTTGCTCATTCATCCCGTCGTGGGAATGACCAAGCCGGGAGATGTTGATCATTACACGCGGGTGCGAGTGTATCGCACTTTGGTTAATAAATACTACGATCCGAATCGAACCTTGCTGAGTTTGTTGCCTTTGGCAATGCGTATGGCTGGTCCGCGAGAAGCTTTATGGCATGCCATCATCCGCCGGAATTACGGGGCAACCCACTTTATTATTGGTAGAGACCATGCTGGTCCTGGCAAAGATAGCTATGGGAATCCCTTCTATGGACCTTACGAAGCTCAAACACTGCTTGCTCAATATTCAGAGGAAATTGGTGTTGCACCGGTTGAATTCAAGGAATTGGTTTATCTTGCTGACGAGGAGCGTTACGAAGAAATCAGTAAAGTTCCCGAGGGTGCACGTGTTTTCAACATTTCTGGAACTCAAATAAGGGAAGATTTTCTTGAGAAGGGTATCATGCTGCCCGAATGGTTTACCCGCCCGGAAACTGCTCAGATTCTTCAACAGGTTTATCCTCCACGTCACCAGCAGGGTTTTTGCATCTGGTTCACGGGTTTAAGTGGGTCAGGAAAGTCCACTACTGCCGAGATTTTGACAACATTATTGTTGGAGCGGGGACGTCAGATAACTTTATTGGATGGTGATGTGGTGCGTACCCATTTGTCAAAAGGGCTCGGTTTCTCCAGAGAAGACCGCGATACGAATATCTTAAGGATAGGTTTTGTTGCCAGTGAACTTGTTCGCCATAATGGGGTTGCTATTTGTGCTGCAATTAGCCCATATCGGGCTGCACGCAATGAGGTTCGCAAGATGGTCGGAAGCGACAAGTTTATTGAAGTGTTTGTAAATACACCGATTGACCTGTGTGAAAGCCGAGATGTTAAGGGCTTGTACGCCAAAGCTCGCCGCGGTCAGTTGACGGGGTTCACAGGTGTTGATGATCCTTACGAGGAACCAATCAGCCCAGAAATCACATTGGAAACGGTTAACTCCTCACCTCTTGAAAATGCCCATAGGATTATTCAATTTTTAGAGGATCGTGGATTTTTGGTAAAAGAACCCCAGTCTTCGAATAATGGGCATAAGTAAAGGATAATTTTTTGTGAGTCGTCATTTCCCTGCGCTGCGTGGTATTGCAATTCTTCTGGTAATCATCAATCATTCCGTCACATTAGGATTGCAATTTGCCAGAAATCAAGAAATTACTGTTCCCCCATGGCAAAAGTTTATTTTGATTTCGATAAAGGAATTAGGGATATTCGCTGTTCCTTTATTTCTTTTCCTGGCAGCAAGTTATTTTGTTTATGCAGCACAGGGAAAAAATCTCAAGTCAATGTTTCGGCTAATCCCAAACAACTTGATGTATATTGCCCTGCCCTACTTGATTTGGTCTTTGTTTTATTATATTTTAGAGTATGTGTTATTTAATAAGCAGCAAACAGTGATTGGCTATGCGAAATCTTTGATTGTGGGCTACCCAAACAATTTTGTGCCGTTACTTTTCTTCTTTACCCTGCTTGCACCTTTTCTGATCTGGATTTCACGAAAAGCAGCGTGGTTGGTCTTTCTTCTTTTTTTGTCTTATCAATCTTTTCTCGTAGTACTCTTACGACCAGACATATTCGGGGAAGTTATCCCGAATTGGGCAAATGTCTTTGCCTTACCAATTATCCGATTGCCGATTGCATTATGGGGCATTTTTTATCCGTTGGGTATTATTTACGGTTTAAATTCGGAAGCTTTTAAAAAACAAATCGGCAAGTCACCGACTTTTGTTTTTGTAATCACTTTGTTGATGTTGGGTTTGGCAATTTCAACACAATTGGGTTTTACCAATCTTCCAATAATCGAAATCATCACCCCATTATTTGGATTGTTGGGATTGCTGGTTATCAATAGAGACCAGATCCCCTTCGCTCGTTTTTTTGAGCGGTTAGGAAAACGATCTTATGGTTTATATCTGATAAATTTGATGATTATCAATATCCTTTACTTCCTGTTAATTGCAATCGGCTTTAAACAAATTCTGTCATTTCAAATACTGATCGTAATCGTGGTTGGTGCTATTACGCTGTTTCTCCCCTTGCTCTTCATGGAAGGCGTCGAGAAAAAAGCAGGAAGATTATCTTATCGAGTACTTTTTGGGTAAGCAGATTATTCAAGGTTGCTTTATGCCTATTACCCATACTCTTAAGGAAAATTTGATGCTTAAAAATATACTGATATTTTTAATGATGATATGCCTTGCCCTTTTGCCAAGAGATGCTTTAGCACAGGACGAAAACATCTGGTCAAACCCGATTAATGTGTCAGTTTCGGGTTCATCTAGCTCTCCATCATTTGTCATCGACTCCAAAGGGAATACCCACATCTTCTGGTTGGATGAATTCGACGATTTGATGTACGCTCGATTCGATGGAACCAGTTGGTCAACGCCTCAACCCGTCAATTCCCCAAGCGAAGTATTTGTTCCCAAACTATATCTTGGGGCCAATAATCAGATTCATGCTTTTTGGGTTGACGACGAGGGAAATTTATACTATCGGTGGAGTAATAGTGATAACCTCGGCAATTCGGGAGTATGGAGCGCTCCTGTACTTATCTCGGATGGTGTAGCAGCCTTTGACGCCGTCACAGATACTGACGGGGTTGTTCATTTGGCTTATGCCCTGACAATTGAAAGCGAAAACAGACCTGCTGGTGTTTATTATCGAAAGACAAACTTAAACGCCAGCACGTGGCAACAACCGGTTAGAATTTATACCTCTCGTTATTTCCGTTCATTAAATAGTGATACGGCAAACGTACAGATTAGCGCAACTGGCAACGAAGGCGCAAACCAGGTTTTTCTTGCGTGGGAGAATCGCCCCCTAAAAGCACTCTTCTTTGCCCGTTCCTTGAATGGAGGTAATGATTGGGAGCCGCCTATAGAAATTGTCAGTCAGTTGACCCGTCCCAGTCCAACCACCCCTTATAATGTTCAAATCGCGAACCTTTCCGATCAAGTTCTGCTGGTGTATCAGGATGGACAACCTGGTTTGAGCTGTTCTCAATCATTTCAATACTCCGAAGACGGCGGGGCTAACTGGAGTGAACCAAGACGAATACTTGAAGAAGTTCCGGGATGTGCCACAACATCCGAATTGCTTAATTATCAAAATCAATATTTACTTTTGATGACCGGTAATCGCGACCAGATTCTACTCACCGCATGGAATGGTCTTCGCTGGAGCGAATCAAGGCAACAGTCGGAAATGATTCAAACATATGATGCTGACAGCCGCACTTTTCTGACATTAACCAATCAACAAATCTCAATTGACAGTGATGGTTTGCTGAATCTGGTGGCATCTGATTTGGAGCGAAAAGACATTTGGTGGAAAGAGAGAAAGATGAATGATATCGGTGATTGGTTCCAGGAGGGTTCATTGTGGAAACCAATTGAAACAATTAATAACAGCGATATTCGTTTCACTTCAATTACAGCCACTACCGATACAGCCGGCTGGGTGCATGTTTTCTGGAATCTCGCCGGTGATGAAGAATTAGGATTGCCGCAAAACACCATTTATTATTCTCGCTGGGAGAACCAGCGAGTGTGGTCTAATCGAATAGCTATTCAACGAGCCTTCAACAGTTATTTAGATCAATTATCTGCCAGCATTGATCCGGCTACCAATAAATTGCTTTTGGTTTGGAAGGATGGCTTGGAAGGGGAAATTTATTTTTCTGCTGTACCTGCCAACCAGGCAGTAATCGCTTCTTCATGGACGCCACCCATAAAAATTTCATCTCCTTCACAGGTCGGCGACTCTCCAAGCATACTGGTCGATCCCAACGGAGTAATTGTGGTTGTTTATGCTGTACCAATTAATGAAGGCCGAGGCATATACCTCACAACATCCAAAGACGGAGGGGTAACCTGGAGTGAACCAGTAAAAGTTTTGGATGGGGCAACCTTGAAAATTGAAATGATGAACGATCCGCAACTGAGCATCGGCAGCGATCTTCAGTACCATCTCCTTTGGAAACGGTATAAGTTTAATGCGAGCCGATCGCAACCAGTCGAGTTGTATTATAGTCGCTCCACAGATCAGGGCCGCACCTGGGTAGAGATCAGTCAGCTCAGTAATCTGCCGGTTTTCTGGAGCCGGATTCTGGTGAGTGCCAATGGAACGATTCACCGGTTTTGGCAAGAGTCAAATAACGGTCAGGTTGAAGTATGGCATGAATACTCTTTCAATAATGGCCAATCATGGGAAAGGATTAAACCATTTTCGCTTTTTGGTGAAAAAATTGGGGCACCTGCTGTAATAGAGGATTCCTCGGGACGCGTTCATTTACTTCAGATTATAAAACCGGCCGAAAATCTTTACACCCTGCAACACCTGATTTGGGAAACTAATTGGATGAACCAACAGGCCAAAGACATTACCATCGACTCAATTTCTGCTCTTGGCTCACCTAATGCCTTAGTAACCGAGAATGGGTATCTGGGTGTGATTATTCCAGTGGAAATTTTCAACTCTGCGGTTAATCAGCCTGAATATCGCCTCATTTTCACCGGTCAAACGCTGGATGATTTACCGTTGATTGAAACTCCGGATTCTTCACCCCCAACTTCTAATGATTTTCCTTCAATTCCAAGCGAACCAGCAAGCCCAACGGAACAAAATGCCCCGCCCATGATTGAACCGACAAAGCCAATCAATGTCACGCCAACCGCAAGTCTAAGTCCAACCATTGGTATCTTGATTGGGATGTTCTTTTCTATCCTGGTTATTGCAGGGGTGCTGGTATTTCGATTCTTAAACAAATTAAATACTTAATTGTTGAATTTCCTTTGCAATTTTTTCCAACAAGATCAAAAAAACGTGAAAAGCAAACTTTCCATTTTTTTGCCGTTATGTTTATTGCTCATAATCTGGTTTGGGATCCCTTCCTCTCACACCGGGGCTCAGGCCGTTGACATCAATTGGCAGCGGCCAGTCAATATTTCAAATTCTCCCGCAACATCCACAGATCCATTTTTACTGGCCGATCCTGCTGGAATTGCCCACTTATTCTGGGCTGAAAAGACAGGCCCCACACCCGGAAACGCAGCAGATACCATCATGTATTCTGCGTGGAATGGAAATATTTGGACCCAACCAATTGATTTATATATTTCGCCTTTGAGTGATGGTAATCCTATTGCCATTTTTCCTCGCGGTGTGATTGATGAAACTGGAACCATTCATCTGATTTGGATGACTTTGCCAAACTTTCCTCATTACGCACTTTATTATCGTCAAGCCTCTTCGTGGAAAGCAACCAATAATAACGCCTGGTCGCAACCCCTCCAACTGGCCAGAAATCTTACCGGACAACAATATTCTGCGGATATTGCCTACAACGCTGAACAGGGTTTGCATATAGTTTATGCGCGGGGCACTGGCGGATTGGAAGGACGGGCAATCACATACTTGAACTCGATGGATAAAGGAGCGACATGGTCCGATACGCGCGATCTTTATAATTTTTCCGACCCGGATAGGGGCGGAAGCAATATTCGAATTTTGCTTGATGCGCCAAACCGTATTTATATTTCCTGGACCGAGTGGGACCTTTCAGGAAACGGTCAGGCTATATACTTCACCTATTCGGAAGATAACGGTGAAACATGGGCAGAACCATTTCCGTTGACCGTTCGGCTTCAAAATGATTATGAACGAGACTGGAATAACATGGCCCTTCTTGGCACCGGTCAGTTAATTACTATTTGGGAAGGGGGATTCCGAGCCTATCGCGGAGCAATGTATTCCTATGATAGTGGAAAGACATGGACAAAACCCTTTGATGTATTTCCTTCGCTGATCGGTGATAATGGGGCAGTGCAATTTGCCTTTGACAGTAATGGACGGCTACATGCCTTTTTGGCTAATCGCGTTCGTGAAGGTTATGATATTTATGGAGAAAGATTGGGGTTATGGCATAGCGTTTATCTGGGGGAGGAACGGTGGAGCCCCCCCACCATTGCCTCAGTTTATGGCGGTGATGAAAACATGACCAATCCAGCTGTTACCATAATCAATGGGAATACCATTGTTGCTGCATGGTATGGCAGCCAGATTTATGAGATCATGGTAATGACAGGAACAATTTTGGATGCCCCTCCCCTCTCTCCGACCCCGTGGCCAACACTTATTCCCACTATTGAAGAAGAAATGGTAATAACTCAAACCGCAGGAACTAACCTGACCACCCAACAACCATCAACAACCCCCTCGTTTACTCCGGAACAACCACCTGGAAACCCGGCAAATCCCATATATGTTGGTTTAATATTTCCCGTTCTACTAATTATTTCCCTTTTCCTATATCGTTATAAATTTAACCAGCGTTCTTGAATTGAGGTTTGATGAAAAACCAATCAATCGAAATCATCGCTACCTATAATGCTGAAACATCGTTAAGAAAGCCTCAAAAATTAATTGCAACAATTTTCAAAGATTTAATTGGGGCAAAGGATTTGGCATGGCGATTATTCTTAAGAGATATTTCTGCACAGTACAGACAAAGTTTTTTGGGAATTTTCTGGGCTTTTTTTCCACCAATAATCACGGCGTTGATCTTTATTTTTCTTCAAACCAGGAATGTCATCTCAATTGCTGACACAATGGTGCCATACCCGGTCTATGTATTAATTGGTACAACCCTTTGGCAAATTTTTTCGGATAGCTTGAATGCCCCCCTTAAAACAACAATTAATGCAAAACCATATCTGGTCAAAATATATTTCCCCAGAGAATCTTTGATATTAGCATCCTTTTTCGGGGTGTTGTTTAATGTGATAATCAAAATGTTAATAATTACAGGGGTGTTAATTTTCTTTAAAGTACAAATATATGCGGGGATTTTATTAGCACCATTTGCGATTTTGGTTTTGATTTTATTGGGAATATTTATTGGAACGCTAATCACACCATTGGGAATGTTATATTCCGATGTATCAACATCCTTACCGATAGTTATTCAGTTATTATTTTTTGCTACACCAGTCGTTTATAGTTTTCCTGACAAGTTCCCTTTCTCTTTACTTAACTTAATCAATCCTGTCAGCCCCGTCCTAATCGCTGCAAGAAATCTGCTAACAATTGGCCATACAGAGAACATTGTCCACTTGCTGGTTGTAACTTTATTGACCCTCATTGGCGTTTTTCTCTCGTTAATTATTTTTCGAATATCATTACCCATAATAATTGAAAAATTGGGAACATAACAATGACTTATCCTGTAATTGAAGTAAACCATATCAGTAAAAAATTCTGTCGGAGTTTGCGAAGGTCATTGTGGTACGGTGTTGTAGATATGGGAAACGAGATGATTGGAAAGAACAAAAATCATCTCCTGCTTCGCAAAGACGAATTCTGGGCTGTTAAAGATATTTCTTTTAAGGTGGAACCGGGCGAAACGGTTGGTTTGATAGGGCATAATGGAGCTGGAAAAACTTCCCTCTTTAGAATGTTGGGGGGTTTAATCAAACCGGATTCAGGGCAAATTAAAGTCCGTGGAAGAGTGCAAGCATTGATATCATTAGGCGCGGGCTTTAACCCTGTTTTAACTGGACGAGAGAATATTTATATCAACGCATCACTGATGGGATTTTCCAAAAAAGAAATTAACCAACGGTTTGACGAAATTGTTTCTTTTTCCGGCTTATCCGAATTTTTAGATATGCCCGTTCAAAGTTATAGTTCTGGAATGGTGGTTCGTTTAGGTTTTTCTGTAGCTGCGTTTTTAGAACCTGATGTTCTGTTGGTAGATGAGGTTCTTTCAGTAGGAGATTTGGCTTTTAGAACTAAATGTCAAATACGAATACAGGAGCTCCGAAATAAAGGGGTTGCAATAATCATTGTGTCACACAATCTTCACACCATTAGTCACCTTTGTCCCCGCACGTTAACACTCGAAAAAGGAAAAGTCATCTTTGACGGCGATACCGAATCGGCCATTGATGTATATCGCTCGTCGTTGCTTAAAACCTATGATCAATTCAAAGATTCTATCCGAGGCGGTACCGGTGAAATCACCATTAAGAAATTAGAAATTCTCAACGATCATGATGAAAACCAGGAAATATTTTCCGTTGGAGAAAAAGTGAAGATTCGTTTTCATTATCACGCCAATCAAATGGTCGTTGACCCAGTTTTTAATGTGGTAATTCACATTCTAAATAGTCATCAAGTTACCGGTTTACGGACGGATGTTGATGGATTTTCAACTGGTAATCTTGAAGGGGATGGGTATATTGATCTGGACATTACAAATTTCAATTTGCTTCCCAACGCCTATACTTTTGATGCGGTAATTTTCCACTCAGATGGATACACATTTTATGATCGAATAAATAACGCAATTCATTTAATTGTAAAAGGGGGTAATGATATTAACGGAATTGCATACCTTCCCCACAGATGGGAAGTAAACAACTTATGAAGTCAAATCCAATATTTATAGTTGGCGTTCAAAGATCTGGAACCACATTGCTATCAGCCATGCTGGCTGCCCATAGTCGAATGAGTTGCGGTCCTGAGACTCATTTCTTTCAACGGCTAGAAGCTGAAAATATTGCTGAATTGATTGATCCAGAAAACTGGCCAAAGAATGCAAAAAAATTTATAAGCTCTATTTCATTCACAAACTATATTTCTAATAATCCTCCAAGGATTAGTATTCTGGAAAAATATCATCTAACGGAATACCAGATTGAGGAATACCTGAACAAACAAAGGCCAGCAATAGATTCTTTGCTCTGCTCCGTGGTAGAGCCTTATATGCAATCACTAGGAAAATCACGCTGGGTTGAAAAGACACCTGATCACATCCAGTATTTGGATAAAATCAGAAAATATTTTCCCGACTCTCCGATTATACGAATTATCCGAGATCCCCGTGACGTTAGTTTATCCCTGATGAAGGTGCCTTGGGGAGCAAAAACATATTATGAGGCGATATGTTATTGGAAATTTCTCGATGATATTAGTTATAAATTTTTTGATGTTGATCAAAACTCATACACATTACGTTATGAGGATTTATTGGAAAATCCAGAGAGAGAATTACGAAAACTATGCTCCTTTTTGGATGAAGATTATGAAGAAGGAATGCTCAATACCTCAACAACAGGAAAACTTGTCAACAGTCAAAACGTACCCTGGAAAAAAAAGGCAGAACAACCAATTGATAAAAATCGTGCAGGGGGTTGGAGAAATCAAATATCTACAGAGATGAACCAATTTACTGAAGGACTTATCGGAGATAAATTGATACGATATGGTTATCCAATGATTGAAAATTTCCCTCATTTTGGAGAATATTACCCCCAAAAAAGTCCGCTCCATTTTTACGAAACCAAAATATCAAAGATAGCCGCAGAAGGAATTAGATTTTGGAAAATCACATCTAACGAAAAACCAATTGCAACCGTTTTATTAGGCGATCCCATGAAATTAAAAAATAAAGAAGATAAAACCCTAAACCGAATAAGGAATATATGGAATTTATTTAGCGATGTAATTCAGGCAGTGATGATGAGAAAAAGATTATACTGGATAACCATAAGCGACGACCAAAGGTTTAATGGTCTTGGTAGTATATTTTTGAATATTTTATTAAAACCTTTCAAAGTACATTAAGCAAAAAAAATACTAAAAGAAATTTTGGAATGAATAAAAAACATTTACCGATCAATCATCTTATTTTTGGCATCCTGATATTGTTTTTATCATATCAATTGATAATTGCAACTCGCTGGGGAATAGGCACATCACCAGATTCCGCAACTTATATCGGCGTGGCAAACAACTTGCTCTCTGGAAAAGGACTGACAATCCCCTTTGGAATTTCTCCCGGTCAAAGCTTAACCTTTTACCCCCCTCTTTATCCTCTCTTTCTGGCGGGAAGTGGAATGTTTGGCGGAACAATTCCTCAAACCAGCCGATGGCTGCATGTATTTTTGTTGGCAGGCAACTTGACAATCTTTTGGTTGATTCTGCGTCGCTTTTTAACTGAGGCACGCTCGTTAGGTTTATTCCTTTTATTTCCTCTCGCCTTCAGCAACGCCTTTCTTACCATTCACATTATGGCCTGGTCTGAAGCATTATTCCTTTTGACGGGTTTTGGTGGTTTATTGCTGATCTCCCACGGGGTTGCTCACTCGAAAAACGGCTTGATCCTTGCTGGTAGCACTCTATTAGGTTTTTCCACGCTTACACGTTACAGTGGGTTAGCCTTCATTGCTTCTGCTGTTATTGCAATTTTTATTTTGACACCAGGAAATTTTTCGGTTCGACTAAAGGAAAGTGTACGGGTTGCTTTGCCTGGGTTGTCTGTTTTTTGCGTATGGATCATTCGTAATTTGATGATCAGCGGCAACATTGCCAATCGCGGTTTGGAATTCCATCCCATTACTCGGGCTCATTTTCAACAAGGATTGGATACGATGGCGGGCTGGTTCTTGATACCAGTTAGTTTGCCGGGACTTGTGAAGACTGGAATCATCAGCGCAATTGTCATCACTTGTGTGTTGATTCTTCGAACACGGCAAAGCATCATCAGAAAAGAAGGACAATGGCTCAAGGGGCTTTTATCTACCTTTGCGTTGGTTTACCCTCTTTTCCTCATTACCTCCATTTCATTTGTTGATGCCAACACCCCATTAGATGACAGAATTCTATCCCCCTTGCTCGTGGCAATCTGGCTTCTGATAGCCGCTTCAATTATCCAAATAACACCCATATCAAAAACCCAAAAAATTTTTTATACAATTTTTGTATTATTGTTGGCAGGCGCCTTTTCTGTTTCATCGCTGGGAACACAGGCTACAACTTTATACGAAGGTCATCATGATGGCCTGGGGTTCTTCCACACCAGGTGGCGCAACTCCGCAATAGTCAATGAAATTAATCGCTTGCAAACAGATACCATCGTTTACACCAACTCACCTGAAGGAGTGTATTTGCTAACCGGCAGACCCGCCAAACCCCTGCCAAGAAAAATGGACCTGACCCGCCAGATACCTAACCCGAATTTTGAAGAAAATATGAAAATACTACAACAAGATCTTTTTGAGGAAAAAGCTGTAATTGCTTATTTCTATTCTATTCGCAGTTTGGCTACTCCTGATGTTGATGAACTGAATCTATCCATTGCCAGTGAGATCTCCCGCCATCCGTTTTCGGATGGAGTTTTTATAGGAAACTAAAATCATTTTTATGACCAAAAACAATCTAATCAGCATAATCATCCCTGCCTATAATCAAGGTCACTATCTTGGCGATGCCATTCAAAGCTGCTTGAACCAAACCTATTCCAACATTGAAATTATCGTTGTCGATGATGGCTCAACCGATAACACGCCAGAAGTTGTCCAATCTTTCCACAACTTAAGAATTCAATATATCTACAAACAGAATGGTGGGCTTTCCAGTGCCCGTAATGCTGGCATTCGCGCAGCCGGTGGTGAATTTATCACCTTTCTTGACTCGGATGACGCTTTTTTGCCAGAAAAATTGATGCTCTTGATGGAAAAAATGAATGAAAATCCAGAACTCGGTTTTGTTGCCGGTCATGCTTTGTTAATTGACCAGCGCGGGAATGTCATCCCTAATAAATTTGAAACCTATCTCCCTTCTCCAATCCACAACCTTATCCTTGGCAATCCCTTTCACGTCGGCAGTGTGCTGATCAAGAAAATCTGGCAGGAAAAAATCGGTTATTTTGACGAATCACTCCGCTCCTATGAGGATTGGGACTTCTGGCTGAGATTAGCAATTGCCGGTTGCCCCATGGATGTCATCCCTCTTGCGGTATCTCAATACCGTTTTCACACTGGACAAATGACTCGCAATGGCGAGCAAATGACCAAAGCCAATCTGGCAGTGCTTGAGAAAACCTTTTCCTACCCTGATCTCAATGAAGATTGGCAGAGAATGAAACCCCTGGCTTATGCCCACGCGCATTTACGCGCCGCAGCGCACGGATACTTATCTTCAGATTTTCAATTTGCTCAGGAACATCTAAAGAAGGCGCTGGTACTCGATCCCACTCTTGTCGAGGATGGTTATCGAAGGATAAAAAACATATTTTCCGGCTGGACCGACCTTCCTAAAACCGATGATGCGATTTCATTCCTGGAACGTATATATAAAAATCTGCCTGATGAATTAAACGGGTTGCAAAAAGAGTATCGGCACGTGATTGGCATGGCTGCCTTGAATCAGGCTTTTATCTACTACCATCACAAAAATTATCCAAAAGCACGCCGATCGGCATGGAAAGCATTGTTCACGTTCCCATCATTATATAAAAATTTTGGGGCTTTCACGGTTTTGGTTAAGTCAGTTTTGAAAAGCCCGGTCCCAATAATCAATCCCCACCTGGAGGACCGTTAGAATGCGGAAATTCTTCTTTAGTTCAAAAGTTACCCCTTTTATCATACTATTCATAGAACGCGATGGCAGCACTTATATGATCAGTTTGATGACTTCCCATCCCCAAATCCAATCTGTTTACGAGCGATTTGCTGTCTTAAAACAAAAAGGAGCAAGCGGTAAAGATCAAATTGATTGGGCGCGAAAGTTTTATACACCATCCTTTATCACCAAATATAAGGCATCCGGTTTTAAGACAAAACTGGTGGATATTCTGGACAAAGATTCGTTTATTCAGTTGCTATTAGAAAAAAATGTCCGAATAATCCAGATGCAGCGGCGAAATCAGGTCAAAGCTGTAATCTCAAGAATTAATGCAAAAAGATTACACGATGTAACGGGTAACTGGAATCTATACAACGAAAAAGAACGCTTGCCTGCATTTGAAATAGACCCCGATGTTTTTCATCAATATCTGCTCGAAAGAATTCAAGCAGATGAGGATTTGAACAACTTTACAAAAGAACTCAATCTGCCAAAGTTAAAAATTGTTTATGAGGAACTGCTGGTCAACCGTGATGTTGTACTTTCACGAGTATTTGATTTTTTAGGTGTTGATCCTTTTCCGGTTGAAGGAAAAACTCTCAAAAACACCAGCGACGATCTCAGGGATGTGGTATTGAATTTTGAACAACTTCGGTCAAAATATCTTAACACCCCATTTGAAACAATGTTTGACGAAGTACTCATTTGAAAGGCAAATCATTATGCCTGGAATTTATGGCTTTAAAAAAGAAATTTCTAATCCCGAAAGCCAGACACTCATTGAAAAAATGTCTTATGGCCTGGACTGGGAAGATCGCTTTATACGGCATTTCGAAAGCGGTCAGGGTTGGGGTATTGGCAGAAACACCTTAGGAATTCTCAATAAAAATAAACAGCCCTTATGGCACGAAAACAGAAAACTTATTTTGGTTTTTGAGGGCGAACTTTATGATACCCAACCTATAAAGAATTACCTCGACCAGAAAAATTTGCCTCGCAGCACCGACGAGGAAATCATCCTCAGTTTATATTTTCTAGAGGGTGAAAATTTTCTTAATGGCCTAAATGGAGCGTTTTCTGCCGCTTTGTTTGATCACCGAAACAATACCATTATTGTGATGAACGACCGACTGGGTTTATATCCGGTTTATTATGCAAATTTTGGATCGACCCTTTTATTTGCCTCTGGGGTTAGAGCTTTGCTGGTGGACCATACGCTGCCTCGAGTCATTGATCAGGTTGCAATTCAGGAATTTCTTACCTTTGACCACGTTTTACATCAAAGAACCTTGTTAGAAGAGGTGAAGTTACTCCCTCAGGGCAGTATCCTCAAATTTCAAAACAATTACCTTACCGTAAAACCATACTTTCATTTTAACTTCACGGATGTTTATCCATTTTGCGAACCGCCCTCTTATCAAGAGCGTTTTCTTTTTGAAATTAAAAGAGCGGCACAGCGACAATCTGGCGGAGACCACCCCAAAGGATTAATGTTATCAGGTGGGCTGGATTCTCGCTTTTTGCTGGCACTCCTCACTGAAACACTTGGTTCATCCAATCTTCACACCTTTACTTGGAGTATTCCCGGCTCAGACGATGCCCGTTACGCCAAAGAAGCAGCCAATAAAACGGGTGCCAAGCACCACTTTTTTGAACTGAAACCAGACTGGTTGTTGAAAGAGGGTGAAAAGGCGGTCAAAATAACTGACGGAATGGGAAATCTCGTAAATCTCCATGCCATTGCAAATCTGGAAGAAGAGACACAATTTGCCCCGGTCATTTACAAAGGTTTTATGGGTGATGCGATGTTTGGGTTTGGTCTACGCCCTCGTTTTTGGGCTAATTATGACCCTGAAACCGAAATCCAGGAACATTTACAAGCCTACCGTGATTACCGTGTCTTGACATTTGACTTGCCAGAACATCCCGGCATATTCACTGACACTTTTTTATCAAATGTCAAAGATGGATTGATCCAAGATTTTAGAAATGGTATGAGGTCAAGCGGCGTTCGTCAACTTGCTACTCAGCGATTGTATTTTGACCTTACTCAACGCGTACCCCGCATGACTATAAATGGCGTGCTTGTGGCAAGAGATCGGGCAGTCATTCGTTTACCCTTTACAGATAATGATCTGGTAGATTTTTCGATGACCATACCGCCCTATTTAGCGTTTGAACGTAAATTGATGATAGATAGTTTTGTCCAGGCTTACCCGAAATTAGCACGTATTCCCACCCCTCGCGATCATCTGCCTTTGACTCACTGCGCCAGAGAAGTAGCGCTCAGAAATATGCAATTTATTCGATGGCATCTGCGTAAAGCTGGATTTGGCTGGCTTGCTGGACCTGAAAACCGCCCCTATAAAGATTACCACACATGGTTTCGAACTACTTTGAGAAATTGGGTAGAAAGCACTTTGTTATCCAGGGAGTCGCTGGGACGTGGATATTTAAAACCCGAAAAAATCAAACAGATTGTAAATGACCACATGGCTGGGAAAAACAATGCTGTGAAAATTGGAGCATTAATGGCTATTGAAATCTGGCACAAACTTTATTTGGATTGATTGATCCCATGAAGATTGGTATTGCAATCAATGAAACCTGGGCGTTTTTTCACGAAATTTATGATGATTTGAAAACCCATCATACCGTCCATCTATTCGAGCCTCGTAAAACTGAATTTCCTTTCCTTCGTGAGCGGCTTCAACGAGGGCAGTTTGAATACCAACTAAAAAATTTCATAACCAGAAATGACGTCATATTTTTTGAATGGGCAAGTGAGTTATTGGCTGCTGCCAGCCGTTTACCAAAAACGAAACCCATCGTTACCAGATTACATCGCTATGAACTTTATCAATGGGGCCATCAAATTGATTGGTCAAAGGTAGATCGGATTATTTTGGTAAGTGAAGCAAAACGGGAAGAATTCAATCAACGATTTTCCGGGCATGAAGAAAAAATCCGCGTCATACCCGAAGCAGTAAATCCGCAAAAATATATTTATGAACCCCGCCTTTTCAAAAAAAACATTGGCATATTGGGGCATCTCACTCCACGAAAAAGAGTTTATGAACTTATACTCGCCTTTGCAGAATTAGGATTGGATAAAAGAGGATATCTATTACATATCGGCGGAGGACCACATCCTCGCTTTTTGGATTACTACGATGCAGTTATCAACCTGCCCTCACGGTTGGGAATTGAGAAAAGCGTGATTTTTTACGGACATATTCAAAATGCGGCCGATTTTTATAAACAGATTGAAATTTTTATCTCTAATAGTTATTCTGAGGGTTTACAAGTTTCTCCAATGGAAGCCATATTGAGTGGTTGCTACTGTTTTGCACATCACTGGCCAGGAGCAAAGGAATTACTTCCAGAAGAAAACCTGTTTTATACCGACGAAGATTTTGGACAAAAAATCTTTAATTTTGAAAGCCTTTCAGATCAAGAAAAACAGGCTTGCCAAATCCAATTACGATCTCAAGTTCTTGAAAAATGCAATAGCCACCTGGTTAGCGAACAAATTCGCAATTGTATTGAAGAACTAATGTCCCAATGAACATCGCATATCTGGCACAATTGAGCCCCGAGATTCGCACTCCCCCCTTTGATGGACCCGCCAACCATATCCGCCACATTATCCATGAGTGGAGAGAAATGAATCACCGGGTTAGATTCATTGGAGGAATAAATTCTATTTATTGGAAAAGCGATGACCTAAAAAATTTTGAGCCGATTGAAAACCAGCAAAAAAAGATCCTTGAGCGATCTCTACGCAAAATACAAACCATAACCCACTTGCCATATCTTAACTTTTTTGAGAGCAGTCATTTTTCCAGGATAATTTTAAATCAATTAGAAAATATTGATTGCCTATACGAAAGAGCAAGCTGGATGAGTTACGGCGGACTGTTGATTTCAAAGAAAATGGATATTCCATTGATTCTAGAATTTAATGGAGACCCTCTCCTTGATTTGAAATCAAAAGGACAGCTTCCCCGTGGTTTGCAGTTGGCCATTTCAAGCAGCCTTTTTCGTTTCACCCTTACTCGTGCAACTCACCTGATTGCCTCTGGTCAGGGTTGGAAAAATAATTTGATTGAAAAGTGGAAAATATCTCCCGAAAAAATAAGCGTGGTTGAAAATGGAACAATCCTGGTAAACCTTCTTTGCAGAGAAAACTTAGCCAACTTTCAGGAAAAATCCTCACAGTTTCCAATTAAGATCGCTTACCTGGGAGGTTTTTATCCTTGGCACGGGACAAAAATTGCAGTTAATGCTTTTCACGAGTTAATTCGCGAGGGAATAAATGCTCAATTCGTCATGATTGGTGACGGAAGCGATTTAGAAGACACCAAGAGGGTCGCATCATCGTTAGGCATTGAAGAGAAAGTAGTCTTTACCGGAACTTTACCACCCGAAAAATACGCGAACATTCTTGCTGGCTGCCACATAGGTTTATCTCCCTATTGTGGTTGGAGTGAATATTCGGGATTGAAATTATTTGACTACAAAGCGGCGGGCCTTGCAATTATTGCATCCGGTCAAAACGGACAACCCGAAACCCTTGTTCACAACAAAACTGGCCTAATTGTCCCTCCCTGCGATGAGAAAGCTCTGATAAGCGCGATGAAATTACTGGCAAAAGATCGCAACTTTACAGTCGCCCTCGGTCGGCAAGCAAGATTTGAGGCAGAAGCAAAACACACCTGGAGACATAGTGCCGAAAATATCATCAATATCATCAATCAATTTGTTGATATAAATAAAAAATGACCGTTCCATTGAACAATCCGCTCAAACCCGGTCTGGTATCGATAATGATGCCAGCTTATAACGCTGAAAAATTTATCCGGGCAGCTATAGAAAGTGTACTGAGTCAAACCTACCCATTGTGGGAATTAATTTTGGTAAATGATGGCTCAACGGATCAAACCGAAAAGATTACCAGAGAATTCACCGATCCTCGTATCCGGTTATTTCATCAGGAAAACGCGGGCGAAGCCGCAGCCAGAAACCACGCACTTACAAAAATTCAGGGTGAATTTCTTGCCTTTCTGGATGCTGATGATTTATTTCATCCCTCTTTTTTAGCGCTCATGGTCAGCTACTTAAACCAGCACCCGGAAAAAGACGCGGTTTACTGCGATGGTTATTACATGGATACAAACGATAAAGTGCTTTCTTCCCTGTCCAACTTTCGGCGCGGGCCGTTTGAAGGCGATCTGTTCGAGCAGTTAGTCAGAGCCTCAGATGTATTCGGGCCACCTATGACAGTCATGCTGCGAAGCGACAAAGTTATCTCAAGCAACATTCAATTTGATCCCCGCATTGTAATCGGTCCGGATTGGGATTTTTTTACCCATTTATCGCAGTTTATGATTTTTGGTCATCTCAACCGGCAACTTTGTTTTTATCGTGTTCACCAAACCAACATCACTTTAACTGCAGGAAATGCAAGAAAAAATCACTCGCTTGCGCTTTGCCGCCTTAAAATGATTGATCTGCCAAGGTTCAACGATTGTAAAGAAGAAGTCAGAGTTTATGTATTTTATGACTTAATGGTTAATTTAATTTCTGAAGAGTTAAACTCTATCGAATGGCTGTTATCTCATCCCTCTTTCAATGGGCTTTCACCCTGTGAACAAAGCCGATTAATCAGACTCACAGTTATCAAGCAGATATTTTTACACTCCGGTAAAAGTGCCACTTTTAAGAAGTGGTTGAAAAAGGCCACCAGCCTGTGCCCCAACGATCAAAAAACTAACTTGGTGAGGTTGTTCTACAGCTTCAGTCCATCTATATTTCGTTTATTCCTGAACCTTAGAGAAACATTACGACCCAAAAATGCGCCGGCATCTCCATTTTCCAGCTGAGAAAAAATGAAAATCGCCATTTTCCATAATTTATCTTCAGGCGGCGCAAAAAGATCTTTGTTCGAGATTGTGAAACGGCTTAGCCGTCGACACGAAATCCGTGTTTATTCTCTATCCAGTGCAGATCATGAATTTTGTGACATACGACCATACGTAGAATCTCACCAGGTATATCCATTTCAAGCAGGCAAGCTCTTCCATTCTCCATTCGGCAGACTTAATTCAATTATCCGCGCATTTGATCTGGTTCGGCTCAGACACATCAACGAAATCATCTCAAACGACATAAAACGGCACGAACCCGACCTGATTTTTGTTGAACCATGTCGTTTTGAGAACGCTCCTTCACTGTTAAGATATATTTCGGAATTTGCCAGTATATATTACTGCCACGAGCCTTATCGGATTCTTTATGAAGATGCACCTCCACGCCCATATTACAATGGCAGATCAAAATTACGCCATACACTTGACCAATACGACCCATTCCTGACATATTTCCGAAATTATGCCAGAAACAACGATCAATTAAATATTCAAAAAGCAGGAAGGGTGTTTGTTAACTCCGCCTACACCAAACAGCAGGTCGAGAAGATTTACCACATTAAAGCCGAAGTAAATTATCTGGGTGTGGATACGACCAAATTCAAACCCCTCCAATACGTCAATAAGTCTAATTTTATTCTCTCGGTTGGATCATTAACTCCGTTAAAGGGATTCGATTTCATTATCCGCTCTATTGCAATGATGCCGACCAATGACCAGCCAGCCTTAATTATTGCCAGTAATTTTTCAAACACACAAGAATATGAATACTTGAATGATTTGGCTAATCAAAATCATATCAATGTCCAATTTTTAATCGGAATAAATGACGAAAAACTGGTTGAGTTATACAACAGCGCGAGGCTGACAGCCTACACCCCTCACCGAGAGCCATTCGGTTTGGTTGCTTTAGAGTCAATGGCATGTGCCACACCGGTTGTTGGGGTAAAAGAAGGGGGACTGCTTGAAACAATTCGAGATAAATTCACCGGATGCCTAACCCCAAGGGATGAAAAAATTTTTGCAATGGCACTTTTGGAACTTCTCAAAAACCCACAAAAATCTCATGAATATGGCCAAAATGGGTACCAAGAAGTTTTAGCAAAATGGAATTGGGACTCCTCTGTGCAAAATATAGAAAGCAATCTTATCTCTGTAACAAAATCCATCTTCATAAAAGCTCAATGAACAATCAAGATATCATAAAGTTCTTTTTACAAATTGCTGTCATGCTGGCTTGTGCTTTGTTCGCAGGACAAATCATGAGACGATTTCGCCAACCTGCTGTTTTGGGCGAGTTGATCGGAGGAGTAATCATTGGCCCAACAATTTTAGGCCTTTTATTGCCAAATTTTTATCTTTGGCTTTTTCAATCCTCGCCTGAAGTGGGAATTTTAAGGGATGCTTCAATAAAGATGGGGATGTTGTTTTTTTTGTTCATCGCCGGTCTGGAAATTAATTTTTCAAAGACCAATCATGTGGGCCGATATGCATTGATCATCGGGCTTGTTGGCACTGTATTACCCATTGCTTTTGGGGTGGCGTTGGTCTACTTGATTCCTCCCGCCTTCTGGGGAGAAATTGCAAAAAATAACTTAACAATCTTTGGCCTCTTCATCGGGATTAATCTTGCCAATACAGCCAATCCGGTTATTGTCCGAATTCTTCAGGACTTAAAACTACTCAAAACAGAAGTTGGAGCAATAACCCTTAATGCCACAGTGGTGGACGACTCCATCACCTGGACATTATTTGCAATCATGCTAAGTTTCACTACTCCACAAACGGGTGAGGTTTTTCTTAATACCAATCAAACCATCTTCTTAATTCTTGCTTTTTTCTTCCTCATGTTAACGTTGGGAAGGCATTTTGCCCCCAAAGCATTGAAAGTCATCAGGAAAACCCTGGCATGGCCAAGTGGTTTTATTGCCTTTACCGCATTAGCTATTTTACTGGTCGCATCAGTAGCTGAATTTTTAGGAATTCACGCCTTTCTCGGTGCATTCCTCCTGGGAGCAGTTGTGGCCGGTAAACACCCCGAGGCAGAAGAAGCCCACACTGTCATCTCGCAGTTTGTGATGGCTTTTTTTGCACCCATTTATTTTGTTTCAATTGGGATGAAAACCAATTTCATAGCCAACTTTGATTTTGGTCTGATGGTGATTATTTTGCTCAGCGCCAGTATTTCAAAATTCCTCTCGGTATTGATTGGTGGAAAAATTGCTGGAATGAAAATCGACCGGCAGGCATTAGCCATAGCCAGTGGTTTGAATGCTCGCGGTGCAACCGGAATAATCCTTGCAGGAATTGGTCTTTCGAATGGGCTCATTGACGAACGAATTTTTGTTTCGCTTTTTATAATGGCTATCATTACATCAATTGCTGCCGGCCCATTGATGACCTACTTCCTTGCCTCCCAAAAAACACCCCGGAAAGCAGCCGAGTCATCCCTTCCAGCCGTTTCCAATACAGATTTTTAGTTCATATTTCTGGTGAGGCACAAATGAGTTACCGCTATCTATTACATGCTGCAATTTTTGAAAATGCACAAAATATTCCAGACCGTCCAGCAGTTCGCTTTCAGAAAGAAGAATTGTCCTATCTTCAGTTGGCAAAAGCATCCAGGCAACTGGCAAACTTTTTAATTTCACGTGGAGTCAAACGAGGTGACCGAGTGGGAATTTATATGAATAAAAACCTCTATTCGGCCGTTTCAATCTATGGAATTTTATCTGCCGGAGCCGCTTATGTACCTCTCGATCCTTTTGCTCCAATTGACCGATTGAGTTTTGTAATTAACGATTGTCAAATTCAATTCATTATCACCAATGATCAAAAAATGGAAAATGTCAAAGAAATCATTAACAAGACATCTCTCCAGGGTTTGATCGGCGTTCAAAGCACCTCAGAAATTGATGTCCCCTCCTATTCCTGGGAACAAATATTTTCATTTCCATCCTTAACACCGCCCATACAACTGGTGGAGCAAGATCTGGCATATATCCTATATACCTCTGGCTCGACCGGAACCCCAAAGGGAATTATGCACACCCATCGCAGCGGACTTTCTTTTGCTGAATGGGCCGTCCAAACATACCAGATTTCCTCTGAAGATCGCATCAGCAATCATGCTCCACTTCATTTTGATCTTTCCACCTTTGATTTCTTTGCTTCCGCAATTGGGGGCGCAACAACTGTGATCATTCCCGAAGGATTAACCAAATTGCCCGCCAGTATGGCAAAGTGGATTCAAGACGAAAAGATAACAATCTGGTATTCTGTGCCTTTTGCTTTGATTCAAATGCTTGAGAGGGGTAACCTTGAATCCAGAGATCTTTCTGGCTTGCGATGGATCCTGTTTGCGGGTGAGCCTTTTCCAACCAAACACTTAAGAACTTTGATGAAGATACTCCCTTGGGTTAAGTTTTCTAATCTTTATGGACCCACCGAAACAAATGTGTGCACATACTATCATGTTGCTCCCTTGCCAGAGGATTCAGATGAGCCCATCCCGATTGGTATCGTTTGTGAAAATACCGAAGATTTGGTTGTGGATATTGAAGGTCGGCCTGTGGCGGAAGGCGAAATCGGAGAATTATTAATCAGGGGTGGTACGGTCATGAAAGGTTACTGGGCGAGACCAGACTTAACTGAAAAAGGTTTCTATCGTCGAAAAATGTTCGACTATTGTGAGGATATTTTCTACCGAACCGGTGATTTGGTCCAAAAAATGCCCGATGGAAATTACAAATTTCTGGGTAGGAAAGACCGCCAAATTAAAACCAGAGGTTACCGTGTGGAATTGGATGAAGTTGAAGCAATGCTCCTTTCTCACCCCACCATCCATGAAGCAGCTGCTTACCCTGTACCCGATGTTGAGGGGAGTAATCTTATTGAAGCGGCCGTTATTTTGATTGAAGGAGAGAGTATAAGCGAAGATGACATCATAAAACACCTTTCTGGGCGATTGCCAAGTTATGCAATTCCCACCAAAATCATCATATGTGATGATTTTCCGAGAACTTCAACTGGGAAGATCAATAGACGGGAACTGCAAGAAAGAGCAACAAGAAGAATTAATTCATGAATGATAAGGAGAATGGGAAAATGGAAACTCAAACAATTATTCAAAAATTTATACTCGATGAACTTGCCAAGGGCCGAAAAAAGACAATAGATGTTAACGATGATTTGCTCGGCGAAGGCATCATTGATTCCTTGGGCATTCTTCAACTTGTAGCCTTCATTGAGGAAAAGTTCAATTACACTGTCCCAGATGAGGATGTGGTAATTGAAAATTTCATGAGCGTGAATGCGTTGAGTCATTATCTCAATCAAAAACTGGCATCAAACGGCTGATGCCAGTTCTGGAGCGGAAGATGGGGGATTTTGATTCCTGCTCCAAACGAGGCAAATAATCAATGACCAGGAAACTTCTTTTTCTCAACGGAATTGCGATTATTTTTGCTGTTTATCATCATTCTATATATTGGGCAGTTACGGCCATAAATTATTGGGGAGATCGTTTTATCAGCAGCGCTACCCCGGAATTGCTTTCGATACCCAATGTATTTTCGTTGTTTTTGAGAATAACCGATCAAATTGCCGGTAGTGCTGTACCGGCCTTTCTGTTCGTTTCTGGGTTTCTCTACAGTTTCTCCTTAGACCGGCAAACCATCCGCCAGAGTTATCGGCTTATTCAAAAACGGATTCTATATCTCCTTTTTCCCTATATCGTCTGGTCAACAGCTACTGTGGTATTTCGAGCAATTGAAGGCAGAAGTTACACCGTTGTGGAATTGATCAGGGTATATCTTCTCGGTGAGGCTGACGCGCCGTTTTACTACGTACCTCTAATTATTCAAATGATTATCTTATCCCCCTTTTTATTTAAAGCCGTTAAAAAATATCCTGTCGTAATTTTGCCAATAGCTTTTGTGATCCAGGCTCTCTCAAGTATTCCATGGTACTTCAAGGTTTTAGAAATTACCCCCTTACAGTCCCTCAATTTTTTAAATTTTTTCAAAAGCAGTTATCTTATTTCTCATCTCGTTTGGTTCTTAATCGGAATGGTATTTTTTATTTATCGGCAAAAAATAATTGCTTTTCTAAAAAAGTACCTTTGGGGATTTTTATTATTGATCGCATTCACTTTTTTTATTGGTCAACTTGAAATCCAACAATTGATGAATGTGAGTGGAAATAATTGGATAAATTCGCAAGCCTCTATTGTGACCAGATTTTTTTATTCTTTGCTCATTCTTGCTTTTGCAGTCTTTTGGGAGAATAATGCGTGGGTTTCAAGAATTGAATTTATTGGAGCCAGATCTTATGGAATTTACCTTAGCCATATCCTTACGATTGAAATCTGCGCCAGATTAATTTACCATATTCTTCCCTTTATATTAGGGCAAACCGTTATATTCCTTGGGATATTGGTGTTTTTAGGGGTTAGTATACCTTTACTGATCATGTATGTATCCAGGATAACACCGCTCAAGACCATCTATTCGTATTTGTGGGGTTAATTTCCAAACCCTTCAAAATCCAATAACCTTTTTAGTGCAACAACGGAGGTATAGAATGAATCAAGTGATTATTATCGGTGGTGGTCCGGCAGGCTCAGTCATGGGAAGTTATCTTTCTTTGGCGGGCATTAAGAATATCATTCTTGAATCTGCCATTCATCCACGCCCACATGTCGGCGAGTCAATGGTTACCTCATCAACAAGGGTATATAACGAAATTGGGTTCCTTCCAACCATGGAGAAGGAGGGCTTTCCTCACAAATATGGTGCATCCTGGCATGATATCAAAGGCACAGGAGCCTCCCACATCTGGTTTGATGAATTCCCACAGGAAGGAATCTCTCAGCCCTATACTTACCACGTCGACCGTGGAAAACTGGATCTGCTTTTACTAAAACATGCTGAAAAACTTGGCAGCGAGGTGTATGAAGGCGTTACTGTAAAACAAGTCTTATTCGACGAACATGGTTATGCGGTCGGAGTACGTGCAAAATTTGCGGATCAGGAGATTGATTTACCTACCAGAATGATCGTGGATGCCAGCGGGCGCAACACCCTGCTCGGAAGGCAATTGGGAATCAAGAAAAAAGATCCAATTTTTAATCAATACGCCGTCCATGCCTGGTTTGAAAACGTCAAGCGTGGTGAACCAGATACCGCCGATTTTATTCATATTTATTTTCTTCCAGTCGAAAGAGGTTGGGCCTGGCAAATTCCGATCAACGATCATATTACCTCAATGGGCATCGTTGCCGAAAAAGAGGTTTTTATGGAATCGAAAGGAGATATCGAAGGATATTTTTATAAATACGCAAACTCCAACGAAGGATTAAAGATGGCTCTCTCTGAAGCCAGAAGGATCAATGAATTTAAACAAGAGGGCGATTATTCCTATTCAATGGATAAATTCGTTGGAGACGGATTTATGTTAATCGGTGATGCCGCTCGTTTTGTTGATCCCATCTTTTCTTCCGGGGTTAGCATCGCATTGTATTCAGCAAAATACGGCTCACAATTTATCCGGCAAGCATTTGAAACCGGTGATTTCAGCGAAGCAGCTTTCAAACCTTATGAAATGAAGATGCGCGCAGGCGTTAGCGTATGGTATGAATTTATTCGACTTTACTATAAGCTGTTACCTTTGTTTACCCACTTCATTCAGTCCAAAAAGTATCGTCTTGAAGTCCTGCGTCTTCTCCAGGGTGAAGTGTACGATCGAAAAGAGGTGCCTGTTTTGGCAGCAATGCGTCAATACATTGAAACAGTGGAGAAAACCGAGAATCACTTGTTGCGATCGAAGCTTACCAGCATTCCGATTGACGACTTACCTGAATTCACTCAACTATCCCAGGACTAAAAGGACCTTCCCTGACCAAAACTCTGCTTTACCTTAATGGGATAGCCGCTTTTTGCGTAATCCTTTTCCACAGCGCTGGTTGGGTAATGACTTCCATGTTTTCCTGGTATGCTCGTTACCCGGCCAGCACCTCCCCTGAAATTCTGGCTACCAGTCCCGCCTTTTACTTTATAAGAGCAATTGAACAAGTGGTTGTATTCAGCATTCCGGCTTTTATTTTTGTGTCCGGTTACTTTGCTGCATTTTTGGCGGGACGCCAAGCCAACAAAATCAGTTACAGACAAACCATTTCCAGAATCAGAGGCTTGATCATTCCGTACCTGGTATGGTCAGTCCTTTTTATGGCCTTGGGTGTTCTTGAGGGTAAAAATTTTAGCCTCGATCGAATTGCAACCAATCTATTGCTCGGCACGACCACGCCAGCCTATTATTACGTACCTCTCATCATTCAGCTTTACTTAATCGCTCCGGTTCTCATCGCCTTGGCCAGGAGAAACTGGAAGGTTCTGATTTTCCTTACGGCATTGACTCAACTTCTGGTTCATTTACCCGCCAGTCTTTCCTTATGGGGAATTCAGAACGAATGGATAAACGCATTACCGCAAATCCCGAAATGGTTGTTTGTTTCTCGACTATTCTGGTTTTCAGCAGGAATTGTTACTGGTTTGCACCTTACAAAAATCAGACCAATACTTCAAAAAATGAATCCATTGTTCGGATATTCTGCAATCTTTTTTGTGGTAGCGGGATTTATCGAATGGGAAGTGTTCAAAGGGCCGATTCAAACACGGGAAACCATTATAGATTGGTTTTACGAGATTTCTGTGTTGCTTTACTTTTTAAGTCTGCTCGAAAGCAAGAAACTACCTCTTACAAAAACTTCCAATTTTCTTGGTAGCAAATCCTATGGGATTTATTTAGCCCATGTTCCCATCATGGAGGTTATGGCCAGGGGCATCTACCTGATCGCTCCCTGGGTATTGCCAAACCAACTCCTCTTTTTCATCCTGATTTTTATTACCGGTCTCGGTTTACCTTTAGTGGGAATGCAACTTTTTTCTTTGCCCAAATTAAAGCCTATTTACGGTTTTCTGTTTGGATAAATGAATCTTCATGTCAAAACGATTTTTACTGTTGAATGGTTTAGCAATTATCAATGTCGTCGTCAACCACTCCATTGGCTGGACGTACGTTGCCATGTTTTGGTGGGTTCATCGTTATACCCCTCTAACCTCCCCAAACTTTTCTCAACTTTACTCGCCAGATTATTTTATTTTAAGAGTTTTAGAACAGTGGATTATTCCCAGTATCCCGGCTTTTTTACTGGTTTCAGGCTTTTTTGTTGCTTTTAGTGCTGGCAGAAAAAAAGCACTTGAATGGAACTATGTATTAAGTCGAATCAAATATCTTATTATTCCGTACTTAATTTGGTCAGCCATAATGATCATTTTTAATGTTCTTCAGAACACAACCTATACCCCTGCACAATTGTTACGCATCATTATTACTGGTCAGGCAGCTGAGGCTTACTATTTCGTTCCCCTGCTCATTACATTTTATTTGCTATCCCCCCTTTTTATCCGACTGGTCCACTGGGATTGGAAGAAATTCCTGCTCTTTACGGCCACGCTTCAGATCCTAACTAAACTGGTTAATTACCCATTGATAATTGGATTGGACATTCCCTTTGCTCCCCTTTTTTCATTTCTAAATTCAGGATGGCTTTTTGTTGGTCATGTTTTTTGGTTTACTTTTGGTTTAGTGATTGGTTCCCATCAAAACGAAATTAAAGAATATTTTTTCAGGATTCGCTGGTTTTTGTTGATTCTTTCTATGGCTTTTTTTATCGTGGGAGTTATTGAATGGGAATGGTTATTAATACAATCGGGTCAATCATGGATAGGACCTCAAGAAACCCTCGTTGATAATTTTTATTCAATTGCAATTCTTGCTGCATTTATTGGATTCATCAACACTCGAATTCCCTTCAGTAAAAAACTTGAAGAATTAGGACCAAAATCGTTCGGGATTTTTCTCGCTCATTCGTTGTTTTTGGCCGTTGCTGCCAGAGGAATTTATCACTTATTGCCACAGATATTAGGCTTTCCGCTGATTTTCTTTGTAATTTTGGTATTAGTCGGATTATTTGTTCCTTTGCTGATGATGAATTTGACCATCAAATCTTTCTTAAGACCAATTTACACTTATCTTTTTGGATAAATGAGGATAAAAATGTCAAAAGTTTTAGTCACAGGCGGAGCTGGTTTTATCGGTTCGCATGTTAGCGAACAACTCCTGGTACGCGGCTATGATGTAATGGTTCTGGATGATCTCTCGGGTGGTTTTGAAGACAATTTAGTCCCGGGGGTTCGTTTCATAGAGGGCAGCATTACTGACCCAATACTAATAAACAAATTATTTGAGGAAGAAAAATTCGACTATGTATATCACCTTGCGGCTTATGCGGCCGAAGGCTTAAGCCACTTCATCAAACACTTCAATTACACCAATAATCTTATAGGAAGCATTAACTTAATCAATGCCGCAATCAATCATGGAATCAAATGCTTTGTCTTTACTTCCTCTATTGCTGTTTATGGCGCCAGCCCCAAATTGCCAATGAGTGAAGCGGATTTTCCCCACCCGGAAGATCCCTATGGTATTGCAAAACTGGCAGTTGAGCAGGAATTACGTGTGAGCCACGAAATGTTTGGATTGAACTACATTATCTTTCGTCCGCACAATGTGTACGGAGAAAGACAAAATATCGGAGATCGTTACAGAAATGTAGTCGGAATTTTCATGAACCAGATAATGCAAGGAAAACCAATGACCATTTTTGGTAACGGTAATCAAACCAGAGCATTTAGCTATATCAAAGATATTGTCCCGCTAATGGTAGAAGCGATTCAAACACCAGCAGCCTTTAATCAAGTCTTCAACATTGGGGCAGATCAACCTTATTCGGTCAATGAATTGGCCTTTGCTGTCGCCAAAGCGATGGGTGTTTCGCCAAATATTCAATATTTACCTCCGCGCAATGAAGTCAAGGATGCTTATTCAACTCATGAAAAAATCGAAGCGGTTTTTGGCAAAAGACCGGCCACTTCACTCGATGATGGCTTGGAGGCAATGGCTGCATGGGTAAAGAAATTTGGTTCGCGCCAGTCCAAAAAATTCAAAAGCATTGAGATTAACAAAAACCTGCCTTCGGTCTGGTTGGAGTAGAATGACCGAACCACTGGTTGGGGTAATTATCTTGAATACTAATCGCAAAGAAGATACGTTGGCTTGTTTATCTTCCTTGCAAAAATGTCAATACCAGAATACTATCGTATGGGTATTGGATAATTCATCCACAGATGGTTCGGTTGAGGCAATTGAAAAACAATTCCCCCAAACCAGAATCATAAATCTGACTGAAAACAAAGGGTATGCCGGTAATAACAATGTGGGTATCTCTACAGCACTGGAGGCTGGCTCCGACTGGATTCTTGTCCTGAACGAGGATACAATCCTTGATTCGTACACAATATCAAACCTGCTCCAATTTGCAGTTTCTCAGCCGCAGGCTGGAATTCTTGGTCCAATGGTTTACCATTTTGACGAACCGGCTGTAATTCAAAGCGCGGGTGGAATAATCACCAAAGATTGGCAGGCTGTTCATAAAGGTCAAAACGAGCCAGATCAAGGACAATACCCTGAACCGATTCAGGTGGATTGGATATCTGGTTGCGCATTTTTAATAAAAAGGGAAGTCATCCAGCAAGTTGGTGTTATTGATGAAAGGTATTTTTATTACTGGGAAGAAACAGAATGGTGTATTCGGACTCGTAATGCTGGATGGCAGATTTGGATGGTTCCTCAAGCCAAAATCTGGCATAAAGGAGTACAAAGGAACTATCAGCCCTCGCCAAACGTGACCTATTACGCAACCCGCAACCGCTTAATGACCCTATCCAAACACCACGCACCTCTTGTTAATCGCTTGGTCGTGAATTTATCATTATTAAGGACTTTGTTTGCGTGGAGCATAAAACCCAAATGGAAAAATCAAAAGTCTCATCGAAATGCGTTATTACAGGGCATGATCGACTATTACTCCAGGCATTTTGGGATTAGAAGAAAAATAAAAATATTGGAATAAAAATGGATAACCGACCAGATGCTTCCCAATTCACTTTTAGCCAATTGATTCAGGATCAGCGGCTGAATTTAAAAAAAATCGCGTTAGAGATTGGTCTAATACCCGCAACCTCAGATTACACCAAATTCATCATTCTTGGGCGTTCCCGCACAGGCAGTAATTTTCTGCGCGGTCTCCTCAACTCCCACCCCGCGGTTATTGTTCTAGGTGAAATTTTCCGCAACCGGGACGCCATTGATTTTGACCATCCGCAGTTCCCAACCACCAACAGCGTTATGAAAATTTACCAACAAGACCCATGCAGATTCCTTGAAAAAATTGTTTTTCGAAAAATCCCTGCGAATTACAAAGCGCTCGGCTTCAAATTGTTCTATTACCACGCAAACGAAAATCCTTTTGCGAAAATCTGGTCAACCCTGAAAGAACAATCTGATCTTCATATCATACACATAAAAAGAAAAAATATATTGAGAACACATTTATCCCGTGAGAACGCCGTAAAAACTGGTCAATGGGTAAATACCAATGGTAAAGAGAATCATCTTCAAACCTACACACTCGATTATGATGCTCTGCTTAATGATTTTGTCCAAACTCGCCGATGGGAACAACAGGCCGATATTTTTTTTAGCGCCCATCCCAAACTCGAAGTTATTTATGAGGAACTTTCAGCAAATACGGATGAGGAAATTCACAAAATTCAACAGTTTTTAGATCTGCCGGATCACCCAGTTCAACCCCAAACTTTTAAGCAAATTCAAAGACCACTCTATGAAATCATCGAAAACTATGAGTATTTGAAAACCAAATTTAAAAACACGGAGTGGGAAGCTTTCTTTGAAGATTGAGTCCCAACAAAACGAATGAAAATTCTGATATTATCCACATGGTTTCCTTACCCGCCGATCCAGGGGAGTAAAATTCGGGCTTACAACATGATTCGCAGCCTGAGTCAGGAAAACGAGGTTGCTATAATTTCTTTTCAAGATACTCCGATAAACGACAAATGGATTGAACACCTGCATCAATATTGCAAAAAGGTAATTGTTGTTGATCACCACCCTTTTCATTACCCTCGGATCAAAACTTGGTTGGGTTTCTTTACAACCTTACCCAGTTCAGTAGTTGCGGGTTATTCAAAAAAGATGGCAACAACGGTTCAAAATTTTTCGGTGGATTGGCAGCCCGATTTAGTTATTGCTCTCACTTTTGTTACCGCACCCTATGCATTAAAGATCCCCCATACTCTTCGTGTTGTAGATATGGATAATCTCTTAGCGCTGATGCTCCGAGACTTGTTCCTGAATGCAGCAGGTTTTTTCCAAAAACAAAGACGATATTTAGCCTACTGGAAATTCAGAAATTATGAAAATCAGATTTACCAAAAATTTGACCTTGCCCTTGTTTGTTCAGATTTGGACAAATCGCGCGCCGCCGAATATATCAACCTGCCCCAAGAGAGAATTATCGCAATTCCCAATGGTGTTGAGACAAAAATACCCCTTGTTCAAAACAATACTTCCTCTAACCATAATTTGATTTTTAATGGCTCATTGAGTTATTGGCCAAATTTTGATGCAATGAACTTTTTTTTGTCTGAAATATTTCCCTTTATTATTGAAACAATACCCGATTGCAAATTACTGATTACAGGGAAAAATGAAAATGTAGATATTAGCCTTCTCCCCCGTCGCAATGGCCATGTGATTTTTACCGGTTTTGTTGATGATATCACCAGTTTGGTATCCTCCTGTGCGGCATGTGTCGTGCCCTTGCGGCATGGCGCAGGGACTCGCTTAAAAATATTGGAAGCAATGGCCGCCGGCACCCCCGTAGTTACAACATCAAAAGGAGCTGAAGGGCTGGATGTTCAGCACGGGCAACATCTTTTGCTTGCCGATTCACCAAAAGATTTTGCTGATAGTACTATATGTATTCTCCAAAACCAGATCTTGAGAGAAAAAATAATCCGTGAGGGGCGAAATTTAGTTGAAAACGTGTATGACTGGCGAATTATCGGTGAAAAGTTAAACCGGACAATCCAATTGCTTGCAGCTTCAAAATGAAAACGACAATCAATCCTGTTCAAATTCTAAATCCAGAGCATCCATTATTCAAATGGATTATGATCCCCATCATATTGATTCTTATTGCAATCCTTTCACCCATGCTGGCTATGGGCAATCTTCTTGCCTATCTCCTTTTTGGAAGCATAGCGGTTATTGTTGGAGCAGTTGTATTATTGAAATGGCCTGGTGCAGGATTCCCAATTTTAGTTGCAGCAAGCTTGATTGTTCCAATCCGGATTAATACAGGCACACAAACCAGTATCAACAGTGCCATGATTGTTTCAATTGGAATGATTGGATTGTGGCTGTTCGATATGATTACCCGGCAAAAACAAATTCGACTATTACCCGTTTCGGTAATCACCCCCTCAATCATATTTATTGTCATTGCGATTATTGCATTTCTTTTTGGTCAATTACCCTGGTATCCGGGAAGATCAGCTTCTCTTTTTTCTCAATTGGGCGGATTATCTTTGTTTATCCTGCTTACCTTGACTATGATTGTTACCATCCACCGTTTGACTGATCTAAAATGGCTACAATCTGCCGTTTGGGTTTTTATTATTCTTGGTGGAATTTACAACCTCGCATTTCTGATTCCTCCCTTACGCCCATATGTTAATCGTTTCTTTCAAAGAGCAGTTCTGGATAGTTTGTTCTGGCTTTGGTTGTTGATCTTAACCTTTGGGCAGGCTTACCTGAACCGGAATCTCGCCACGAAGTGGCGGGTTATGTTGGGGATTAGCACTCTGGCTATTTTGTACAACCTCTTGATCATGAAACAATCCTGGACATCAGGATGGTTTCCAGCGTTGGCATCAATTTTCTTTGTGGTTTTCATTACCAAACCGAAACTGGCAGTTTCCGTGGCTGGGATAACCGGAGTTTTTCTCCTGATCTCATCCCAATTTGCTAATGAGCTTATTATGGGCGGCGATAATGAGTACAGTTTACTCACTCGATTAGAAGCATGGAAAATTCTTGGAGAAATTATTAAAGTCAATCCTCTGTTTGGTTTAGGACCTTCCAATTATTACTTTTTTACACCTTTTTATCGCATAATGGGATATTCTGTCAGTTTCAATTCACACAACAACTATATTGACATCGTCGCTCAGGTAGGACTTCTCGGATTGATCGCTTACCTATGGATGATTTTTGAAATTTTCAAATCCGGATGGAAAGCCATAAAACAAACTGACAACCGGGGATTTGAACATGCCTATATTTATTCTGCTTTAGGGGGAGTGGTTGGGATATTGGTGGCCGGGATGTTTGGAGATTGGGTGATTCCGTTCGTCTATAATGTCGGTATGGAAGGGTTCCGCGCCAGTGTTTTAGGCTGGTTTTTCATGGGAGCTCTGGTATTCATCGAATTGCGCAAACGGTACAATCCACAAGAAAATGAATAGTACCAACCCTGTAGTTTCGATAATCATCGTTTCATATAATGTCGAAACCTTCTTGATGAATTGTATTGAAAGTCTCAAGAGAAAACCTTCTGATGTTCCTGTTGAAATTATCGTCGTAGACAATAACTCCACCGATTACAGCGTGAGAAAACTTCAACAGAAATTTCCAGAAATCCCTATTATTCAATCTGAAAGCAACATTGGTTTTGCCGCAGCTAATAATCTTGGGGCTTCTTACGCAAAGGGGCAATATCTTTTTTTGCTCAATCCGGATACAGTGGTCGAGGAAGGCGCGATTGATGAACTTTATAACTTCCTGACTTCTAAACCCTCTGCAGGTGCTGCGGGTTCGTATCTAAAAAACCCGGATGGTACTTTTCAAATCTCCTGCTATCCATTCCCAACCTTGTTTCGAGAATTATGGCGGCTGCTTCATCTTGATAGCATAATTCCATTTGGGTCGTATCCTCAGCATAAATGGGATACAAAATCACCCCATCAATGTGATGTGGTTCAAGGCACAAGCCTGATGATCAAACGTAATTTGTGGGATGCTCTAAAGGGGTTAGACGAAAATTTTTTCATCTATTCAGAAGAGGTTGATTTTTGTTACAGATTAGTAAAAGCTGGTTTTGAAAATTACTGGGTTCCTACTTCACGTGTGATTCACTATGGCGGGCAAAGTACCTCACAATTTGCCAGAGAAATGTTTTTACAACTATATCGGGCAAAAATCCAATATTTCAAGAAACATCATGGCAATTTTGTTACATTCATTTATAAAACTATTTTATTAATTGCTTCTTTGCTTCGCTTATTTCTCTCTCCTTTGGTAAGCTGGATTAACCCCGACGCGAAAATCCAACAAAGACAAATTCAAGAAAATTACAAATATCTGGTTGCCTCTCTCTCACACCTTTAGAATCTCAAAATGAAAATTCTCTTCCTTACTCTGATTGTGCCTTATCCACCCGATGCAGGTCCACGTATTAAAACATGGCATGTTCTCAAGTACCTTGCAGAGCAGGGATATTCTATTACACTGATTACTTTTGTTCGAAAAGAAGAGGAAAAATATTTACCATACCTCAAAGGAGTGTGCGAAAAAGTAATTTCGGTACCTATCCGGCGCACCAAGATACGAGATGTGCTTTCGTTGATGAGTAGTCAGTTGAGAGGTACACCTTTTTTGATTGAAAGAGATTTTCGTCCCGCAATGATGCAAGCCATAAAAAAATTGCTGGTAGAAGAAACCTTTAACGTGATTCACATTGATCAGGTTAACATGGCTCAATTTATTCTTAAACGGAACAGTCTTTATATATCATCCAAAACCATTTTTGACGCCCACAACGCCACCTGGGCTATTTTAGAACGGATGCGTTCCCAAGTGCCTTTGTTTATTCGTCCGTTAGTTTCTCAGGAAGCAAAAAAATTAAAGAAATTCGAACATAGGCTGGTGCAGGAATTTGATCATGTTCTTACCGTAACAGACATTGATCGTGATTTATTGTTGGAAAATCCCAATGACCCATCACTACTTTCAAAATTGCATGTACTGCCCATAGCAGTCAATACCCAGGAAATCCAACCTGTGATGAGAAAAAAAGGATCACAACAAATTTTGACCATTGGATCATTGAATTACCCCCCAAACGCAGACGGAATACGATGGTTTTTACGGGAGGTCTTTCCGCTGATAAAGAAAATAAATGGCAAAGCAACCCTCACGATCATTGGAAAAAATCCCCCCAAAGATTTTTATCACCTTGCTGCTCCATTTGGTGAAGATATTCAAATCAAAGGGTATGTAGAAGATTTGACCCCTCATCTTGAAAATTCCGCACTGATGGTTGTGCCGGTTTTAGCAGGTGGCGGGATGCGCGTTCGAATATTGGAAGCATTTGCCAGAGGCATTCCTGCGGTCACAACCACAATTGGTCTAGAAGGCATCGCAGCCAACAATGGGATGGATGTATTGGTCGAAAATGATCCTATTTCTTTCGCAAAGGCGGTCCTAAACCTACTTGACCAACCCGCTCAACAACAAACCCTGGCCGAAAACGCCAGAAAACTTGTCACCAGCCTTTATGACTGGAAAGTAGTTTTGAAAGAACTGGATAGGATTTATCAAATCTAAACGATGCGAAATTTGTTGAACTTTTTAAGTGACAGTAAAAATACACTCAAATTATTGATCGGTATTACCTTTGTGTCAGTTTTATTCCGGGTGGGAGCGGCTTTATTTCTGGGTAATCAAATTAGCGAAATGCCTGGCGTTTCTGATCAAATCAGTTATCACACCCTGGGAATCCGATTGGCGGGGGGGTATGGTTTTACATTTGATCGCCCATGGTGGCCAGCCACACAGGCTGGAGAACCCACGGCTCATTGGAGCTATTTATACTCTTATTTTGTTGCAGGTATCTATTGGCTTTTTGGTCCGCACCCTCTTTTGGTGCGTCTGTTACAGGCTTTGATTATTGGAATAATTCACCCCTTATTAATTTTTGTTGTTGGCAAACTCTCTTTCAATTCAAGAGTCGGCTTAATTGCTGCTGCGATAACCTCGGTTTATATTTACTTCGTTTACTATTCGGCAACGTTGATGACCGAACCTTTTTATATCGCTGGCATACTCGCAATCCTCGGCACATCTGGCTGGATTGTCAAAAATGCCAATCAGATCCTTGAAAACCCCAGGAAATACCTTCTTTTCGCTTTTTTGTTGGGTGTAGCAACTTCATTGACCATATTATTGAGACAGGCATTTCTATTATTTCTGCCATTTCTTTATACATGGCTTTTATTTGTCTTAAGGAAAAATTATCTCGTCCCCGCTCTCAAAATGATCGGAATAAATGTGCTGATCATCACATTGTTTATTCTCCCGTTCACAATTTACAACTACGAGCGCTTTAATCAATTTGTCCTGCTAAATACCAATGCCGGTTTTGCATTTTACTGGGCAAATCATCCCATTTATGGCACACACTTTGAAGGAATTTTGTCCCAATCCACCTATCTCGACTTACTGCCAAAAGAACTTTATGGCTTAAACGAGGCTGCTCTGGATCGTGAATTATTAAATCGTGGATTGCAATTCGTTATTCAAGATCCATTACGTTATTTTTTCCTTTCCCTCAGTCGTATTCCAGTTTACTTCATGTTTTGGCCTTCGCCTCACTCCTCAATTCTTAGCAATATTTCAAGAATAGGAAGTTTTGGAGTGTTTTTACCTTTTATGATTTACGGGCTGATGACTACTTTGGCAAAGAAAGGTGAAGAAAAAGTAACCCTCTACTCCCCCGTATTTTTACTATTACTGTTTATTTTGGTTTACAGTCTGATTCACATTTTTACCTGGACATTAATTCGTTACAGGCTACCAGTTGATGCAGTGCTGGTTTTATTTGCAGCCGTCGGATTTTCAGATTTAATCCAAAAAATTCAACAAAGAAAAGCAGTCACCCTTTCATGAACATTTTGTTTGTTGTGCCTTATTCTCCCAGCCCGATTCGGGTTCGATCTTATAATTTGATTAAGTCCTTATTGGCTCTTGGACATAACATCACCCTTTTATACCTGGTTGAAAAAGAGTTCCAACCTGATCAACTCATTAACTCCGCCTCCTTAAAAGCAACAGGTTTTAATTTACCCAAGTGGCGATCCATGCTCAATTGCCTTCAGGCTTTTCCTTCAAGGCTACCACTTCAAGCGGTATATAGTTGGAGTAATCAATTAAAAGAAGATATTCAATTGTTCATTTCTCAACAAAATTTTGATGTGGTTCATGTGGAACATTTACGAGGTGCAAAGTATGCCCTCATGGTTAAAAGTCAGTATAGAATTCCAGTTGTTTGGGATAGCGTTGATTCAATTACCCATTTGTTCCGACAGACCCAAAAAAATCATCCAAAAAAACTGCTGCGTTGGTTAATCAAATTTGAGTTACAAAGGACTGAAAAATTTGAGAAGTTGCTTGCAACAAAATTCAATAAACTGCTGGTAACATCGCCAAAAGATCAGGAAGAATTCTTAAAGCTTTCCCCAACAAGTCCGGTTGAGGTTGTTACCAATGGTGTTGATTTGGACTACTTTTACCCCATTCCTTTACAGGAAAGACTTAAGAACGTCATTTTACTCAGTGGGAAAATGAGTTATCACGCCAATGTTGATATGGCATTATTTACAATTACCAAAATTATGCCATTCGTGTGGCAAAAAAATGACGATATCGAACTATGGGTGGTCGGCAAAGACCCCCCACCAGTTCTCTTAAAATATTCCGATCACCCCAAAATAAAAATTACCGGAACTGTTCCTGAAATTCTTCCATACCTGCAAAAATCCACTCTGGCGCTCGCTCCTCTCAATTATGGAGCAGGTGTCCAAAATAAAGTATTAGAAGCAATGGCCTGCGGAATTCCGGTAATTGCTTCGCCGTTGGCTGTATCCGCATTGACCATTGTAAATGGCGAACAAGTAATGATTGGTGAAGATGCTCAACATTACGCCGAATTGATCCTTAAAGTGCTCTCGGACCCCAAAACTGCTCAAAAAATTGGGAAGGCTGGACGAACTTATGTAGAAAAAGAGCATTCGTGGAAAAGGATTGGACAAAAACTTGAAAATATCTACTATGAGACTATAGAGTCAAATTCTAAGTAATTTCTATAGAAATTTTATGGAAATAATTAATAAATCCGGTTACAATTTTTATGAAGATGAGGGTATTGGTTTGAATTGCTACAAGGATCAACAATGGACTTAAAAACGTACTACGCCCCCCTTTTAAAGTGGTGGTGGATGATTTTAGCAGCTGGTCTGATTGCCGCTGCAGCCAGCTTTATCATCACGCTTGGCCAGCCGGCAATGTATCAATCCAGAACAACCCTCATTATTGGACAATCCCTCACCAATCCCAACCCCAACACCTCACAGTTCTTTTTAGAACAGCAATTAGCCTCCATTTATGCTGATATGGCTACCCGCGAACCGGTACGAAAGGCAGCCATGGAAGCATTGAACTTGAGTTGGATTCCACAGTACACGGCGCGGGCACTACCGGATACCCAATTGATCGAAATAACCGTTACCGATTCAGATCCGGTTAGAGCACAGGCAGTTGCAGCCGAGCTGGCAAAGCAGCTGATTAAACGCGGACCCTCCGCTGCCCAGGATGATGATTTGGAACGGCAGGCCTTTATTAATCAGCAATTATCTACTTTAGAAAAAAACATTTCCGATACCACAGATGAGATTACTAAACTCAAAACTGAATTAGGCAGCCTGAATAGCGCCAGTCAAATCACTGAAACCCAACAAAAGATCAATGCACTCGAAAATAAACTGACCAGCCTCCAGGAAAATTACAGCCGGTTATTGTCCAGTAGTTCGCGAGGGGCTTTAAACACCCTGGGTGTGATTGAGCCCGCTGAAATTCCAACTCGTCCAATTGGACCTAACCGCTTAATTACAGTGGTGACTTCAATGTTGATTGGTTTTGCTTTAGCAGCTGCAAGCGCTTACATTATCGAGTGGATTGATCAGGCAATTCACTCTTCGGGAGAGGTGGACCGTATTTTACAAAAACCTCTCCTTGGAGAAATTCCTCGCTTTCCCAAAGACGTTGAACCTTTAAGCTATGTCAATGATGAACCCTTTTCTCCCATTACGGATTCCTTTCGTTCCTTGCGTACTAACCTCGAATTTTCAGGACTTGGCAATACAGTAAAGACACTTCTTATATCCAGTCCCGGCGATTCGGAAGGAAAAACCACCATTGCAATAAACCTAGCTTTATCTTTAGCAAAAGCCAAAAAACGGGTCATTGTGATTGACGCTGATTTTTATAAATCAGAATTAGATGAAAAATTTCAACTTAAGAATAAAAAGGGATTGGGAGATTTGTTGCAGGATGGCAAAATTGGTAAAGAGTGTTTGATACCTCTTTTCAAAAATCAGGTATTTTTACTTCCTTCTGGCACAACTCCACCCAATCCATCTGAGCAGTTAGGCTCGCAAGAAATGCTCAGAACTCTTGAAATGCTTAAGGAAGTCGCGGATGTCATCATTATTGATGGCCCGCCATTCATTATTTCAGACGCCCTTATCCTTTCCGCCCGCGTAGATGGTGTTTTGGTTGTAGTTAGCATGGGAAAATCGCGTCGCGATGTGCTTCAAAAAACGAAGAGTCAGTTAATTCGCGCTAATGCAAATATATTGGGTTACATTATGAATGGCATCTCCCCCAAAAGCGCGACCTATTACAGCCATTATTATTATGCAGGTGTCAAAAAAGAGAGTTCGAACGGCAAGATCACAGAAAAAGAAATCAAAGATCGAACTTCGCCAAAAACTTCGTAAAACATTTTATTGTCGGTGAATCGTAATCCGTCAAATCACAAAAGGATACAAGCAATCTTTTTAGATCGGGATGGCGTGATCATTCATAATCGCGCCGATTATGTGCGAAGATGGGAGGATGTCCACTTTTATCCCTCCTCATTGCGCGCATTACAGATGATTAATCATCTCCAGGATCGACCCAAAGTGTTTCTCATCACAAATCAATCAGCCATTGGCCGGGGATTGATTTCGATTGAACAATATCTGGAAATTAACCAAAAAATTCTTGAGGTCATTGTTTCAAACGGAGGATTTATTGATCAGGTATTTTTCTGTCCCCATGCACCTGAAGAAAATTGCGACTGCCGAAAACCCAAACCCGGCATGATTATTACAGCAGCTCATCAATACGCAATTGACTTGAGGGAAACAATTCTCATTGGCGATGCTCTTTCAGATATCGAAGCAGGGTATCTGGGAGGCATACCCAATTTATATCTTGTGGCTACAGGAAGGGGAAAAAAACAATACAAAACCGCAACCACACTCACCTATTACAAACAAATTCAATTTCACCAAAATTTATATTCAGCCATCAAAACCATTTTTTGAAGCCATCATTGGTCAAAATTTTCTCAAAAAACGCGAATTCAATTGGATCGCGTTTTTTTGTTTTAATGCTTTTTATGTTATAATATTACGTGTAATTCCGTTACAAAGGAGAAAAACACCGTGTCTCAGCAACAAGTTGACAACCACTATCAAAAAAATCAGGACACCCCGGACTTAGAAACCCCCTCATCCAAAAAACAACCATCTGATCCTTTGCGAGAAGCCTGGAAACAGGTTGAAAACATTGGGCAAACCCTTGGTGAGGCTTTACAATCCAGGGGCAATGTTGTCATGGTACGCGTTAACGATGAAACATTAAGGCATATGGATATGCTGATCGAAGCTGAAATCGCAAAAAGCCGCTCTGAGGCCGCTGCTCTACTGATCAACGAAGGAATAAAGCACAACTCAGAGTTGTTTTCTCATATTCGACAGGTTACGGATCAAATCATTCAATTGCGCAATCAATTAAAAAAATCCATTTTGAACGACAATTCCTCGGAGGAATAAATTCTATCGAAATTTATATTCTCACTAATTGGCTATACGAATATTTCTTTTCCGTTGTTTTTGATTTTTTATAATCTTTCAACAAATTCTTAATATTATCCTTACAATTTCGCCTTAGAATTTTCCTTCGGAGGATCAAATATGTCCCTGCGAAAAGGTCTTGTTGTCGGGATACTTGTCATCGTCTTATCCTGTTTGAGCGCATTCATTGGGGCAATCGGTGGAGGATTACTGGTTCTAAATCAAGTTTCAAAAACTAATTTGTCTGTCAACGCCACAGAAAATTACCCGATGCCCACTGCATCGGTTTTAACTTTTTCTCAAACCGATATACAGACAGAAATCACCCGTGCTGTTGAAAAGGTATCTCCAGCGGTGGTTACCGTTGTTGGAACAATTCCTGGACAAATGACTTTCTTTGGCAAAGCACCAGATGAAACAGTAAGTGGTAGCGGCGTAATCATTTCTGAACAGGGATATATTGTCACAAATTATCATGTTGTTGAAGGTACAACTGATTTATCCGTAATCCTGTCGAATGGCGAACAGGAAATAGCAATGTTGATAAACGCTGATGTGTACGCCGATCTAGCCGTGTTGAAAGCCGAAGGTAAAATGCCCTCTATTGCTGTTTTTGGCGACTCAGACCGTCTAAATCCTGGTGAAACGGTAATTGCAATTGGTTCACCGCTGGGTGAATTTCGCAATACTGTCACTGTAGGTGTCGTCAGCGCTACAGGCCGGGTATTGAATACCGGAAAAGGTTATGCCATGGAAGACTTGATTCAAACCGACGCAGCCATCAATCAGGGTAATTCCGGAGGTCCGTTGGTTAATCTTAATGGCGAAATAATTGGGATTAACACCTTAATTGTGCGCGGTGGCATCGGTACAACAACGATTGCAGAAGGATTGGGTTTTGCCATACCATCCAATACCGTTCGTCTGATCAGTGAGCAAATTATTACCAAAGGTTTTTTCTCCCGTCCATATTTGGGGATTACCTGGCAGGGGATCAATCCCACCATTTCCCGCAGATATCAATTACCGGTTGAATGGGGCGCTTACATCACCAGTGTTGAACCCGGCAGCCCGGCTGACCGGGGCGGTCTTCAAAGAGGAGATATTATTGTTCAAATCGGTGAATTAGAAATCAATCAGCAGCGTTCTTATTTGAATGCACTGTTTGCCCATCAGCCTGGCGAAACTGTGGCCATCAAATTCTATCGTCAAAGGGCTCTCCGTGAGTTGAGTGTAACCCTTGGAGCTTCCCAATAAACATTTGTCCATCCAATGAGGTACAATTTCAACATGGGAATGAATACCTCGTTGGCTCGGGTAAATGGATTTATTCTTAGTGTTGGCCTGTTATTAGTATCTGTAGGAATCAGTCATCAATCCATCCCTTCTTTCTCAGAAAATTTTTCACCCTCTAGTTATATTTCCGGAACTATTCGCTCAGCAATTCAAACAATTGATGATGAATGTCAAGATAACAACTCGCAAACTGCAGGTGCTCAAAATTTATACTCTCCCTGCATTTCATCTCAACATGAATTAATTTCCTCAGTAAACTTAAAATTCCGCTTAGACAAAATTCAAATTGGCTTAATCCAAAGTTTTGCCGTCCAAAGTAATAAAGTGTTTTTGTCAGGCAATTATGGTCTGGCAATTCTTGATTTAGCCAAACAAGAAACTTTTGTAAAACGCTTTAGAAATACCCCGATTGGTGTAGATAATGAATCAAACATGTGGTACCTCATTGAAAAATCGGGGTCAGTTTTCCGATGGGATGGGTTAAGAACCATTGAATACAGCAAAGAGAACGGCTGGATATTACCTGCAAAATTTTTCACCCCTCCTCTACCCACTCTCCATCCATCCTTTTTGGCCGACGGGAAAAATACCTGGCTGGCCACTTCAAATGATGTTCGATTCTTCAATGGAAGTAGATGGCGGATTTTCACCGCAACCGAAATTGGTATAAAACTTCCTTATAAGTCAGGCGTTGAGTCCGTTTTTACAATCAGCCGCAATCCCTCAACCGGGAATGTATGGGTTGCAGCTTGTTTTTGGCAGGGGAATCAATGGATTGGAGGATCTTCGCCACTTCAATTTGATGGTAAAACCTGGCAGCGAACTGAATTTCCCATTGAAAACATTTGTGTTACGAACATGACGATCATCAATGATGGTAACGTCTTAGTTACCACACCGGATAGCCTTTGGGAATATAACGGTCAGGGATGGGTTGAGGGGACTCCGCTATATACCAATGTACTCTCAAATAACACAACTTTTCGTTTTGGTCCAATATGGACTGATAATGATGAAAACCAATGGTTATTAGGGGCAATCATCAACCCGAATGGAATGGTTGAGCAGCACATACTTTACCAGCGTAAAAATCAAAATCTTTTCAAAATCACCAGTTTCAATGGGCTTTTGCCACCTCAAATCTTTTTCACACCCACCGCATGCGTCTTCGCTTTCACCGAAAAACAGCTTTTTCATATCACACCAAGCGGAACGGTACTATTCTCTGAACAATATTTTGATTTGGTTGCCCAAGATGAAAACGGAAGCATCTGGTTGATATCTGATACAAAAACCAGACCGGTGTTGTGGCAACTCGTAGAAAAACCCTGATTCAGGGGTGGAATCAATAATCTCAGTATACGAGTATAATCATAAATAATATAGTCATTCATTTTGGTTGATCTAAAATATTTTTTCATGGAAGCGTTGTTACTGAAAATCCGCAATGATTTACGATCCCATCGCCAAACTCTTGCCGCACAGCAAAATAAGGAATGGCGTAATATTCTTATTCTAAACATTGCTTTACCGCTTGGTTTGTTGCTCATCTATCCTTTTATCAAAAATTGGCAATCTCACAACCTGTTATTGATTTATTATTTTTCACCTGTTTTATACTTGCAAAGCCTAAAAAAATTCTTCGTTGGGCTTCCTCAAAAAAATATTCTCTACTTAGCCTTTATTTTAGTCTTATCGGCACTTTCAACCTTCACGTGGTTCACAAACCCCGATTTACAGCCAACCATTTTTTCGTATTCCGGTTGGAGCGCATTGCTGGCAATATTTCTGGTTTGGATTGTTTTGGCGTGGATTTTTGAAAAGAACCTGCCGCAATCCAGAAGATATAGCCTTACACCTTTCCACCCTTTTCTTCATATTGCATCGGGTGCTTTCATGGGGGCTGGATTGGCGTTCCACGGGCTTCTGGTATCTCGCTTTTTGCCAATAATTAATCTTCCACTTCCCGGTTTAAATGCAGAAAAACTGGTTTGGTTGTTCGGTTTATTTGCCGGTTTAATCATCCCGGCAGAGGAATTATTCTTCCGGGGAAAATTATTCTCCCTGCTTTTTGATGAAAAGTCAATTCCGCTGAAAAAGACCATCCTCTGGATCAGCGCTTTAAACCTGGTGGTATATTTACCAGCCTTACTATACTTATCTAAAAGTCCAAATACGCTTCCGTTTGGAGTGATTGCATTGTTTTACAAGTTTATCCTTTCCGTTGTGAGTGTATTTATCATCTATCGCTGGCGAAATTTGTATGTCGTTTTCGCTGCGAATCTGGCATTTTCAATGGTGATTATTCAACCGTTTTACCTATGAACCTTTCCAATAATCCGCCTTCCTTGCAAAAAGAAATGCCACAACGCATTCGTCCGCGTGATCTTGCGTTGTTTTTTGTTTCTTTTGTGAGCATGGCAATCATTGGTGTTTATCATCTAAATCTTTCGGATAATCTTTCCACTTCTCCACTATCTCATCTAATCGCTTTGCTTCCGGTAATTTCAATGGCCTACTTTTTTGGGGTGATTGCCGGACTGATTGGAGCGACAATTTTTAGCAGTTTATTTTTATTGGAAATTCCTTTTGTTATTAAGATGTATGGATTTACCTTTGAATCCATCGAGCGGGTCGGAATTAGCCTGCTGTTGTATATTGCTGCGCTTGTGATTGGCGACTTATCCAATTCGGTTCGCCAAAGGTCATCGTTGCGATTGGCATTGAAAAACCGCGAAACCCTCTTAAGCCAGACTCTCAATTTGGAGGAGATTACTCGAATTGTTATTAATCAAGTTCATCAAATAATTCGCGTCCAGCAAGTTTGTCTGGTATTACAAAATCCCATCACCAAACAGTGGCAAATTTACACGGATAAGGGCCGGGCGGCCTTACGCGCCAGATCCGAGGGCGATTCCCCAACTTTGGGGAGTTTCATTCTTTCCCAAAATGAATCCTTCATCCTTAACAACCTTGATGATCCGAACTCAATCCTGGTCGAAAACCTTCCTTCACCAAACACCGTAACATCGGTAATGAGCCGAATGATGTATCAATCCAATGGCAGCGAAATGGGGCGTGTTGTTTTAATCAACAAAATTACCGGTTATTTTTACGAGCAGGATATTGAACGTTTGAACGAGTTTATTCCGGCTGTCGAAAAAGCCATTGAACAAGCCTACCGATATACACGTACCGACTATGCGTTAGAAAGACAAATCTCCCAGCTTTCAACTATCCAGCGCACCAGTCAAGTTCTCAATACTCTTTTGGATGCAGAAAAAGTCATCGAGCTGACCCTTTCCACTGCTCTTGATATTACCCAGGCTGAAGCAGGCGTAATTCGCTTCCATGCTAGCGATGGCTCTACAATTCAAAAAGTGATCGGGGAAGAAATCAACTCGGAACGCACCAATCAAATTCTTGAAGAAGCCATTTCTGCTTCTTCTTTAGAGCGTAACAACAATCTCGAATTATCCTTCCCATTTATCTTTAAGTATTCCGCATCTCAATTATGCTGTTATATTTCTCATGGAAGATCTTTGCTGGGGATCATCATTACCGAAAGTACACGGGTTGAAGCCTTTGATCGTACCAGTCAATGGATTCTCTCTCTGCTTGCAGACCACGCCGCAACCTCTTTGACAAATGTTCGCCTGTTTCAGGAGATTTACAAAGAAAAACAACAAACCAGTCTGATTATCGAATCTGTAACCGATGGCTTGATAACCATCAATCGAAATGGGGTTATTCTCACGGCCAACCCGGCAGCAATTCAACAGGTTGGTCTACCAGAAAGTGCAGTCATCGGCACAAATTTCTGTGACACTTTTGGTATTTCAAATGAAAACTGTACCCACTTTATTCATGAACTAAAAAAGTCCTGGGAGAACCACGCCCCATTCATTCTGGAAACAATTCCCCTCCATCCCCCTAACTCAAAACGCCGTATTGTGAATCTTTCGGTAGCTCCGGTATTTGAGGAAAATCAAGCCCCTTCTCGTGCTGTTGTATTATTACGGGATATCACCGAACGCGAGGAATTGAACCGGCTTCAGGAAGAAATGATTTCTTCAATCTCCCACGAAATGCGCACCCCCTTGACGAAAATCCAATCCATCAGCGAATTGATTGCAACCACATTAGATAAAAACGAACCTCTCCCAGATCGAAAATTTTTGGATACATTATCTACAGAGAGTCAACGCTTGTCCCAATTTTTGGACCGAATTCTGGATGTCCATCAACTGGAAACTCATCAATTCAAAGTTGAATTGCGGCCTTTACCCTTGACATTTGTCGTGCAGAACCTGATTGAAGAATGGCGGATTATTGCACCAAATCGACGCATCGAATTTCTCAAACCCCTTCAGCCAGTTTGGGTAATGGCAGATGAAAATGCACTCAATTCAATTATCAGTAATTTGTTGGATAATGCAGTCAAATATTCCCCCGATCATAGTGAAATTTGTGTGGAGCTGCGCGTAAAGGACAACCGAGCCGCTGAAATTTTTGTAATTGACCACGGTCCGGGTATTGAACCGGATAAGCAGCACTTGATATTTAACCGTTTTTATCGCGCTACCGGCGGCGATTCTCAAGAAGTTTATGGCCATGGAATTGGGTTGTATGTAGCCAAGATGCTGACGGAATCGCTAGGAGGAAATATCTGCGTGGAAAGTACACCCGGAAAAGGGAGTTGTTTTCGATTCTCTATACCCATAATGGAGAACTCTGATGAAATCTAAAATCGTAATGATAGACGATGATGAAACTTTATGTGAACTGGTGAGGGTAAATTTATCACCCCGAGGTTATGAAGTCATTGGAATCAATGACAGCAATGAAGCAGTCCTTGCTGTGCAAAAAAACCGCCCAGATTTAATTATTTTAGATATTATGATGCCCGGTCAGGATGGTTATGAGGTGTGCAAACGATTGAGAAAGATCACTGAAGTCCCCATTTTATTTTTGACTGCCAAAGGACGCGAACAAGATCTTGTCAAGGGATTTGAAGTCGGCGGTGATGACTACGTGCGCAAGCCTTTCAGTCTCAGAGAATTAGAGGCTCGAATTTCTGCGCTGATAAAGCGCAGCAAGAAATCAACTGCCAATTCAGATACAACTGTCCTGGAATATGATGATGGTTTTCTCAGAATTAACCTTGAAACCAAACATGTTTATCGTAACGGTAAAATGTTACACCTTACTCCTACCGAGTATCGGTTGCTGGCCTGTTTGGTGCGAAACATCGGCGCGGTCGTTACCCACGAAGACCTTCTTAAAGAAGCGTGGGGAGAAGGTTACACTGACGCTATCGCCAGTTTGTCATTGTACGTCCGTTATCTGCGCGAAAAAATTGAGCCCGATGCCAGCAATCCGCGTTACATCATTACAAAATGGGGAGTCGGCTACTGGTTTTCTGACCAAAATCAAAAAGATTTAGAAGGGGAAAACGCCGAAACCCAAACTGGATAAAGACTTATTTTTCTTCCTCCATAGTCAGGGGTTGAAATCCGCCACCAAATACGCCCTGTGCCGGGTTGACCACAATAAACGCTGCGGGATCAACATTTTGAGCGATTCGTTTTAATTCAGCAATTTCTGTTACTGTAACTGCCACCATCAAGATTGAGTGACTTTTCTGGGTGTACATTCCTGTTCCGCTAATTGAAGTCACCCCCCGATGCATCGTTTGCATGATGGATTGTGATAATTCGTTCGGTTTATCTGTGACAATCCAAACCAGCAATTGTTTTCTTTTCGTAAATTCGGGTCTTCGAGGGCTTAATTTCTCTGGAGGTGTAAAAACATCATACTTGGGCAGCACCTCACCGCTTGCCTGATGAAAGCGAGCCGTCCAAATCGCCAGGATAATCAATCCAAGATAAAAAATCGCCCCTCCGGCGATGATAACCTCGCCAGGAATAAAAGCAATAGATGATCTTTGAACAAATTCCTGCCAGCTCGTCAGAGGGTATGGATGTAATCCAATTTTAATCAACCAGGAAACCAGAAGCACCATAAAAATCCAGAAATAATTCCGCCGCAAACGGCGTCCAATAGCTTCCCACATGGTAATTGGGAATTCAGGCTGCAACAATGATTGAGCAAGACTTTCAGCCCATTCCGCATGAGGAGCAAAAGGAGGAACAAGCATTGCAGCAAAGAAATCAGTTTCAAGCAACCGCGCCCGGTAGCTCCATAGTTCATAATAACGGTAACGGCGGGCCTCCATCCACAAAAACACCAAAATCAAAATGGTTGTCAAAAGGATAATGACAAAATGATTATCCGGACTGGAAAGCACAAATGAAAGCGTCGCACCTGTCGTTACAACCGCCCAATTGGTCGTTGAATCCAACCTGCTGCGCCAGAGATTGCTGCGTTGAATTTCAGCACGATAATAATGCACCATTGCCGTGGTAAACTCCGAAGGCCGCAACTCATAGCCTCTGAATTTCCAGACCGGTTCTTTTTTTTCATCCGCCATGTTTAAAATTAGCCTTTCTCGCCGTCTATTTTGTGGCAACGACCCAGTAGGTATAATCTTGATTGTACATCATTACTTTCTTTGGTTGATGAGCATTTATTATCTCAATAAGCTCTTCGCGCCTTAAAAATCTGCTTTTCATTAACAATACTTTTTCAAAGAAGGCAATTATCTTAACCCGAAAATGAATGATATCAGGTTCCTCAATAATTAATAATCCATTGGGCTTTAGTACACGCCACAATTCTTTTATCGCGCTCCTTTGATCCGTCATGTGATGGAAAGCGTCTACGATGACAATTCGATCAAACAGGTCGTCATTAAAAGGCATTTCTCTTGCATCACAGTTTGTGCAAAGCAACCCAGATTTATCTCGAGCTTGTCTAAGCATTTGGAGGGAAGGATCAGCAACGATAATTTTCCGGTTTTCTCCGATTAAACCAGCGGAAATTCTTCCTGTACCACCCCCTGCATCCAATACCAAATGGTCCGCTTGCAAATCCAGTGAATTGATTAAAATTTGCGATACCTCGCCGGTTATGATTTTTTCGTAAATTGGAGCTAACCAGTCAAAATGTTTTATTTTGATCATGAAAATACAACCTTTAATCCATGGTTTGTAAAATTATAGCCGATTGGTCTTTGTACAGTAAATTTTTTCCGCTATTTGTTAGCAGACTTTGATTTGTAAAGTTTTTTCAATTATAATTTTCACGGTTAAATTGTTAGACAAATTAAATCAATAATACTAACTAGGTGGAGAATAAACCAATGTATCCTCTTCTTGATATTTTTGCCGAAAAAATTTCTTCCATTCGTGAACCCATTCCCCTGATGTGGTGGCTTGGTCCAATCGCAGCCGTGATTGCCCTGATCTTTGCCCGACTTTTTTATCAACAAATGATGAAGTTATCTGAAGGCACTGAACGGATGCAATTCATTGCTCAGGCTGTTAGAGAAGGGGCAATGGCTTACTTATCCCGTCAATATCGTGTGGTGGGGATTGTTTTTGCAGTATTATTTTTTATATTTCTTACCCTTGCTTACTTCAAACTTCAAAATTCAATTGTACCTTTTGCCTTCATTACCGGCGGCTTGTTCTCGGGACTTTGCGGTTTTATCGGCATGAAAACTGCCACCAACGCATCTGCGCGTACGGCTTTTGCGGCAAGTAAAAGCCTCAATGATGGTTTGCAAGTTGCTCTACGCGCCGGTGCAGTGATGGGACTTGTCGTGGTCGGCTTTGCTCTGCTGGATATTACCGTGTGGTTTGTTTTATTGTATTATTTGTTTCCAATCTTACTTCCCGAAAGTTTCATTAGTATCGCGGCCAACCCGCTTCCCCAAATCACTGCCGTTATGTTAAGTTTTGGAATGGGCGCTTCAACACAGGCTTTGTTTGCCCGGGTAGGCGGCGGTATTTACACCAAAGCTGCCGATGTCGGGGCGGATCTGGTTGGCAAGGTAGAAGCCAACATTCCAGAAGATGATCCCCGCAACCCTGCCACAATTGCTGATAATGTGGGTGACAATGTCGGTGACGTTGCTGGTATGGGCGCTGACCTGTATGAATCCTACGCCGGTTCAATTCTGGCCACTTCAGCTCTGGGTGTCGCAGCAGTGGGTCTTTCTGGACCTGCATTTTTAGATTCCAGAAGCGAATTGCAAGCCGGTCTGGTTTATATTTCTACCCCAATCGCCTTGGCGGCAATTGGCATCATTTTGTCCATTTTGGCAATTTATCTTGTCAGAACCCGGGAGGATGCAGATCAGTCAGCACTAATCAGCGCTTTAAGCCGAGGGTTATACCTCAGCTCACTTGGCATTGCCGTTATTTCTCTCCCAATCCTGTTCCTGCTTGCCCTGCCCAACTGGCTGGCCATCTGGTTATGCATTCTCGCTGGCTTAGTTGTGGGTATTGTTGTTGGTAAGGCCACCGAATATTACACCTCGCATGCCTTTCAGCCAACCCGCGATATTGCCGCACAGGCCCATACCAGCCCTGCCACCGCCCTGATTGAGGGTCTTGCTGTTGGAATGGAATCAGGCGGCCTACCCATTTCTGCGGTTGTGATTGGCATCATTTTCAGTTACTATGTCGCTGGTGGTGCGGAAAATTTATTGATGGGTCTTTTTGGTGTGGGTATTTCTGCAGTTGCCATGCTTTCTACGCTGGGTTTTACCCTTGCGACCGATGCCTACGGGCCAATCGCCGATAATGCCGGTGGCAATGCCCAGATGGCCGGATTGGATAAGGTTGTGCGCGAGCGCACCGATCAATTGGACGCGGTGGGCAATACCACTGCGGCAATCGGCAAAGGTTTTGCAATTGGTTCGGCGGCGCTTACATCCATGGCACTTCTGGCGGCTTATCTTGAAGAAGTTCGCTTGGTTCTGATGGAGTTGCGGGGTATCAAAGAAGTAACCATCGGTAATCAAGTAATTAGTGTTGCACAAATGACAATGCAGAATTTTATGGAGTATTACAACGTAACCCTCCTCAACCCAGCCGTTCTTGCCGGTTTGTTCACCGGTGTGGGAACCGCATTTATATTTTCTTCCATGACCATGCGAGCGGTTGGTCGTGCCGCAGCAGGCATGGTTGAAGAGGTACGCCGGCAATTCCATGAAATTCCCGGCATTTTGGAGGGAACAGAAAAACCTGATTATGCCCGCTGCGTTGCCATCAGTACCGCAGCTGCCCAAAAAGAAATGATAGCGCCAGCGCTGGCCGCGATCATTGTTCCGGTTGTTGTTGGAGTGGTTTTTGGGATTGCCGGTGTTCTCGGTCTGTTGGCCGGAACACTGGCAACAGGTTTTGCCCTGGCTATTACGATGTCCAATGCGGGCGGGGCATGGGACAATGCCAAAAAGTATATTGAAATTGGCGAGTTTGGTGGAAAAGGTTCACAGGCTCATAAGGCAGCCGTGGTTGGAGATACCGTTGGCGACCCCCTCAAAGATACTGCCGGCCCATCCCTGAACATCTTAATAAAGTTAATGTCTATGGTTTCTGTGGTATTTGCCGGATTAATCGTTGCTTTTGGAAATGGACAAGGCTTGATTGGCATGTTCTTACATTAAGATGACCCAAAAGCCGGTTTTTAATCACGACTTTTGATCAGCCATTTCGTCTTTGCCGATATTCCTCAACAGCGTTTCGGTAGACTCAGCATCCATTGGGCGGTAAAGCAAATAGCCCTGTCCGTAATCACAGCCAGCTTCTTTCAACCAGTGAAGCTGGCTGATTGTTTCAATTCCTTCCGCAATTGTTTCCAAACCCAATTCTTTGGCAAGGACAATAATTGCCTGAACAATTTCGGTACCGGAAAATTGAGCACCAATTCTACTGATAAAACTGCGGTCAATCTTAATTGCCGTGATCGGAAAACGTTGCAAATAAGAAAGTGAGGAATACCCGGTACCGAAATCATCAATTTGCAAATGAATTCCAAGATCACGGATGCTTTGAAGTTGCTGATTGACAGATGGGCTGGTTTCCAAGAACACACTTTCCGTCAACTCGATCTTTAAGGATCTGGGTGAAATTCCCGTTTCTTCCAGAATTTCATGAATCATTCCCACCACATTCCCTTGTTGTAACAGACTACCCGAAAGGTTTACGCTAACCGTGAATGGGAAAGGGGATAATCCTTTTTCGTACCATTCATGCACCTGGCGGCAGGCTTCGTGCATTACCCAACGATCAATTTGGTGGATTAATCCGGTTTCTTCCGCCAAAGAAATGAATTCAGAAGGTTGAATCAAACCATGTTGGGGGGTGATCCAGCGGATTAAAGCTTCAAAACCAACTACGCGGCTATCCTTGAGTGAAATAATGGGCTGATAGTACAAATTAAATTCATTTCTGTTCAACGCATCCCGCAACAAGGCTTCAATTTGATGCCGATTAATCACCTGATCCAAAAATGGCTTGGAAAATACTTCATAACAAGCTCTGCCACGCGCCTTTGCTCGGTACATGGCAATATCTGCGTCCCTTAAAACTTCATCAGGTTCTACATATTCACCATTATCAATGACTAATCCCAAACTTATGGTCGTAAATAAAGTTTTCCCATCAAGAACAAATGGCGATTGAAAATCGAGGAGAATTTTATCCGCCAGCTGAATCGCATCTCTGCGCGGGTCATCCCCTTCAATCAGAATCACAAACTCGTCACCGCCAAAACGCGCCAGCGTACTGGTCGGGAACAGGTTAATTTGCAGCCGACGGGCAGCTTCAACCAGCAATTGATCGCCAATACGATGCCCCAGACTATCGTTGATGATTTTAAACCGATCCAAATCCATAAACAATAAACTGAACAAGGGTTGTTCGGAGTATGGATGCCTCCTTGAAAGAAGCAAGTTTAATCGTTCAACAAGATAAGCCCGATTAACCAAACCGGTCAAAACATCGTGATAAGCATTATAAATCAGTTCGGCTTCTGCTTTCTTTCGATTGGTGATGTCCAACATCACCCCCTGATAGGATTCAACCTGTTTACTACCATCAAGTAACGGAGATGCAAAATCTTCCACCCATACAATATCCCCATTTCGATGAATGATACGGTATTCATGGTGGAAGGGCTCGTGATTTTCAATACACCTTTTCAAGGATGCCATAAATTCCTGAACATCTTCTGGGTGAATGCACTTTAATCGAAAATCGTCATTATCAATCCAATCTTTCTGCTCCCAACCGGTCAGGGCTTGTATCTGAGGACTTACAAAAGCAAAGGAGAATTCTTTCTTGAGATTCATCACATAAGATACTGCCGGCATTCTTTCAATCATATTTTGATACAAACGCTCCAACCTCTCTCTTTCTTCAATCTCCTTTTTCAAATTCTCATTGATTACAGTAAGTTGTTGGGTACGTTCATAAACTCGCTGTTCCAAGTCTTGATTTAGAATCCGCAGGGCTTCTTCTGCTTTTTGTCTATCTTCTATTTCTTGTTGAAGTGCCTGATATTGGATGCGTAGCGCAATGTCTCTTTCCTGCAAATCAGCGGCCATCTGATTGATTGAAGATCCCAGATCATTGAACTCAGCAGTTTGTAAAACCGGTACGCGGTAGTCCAATTCCCCCTTTCCAATTCTTTTCGACCCGGAGACCAAATCACTCAATGGTTTCATCAAAAAATGTTCAAAAAGCAGGTAATAGAGAGGGAATAAAACAATTCCCAGCAACAGCATTCCACCAATAACCAGAATTGAAGCAAGCCGGGTATTTTCATATACTTCACTGACAGGAATTTCAATAATCAATACCCAGTTTGTAGCTGGAATCGGCGTACTAACACCCGCGACAGACACTCCCTCAAAGTTGGTATATTCACCGCTCCAGATTTTATTACCAGCAGTGTAAATTTTGACCACCTCAGGACGATTACGAATATTGATTTGAGCATTACTGAGTTCAGGTTTGGAATGAACGATTATTGAACCGTCCCGATCAAGAATATAGACCTTTCCTTCTGCTCCAAATTGAATCCCCTCCACAACCTCTCGTAAAAACTCTGCACTCAGGCGGACCGCCAGAACATTTCCGTTCCGGAAAACCGGGGCCGAAAAAATGATATATGGCTTATTAGCGGGCGAGTATTGAATATTTCCAATGAATGTTTTGCCATTCCTCGCTTGTAAAAACCAATTTGTGTAGATGACCTGATCAACATTAGCCAACAGGATTTCTTCATCAAATGCCACTTTTGACAGGACATTTCCATCCCGATCAAAATAGACAAACTCCATTAAATCCGGGAGCTGACTCTCCAATGTGCGAATCACGACCGGGTCTTCAAGCCTTGCTGGATCGCCGAAATTGCCCAACCAGTAAAGCGCTGATTGTACCTGTGCCAATGTTTGTGAGATGGTGTTACTGGCATTAACGATTGCTTCGTTCTGTCTTTCTTTCCAGCTGTTTCTTTCAATACGATAAATAAACAGCCAAATACCCAAACCATCAATAATCAAAAAAGCGGCAAGAAGAAATAACACAATCAGCCGCATCTGACTGCGAATACTTCTGATAGCCGATCTCTTGATAAAAGACATCATCAAGCCAGTTTTTTAATCGGATTTTTTCTGCAGTTGAGCGATTTCTTTATCCATCCCTTAAATTCTACTCGACCTTCTTAAGAACAATTGCCTATACATCATCCTATCAAAATTGCAAGCGATTTGCAAATTAAAAAGCTGTATAAGGTTTAATCATTTTTTCACAGTTATAGTTTCATTCCATACGTGAGTTCGAATATGGGTTCATTTACAACGTTTTGCCATAAATAAGAGTGGGTAGAGAAAAGCAATTGAAACCCCATTTTTTCATAAAGATACAAAGCGGCTTTATTGTAACTGGTAGTTTGTAAATGAACACCACAAATGTCGGCTGCTTTTAATTGATCCAAAAACCTCTCGATCAAATTTTTTCCAATCCCCTTGCCTCTCCACTCCTTGATGATATTGATGTGAAAATGAGCAGGGTACTGCAATAAATCCAAATGGTTTTTGGGGGATCTTATTTTGCTCATAGAATAATTGAGCAGATAGCGGAAAAACTTTTTCCCCATGCGATATTTACCGCTCAGCGCTCCCCTCAGGGTTTTTGGTTCCAGTACCCTGGCAGTAAATTCGCGTTGCAGGGTCGTATCGAAACAACCGGTCAAGAAACCAATGACGCACTCCTCATAAGTTGCCACCCAACTATGCTCCGGCTCGTGATCAGTGTAGTAAACATAAAAGGCGTCTAAGAATATTCGCCGGTCTTCCATGAAATACTCTACCGGATCACCAAAAAAAGCTGTGTTAGCGGCAACTTTCAATAATGCGTCACGGTCGGCTTTTTGAAATGGGCGAATTACAAATTCACAATCCATCATCAAAATTATAAGTCAGTTATTCGTTTAACCAGCAAGCCGCAAAATGTCCTTTTTCCACTTCTCGATATGGCGGAATTTCCACCCGGCATTGCTCTTTAACAAAAGGACAACGTGGGTGAAAACGGCATCCTTGGGGTGGATTAAATAAACTGGGAACATCTCCTTTCAAGATGATTCGTTTTTTCTTGAGAGATGGATCAGGGATTGGAATTGCAGACAATAATGCCTGTGTATAGGGATGCAATGGATTTCGAAACAAATCCTCCCGTTGTGCCAGTTCCACGATTTTTCCAAGGTACATCACTGCTACCCGGTCGGAGATATGTTCCACAACGCTCAAATTATGCGCTATGAACAAATAGGTCAAGCCATACTCTTCCTGCAAATCTTTGAGGATATTCAGTACCTGCGATTGAATGGAAACATCCAGCGCAGAAACAGGTTCATCACAAATAATAAATCGCGGGCGTAATGCCAGTGCCCGGGCAATTCCAATCCTTTGCCGTTGCCCGCCTGAAAATTCGTGAGGATACCGTCGGGCATGATAATCTTCCAGCCCAACTTTACGTAACACATCAATCATGATATCAAACTGTTCTTTGCGGGTCCCAATTCGATTGATGCGTAAACCTTCCATAATCGACTCGCCTACGGGCATTCGTGGATCTAACGAGGAAAATGGATCTTGAAAGATGATCTGCATATTCCGGCGGATTGTTCGCAAAGCCCCACCACTCAAAGTGAACACATTATTCCCTTCAAAGTACACTTCCCCCGCTGTTGGTTCAATCAAACGGAGCATGGTCCGACCGATGGTCGTTTTCCCGCATCCTGACTCACCGACCAGACCGAGTGTTTCTCCATCCAGGATATCAAATGATACATCATCAACCGCTTTGCCCCAAGCGCGAACCCGCTGAAAAAATCCACTGCGAACTGTGTAATATTTCTTCAGGTTACGCACCTGAATTAATTCCATCCTGGCGGAATGGGATCGAAGTGGCTCATTCATACTTCACCTCCGCTAAGGCAGTAACAACATCTTTTGGCTGATCATATAACCAGCAGCGGCATAAATGATTACTGTTCGTTTCTAAAAGCATCGGAGTTTCCCTCAGGCATATTTCCAAATTCTGCTCAATTCTTGCTTTACAACGCGGAGAAAACCGACACCCTTGAGGCAGACTGATGAGATTGGGAACAGACCCTGGAATCACCTCTAATCGTCGCGTTACCTTTCCTAAAACTGGGATTGACCCCATCAATCCTTTCGTGTAAGGGTGTTGAGGATTGGCGAATAACTCCTGAACACTTGTCTGCTCTACAATTTGACCGGCATACATTACTGCCACGCGGTCTGCCATTTCCGCAATCACTCCCAGATCATGGGTGATCAGGATAACGGACGTCCCCATTTTTTCACGCAAGTCAAGGATCAAGTCCATAATTTGCGCCTGAATGGTCACATCCAGAGCTGTTGTAGGTTCATCAGCGATTAATAAAGTTGGGTTAAGTGCCAGCGCCATGGCGATCATCACCCGCTGCGCCTGTCCACCAGACATTTCGTGGGGAAAAGCATGAGCTTTTTTCTCTGCATCCGGAATTCCAACAAGATGTAGCAGTTCAACCGCCTTTTCCCAGGCTTCCTTTTTAGGCAGATTTTTATGAATGGTAAACACTTCTGCCACCTGATCGCCTATCTTAAAAACCGGGTTTAGGCTGGTTTGTGGCTGCTGAAAGATCATGGACATGCGATTCCCGCGCATTGCAACCATTTCAGTTTCGCTTAAGGTCAGCAAATTTTTTCCCTCAAACCAGATTTCTCCATCTACAATTTTTCCCGGCACCCCAACCAACCTCAAGATGGATAACGAAGTTACGCTCTTCCCACAGCCCGATTCTCCGACCAATCCTAAAATCTCTCCGGGATAAAGGTCGAAATCCACTCCATCTACTGCTTTTACAATCCCATCTTCGGTAAAAAAATGGGTTTTCAAATTACGCACACTCAATACTGGTGGTTCATTTTGCATTTTCATAATTTCAACCTCGGATCAAGAGCATCTCGTAAGCCATCCCCAATATAATTAAAAGCTAGGGAACATAAAAATATCGGCAAGCCCGGAATTAATGGCAGCCACGGCATATTCAGCATATACGCCTGGGTCGCAGAAAGCATGTTCCCCCAGGTCGGAATGGGTTCTTGAATGCCAAACCCAAGAAATGAAAGTGCAGCCTCTGCTACCACATAGTTTGCCATGTTGAGTGACGCATCCACGATGATGGGCGCCATGGCATTTGGTATCATATGTCGAAAAATAATCCAACCTCCCCCTGCTCCCATCGCTTTGGCGGCTTCAACAAAGGTTTGATTGCGAAGAGAAAGCACCATTCCCCGCATCAATTGCGCCGAAGTCAACCAACCCAGGCCAGCCAAAACGAGCACAATTAATACCGCCTGCCGTGCTTCGCGGACTTCAAGCAACATCAATTTTCCGGCCAACTCCAAAAAATACTTTGGAATTGGGATTGCATCCTGATTTTTCAAGAGCATGGCTGAAATTATCAAAAGAATGGGGAGCGAGGGGATTGTGAGAAAGAATTCGACAATCCGCATTAAGAGATTATCCACCCAGCCGCCATAATAACCAGAAATCGCGCCAATGGTCACTCCAATTACGCTGGAAATCAGCACCGATAACAAGGCCACGGTGAGCGAGATTCGCCCCGCATAGATCAATCGTGAGAATAAATCGCGCCCCAAATGGTCTGTTCCCAAAAGGTGCACTCTGCCCGTAGCCTCCTGCACAGAACCCGGCTTCAGAAAGTAATTTCCCACTGTAATTTCATCCACTTCAAAAGGAGTGATTTGGCGAGCAAACAAAGTGATCAAAAACAAAATTACCATCACCCCAAGCGAAATCATAGCCAGTTTGTGTTTCCGAAAACGGCGGAACACCAGTTTCCATGGGCTTTCTTCTTTGGGATAATCGTTGGACAAGGTTATGGATTCAACTTGAGCAACCATCCTGATCTCCTAACTGTATCGAATGCGCGGGTCAATTGCGGTATAGACCAGATCGCGAATTAATGTTGCAATAACGGTCAATACGGCAGTAATGAACAAAATTGCCATCGCCACCGGAAAATCCGAATCACCCAGCGCCAGGAAGTACAAACGCCCCATGCCCGGCCAGGAGAAAATTGTTTCGGTAATGATTGCTCCCCCGAATAAGGATGGAATTGAAAACACAACGATGGTAACAAAAGGGATCAATGCATTTCTCAAGGCGTGTTTTACAATGACCAGTTTTTCCTTGAGCCCCTTTGCTCTGGCTGTTCTCACATAATCCTGCCGTAACACTTCCAGCATACTGGCGCGGATAAAACGGCTCCAGGAAGCCACACTCACAATTGTGAGTGTAATTACCGGCAAAACCAGGTGCATTAATCGGTCTGCAACCGTATCGGGTTGAATTGTTCCCAACAATGGTACAGCATATTCCCGTACCGCAGAAGCGCTTCCCGGTGGAAGGTAAGGCAGCCACGCTGATTTGGGTAAAATCGAAAAGATCAGAATCATCAAAATCCCAAAGAAGAAGGTTGGCATGGCCGAGCCAAGAAAAGCCAGTGAAGTAAATATATAGTCAAAACGTGAATACTGTTTTACCGCCGAATAAATACCGAGCGGAATGCCCAACAACAGAGAAAGTAACGTCGAAAGCCCAATCAGCTCAATGGTTTTGGGTAATCTGCTTAATATCAAGTCACTCACCGGCCGATCTCGCAGCAATTTCCACGATGCCCCAAAATCGCCCAGTAAAATCCCGCGACTAACCTTTCTGCCTGACAGATCACGCAGATAAACATAGTCTTGACATCCGACAACCTTTGTCTCGATCTTACCTTTTTCATTGCGGATATTTTTTTCAATCGGTTGTCGACAGCCGATGGGTGTGTTCGCAAACCATTCCACCCCACCCACTTCAATACTACCCCGGGGTTGACCGATCAGCCATCGGCTGAAGCGGATGGGTAAATATAGGTCCAATTCATAATATGCCCGGATTCGAGCAATATCCGCCGCGGTGATACGATTACGACCCTGTTGTTGTTGGCGCAAGCCGGTCAACGGTCCGCCCGGCGCAAGATTCAAGAGGGCATAGGTGGCAACAGCCGAAATCAACACCACACCCACCATCTGAAGCAAACGGCGAGCAATATACCCAAGCATGTGAGTTCTCCTTAAACTTTCAGGTTTCCTGTAACGGACTTCTTGAAGGGCGTGCAGGGTCACCCTCCCAGAACTCGATTACAGGTCGGTGTGGCGCCCTGCAGCGCCACACCGATTTTCCGAAACCCTTTTTACAAAAGGAGTTACGGCAGATAAAGATTCATGTCAATATGTTCCCAGGTTCCGCCGGGCAGGGTGTAAAGGTTAATTTTCCCTTCATCCGCTGCTTTTCTCATCGCATCTGAAATCGTATTGAGCGTTGTGCTATCCAGGATATCCACCTGTCCACCCAACAGTTGGGCTTCGGCGTTATCAGGGGTGATGATTGAGATGACGATGGTTTTGGTCTTGGGTGCTCCGCCATAGTAATAGGGATTGGCTTCAAAAACCATCTTTTCGCCTTTGACCCATTCCTTCAGGACGTAGGGGCCAACACCAATTGGGAATTCGGCAATTTCTGGTAAGGTTGCCCACTCTTCAGCGGGAACGTCTGCCAGTTTGCGCCCATCCGCCAGCACGCGATGCGCAGGATAAACATTTGACAAACGCGGATCCATTAAAGCCCGGAAGTAGAGCGGATCCTGAACACCCGGCAGATAGGTTACGGTATAACCGCTGTCATTCACTTCATAGGATTGAATAGATCGGCAGGTATTGAATGAGGTTGCGCCTGAATTTTCATCACAGTCAATTTTGAACCGCAGGGCAAAATCTGCAGCACTGACCGGCGTGCCATCCGACCATACCATATCATCGCGGAACTGATATTCAACGGTCAGTTGTTTCATTGTAATCGGCGTGCCATCAAAGGTCACCACCTCACCCGCAGAGTTATAAACCTCTACGCCGGTTTTTAATTCAGTCGGATTGCCATCCACGTCATAAACAAGATCGCCTTCCTTGACTTCCACATCCAGATTTTGAGCCAAACCACTATCCAGGGTGGAAGGTACCTTTTGAGCAATCCCCTGAAAATCGTAATTGATTGTAGAGAAGGCGAGGCCATGCACAAGTGAGTTGGCGATGATCGCTGAAACACCCTGTTCCACCAGTGCAAACATCGAAGCCGGTTCCTGGGTGAAGCCGATCACAATCGTATCTTTTCCGGGGATTTCCCATTCAGCGACGTTGTAACTGTAATACTCCTCACCCGGTTGGGGATTAAATCCCTTCAAGTTCGGATTGGACGCAAAAATTTCCAGATGATTGTACAACGGTAAAGAAACCATGTCTTTGGTGAATTCTTGTTGAACAATCTTGTACGGTTCCTTGCGGTCCTCCTGATTGATGGTGTTGGTGGCTTTCACAATGGCTTGTGAGGCAACCGGGTTACACCATCCCATCGCGTTTTGACCTTCCCAGTTATTTTCCGCGGTAGGAATTTGATCGCAGGCATACAAGGTTCTGCCAGAGGGATCAGATTGACCAACCCAGGCATAGTCTGCCAATTCAAATTCACGGCGCGCCAAACCGGTAGTATCCCCATACAGCCATGTGGAAGGTACATGGTTTACGGCTACGCGAATACCACATGCTTTCATTTGTTGCTGCCAGACTGGAGCCAATATCTTGCGGTGTGGTGCTTCTGTCAAAACCAGTTCCAACATCAATGGTTCACCATCCGCGTTCAGGCGAACATTGTCACCATCTTCATCCGTCCAACCAGCTTCCTCTAGTAAAGCTTTACCCTTTTCCGGGTCAAATGGATAAATGGTTACATTTTCATCCCCAGCATATGCCCAGTGATTTTTGGGGATGAAAGTGTCCATCACCAGTTCAGCCCGCTCTTCTGGTGAGAGAAAAGGATAAACAGCCTGGATGATTTCGTCTTTATTGGTGCAGTAAGCCATCGCCTGACGTACTCGCACATCCGAAAGAATTGGGTGAGGAGTCGAGAAAGAAAGTACCTCGGAGGGTTCTTTCTCAACCTCCACAACCTTTTCGACCACTTGCGTTTTGACAACTTCTTTTTCAACTTCAATTGTTTCGACAGCTGGCTGACAGGCACTCATCACCAGCGAGAATGCAATCAGCAGCATCCAAAAATAATTTACTCGTTTCATCTTCAATTCCTTTCAAGATTTTGTGGAAAAACAAAAAGGGACAGACTTCTAGAAGTTGATTTTTGGGATTCACCTCCGATTCACGATGATTGAATGGCTCTGATACGGCGGTTTAATTCCTTTTGATTTTCAATGAAACCTTTGGTTTTGTAATCTGCACAAATACCAGTTTCAGCCCCGTTATTTTGGCCAGGTTAAAACTGGCCATTTTTATAGTTATCACCTCCCCACAGGGACAACAAAAAAACAGCCGGCTTGTGGAACCGGCTGTTTTTTTTGTTGAAATGCTAATCTCAATTAATCAAGTACCTTAGCCAAAACATCACTGCATTCCATGATGAGATAATCATCACCGCCCAGCTTGATTTCTGTTCCACTATACTTTGCGAATAAAATTTTGTCATTCACCTTGAGTTTGATGTCCTCATCATCCCCTACAGCAACAACCACACCCGTTTGTGGTTTCTCTTTGGCTGTTTCGGGGATATATAAACCAGTTGCGGTTTTGCTTTCCTGCTCCAGCGGTTTCACTAGAATGCGAGCCCCCATAGGTTGAACTTTAATTTCTGTCATTTCAGCCTCCTGAATTTATTTAATTCCTAAGTACTGGTTGATTTTTGGACGATCAAATCCGACCACGATCTTCCCACCTATATCCAAAACCGGCACGCCCATCTGCCCCGAGCGTTTTACCATATCTCGAGCGGCAACAGGATCACGACTGACATCAACCTCCTTAAACCGGATACCTTTCTCGCGCAGGTACTTTTTAGTCATGTTACAAAATGAGCAGGTCGGCGTTGTAAAAATGATCACTTTGGGATGATTGACCTTTGTTTCAGTCATTGAGGTTCCACTCCTTTGATTGGTCTTGCCATTGAATTAGATGACTTTGGCGTGATTTTGTTACAAAATCAGGGGCGGAAAAAATCAGTTATAATAAAAATACCAGTATTACATGGCGTCATGTCCAATTCGCCATCACCCACCCAACATTGAAAAACTTATTGGTGGATGAAGAAAAACTTTTGTAGCCCCTTTTTGCGTGTGAAATGGAGGTGTACATGAAAACAGTTGTTGCCGGCGCACTGGGAGAATGTGTCCACGTTGCCGGTGTCAGCAATTTTCTCAAGCTGGCAGAAATAGCTGGATGGCGGACAGTCTTTTTAGGCCCAGCGGTGCCGGTAAAAGAGTTTATTCAGGCAGCAATTCGAGAAAATGCTGATTTGGTTGGGGTTTCATACCGCCTGACTCCTGAAACTGGGGAAAGATTACTTGGTGAATTTGCGGAAGCCGCTGATGAATTAAGGTCAAAAGGAATTCGTTTTGCTTTTGCCGGTACACCACCGGTTGCCGAACGAGCCAAAGGGCTCGGTTTTTTTGAAAAAATTTTTGATGGTTCCGAATTAACAGAGGAAACTTTAGCCTACCTGCGTGGTGAAAAAACTGAACATTCTGGAGAATCCGCTTTTCCCCAAACTACGGTTGAGCGTCGTTTATGGAAAGCGCCATTTCCCCTCTTGCGTCATCATTTTGGTTTACCCAGCCTGGAAGATACCCGAGATGGAATACGAAAAATTGCTGAGGCACGAGTCCTGGATGTGATCTCTTTGGGTATTGACCAGGATGCCCAGGAAAATTTTTTCCATCCAGAAAGACAAGATCCGCGCCGTAAAGGCGCAGGCGGTGTTCCGGTACGTTCTGCAGGGGATTACCGCATGCTCTATCAGGTATCTCGAACCGGCAACTATCCCCTTTTACGAACATACTCAGGCACGGATGACTTCATTCGTCTGGCTGAGTTATACATAGAAACCATTAATAACGCCTGGTGTGCCATTCCGCTTTTCTGGTTCAATCAAATGGATGGCCGCGGTCCATGGGATTTAGCCGGCTCCATCCGTGAGCACCAGCGCGTCATGACATGGTACGGGGATAAAAATATCCCGGTAGAATTGAATGAACCACATCACTGGGGGATGCGAGATGCGCCTGATGTAGTTTTTGTTGTATCTGCTTTCCTTTCAGCCTATAATGCCAAAGCCTTTGGGGTGAAAGATTATATTGCACAATTGATGTTCAACAGTCCGCCCGGCACTTCAGACAGTATGGACCTGGCCAAGATGCTGGCAATTCTTGAACTGATTCAACCGCTCGCTGGTGCGGATTTTCGGATCTGGACTCAAACTCGCACTGGCCTGTTGTCTTATCCGCTTGACCCGCCTTCCGCCAGAGCCCATCTGGCTGCCAGTATCTACTTACAAATGGCGCTTAAACCGGATATTGTCCATATTGTTGGTCATACGGAAGCCGACCATGCAGCCACTGCCGACGAGGTCATTGAAGCCGCCAAAATGGCTCGGCGCTCGATTGAGAACGCGCTAGGGGGTCAGCCAGCTATGATTTATGACCCCAACCTTGTTAAACGAAAAGAAAATCTTGTTTCGGAAGCGAAAGTCACTCTCCTGGCAATTCAAAGCCTCTCCCATGATTCAACCCGCGATCCTTTCACTGACCCTGAAGTCCTGGCAAGGTCTGTCACCACGGGCATTCTGGACGCTCCGCAACTGAAAAACAACCGCTTTGGCAGAGGGATGATCCGCACACGCATCATTAACGGAGCCTGTCACGCGGTTGATGAAAATGGTAATCCCATTTCTGAACTCCAAAGACTGGAACAATTCTTCAAATCGGGAGGGTAATCCAATGTCTGATATTTCACGATTCGCAGTGATTGGTGCCGGCAACGGCGGAAAAGCGATGGCTGCCCATCTGGCTTTGATGGGTTTTGATGTAAGTCTATACAATCGCACCTATGCCCATATTGAAATCATTGCCAAGCGAGGGGGAATTGATCTGGAAAGTTACGAAGGCGGACCTAAAGGATTTGGAAAAATTCGAATCGTTACCGACGACATTGGCACTGCCATCAAAGATGCTCAGGTCATCATGGTGGTATTGCCATCTTCTGCTCATGCAGAAATCGCCCATAAAATAGCCTGCCACCTGAAAGAAGGACAAACCATCATCCTTCATCCGGGCAGAACACTTGGTGCAATTGAATTTGATGTCATTCTTCGAAGAAGCGGATGCAATGTCGAGGTCAACGTAGCAGAGGCAGAAACCTTTATCTATGCCAGCCGAGCAGACGGTCCTGCCCAGGCACGCATATTCCGCATCAAGGAGGCAGTTCCACTGGCAGCTCTACCCGCTGTTAAGACTCCTTTGGTACTTGAACAAATCCGAGTTGCTTTTCCACAATACATTGATGGTGTTAATGTGCTGCACACCGGTTTGAATAACATGGGGGCAATTTTTCATCCGGCTTTGACGATCCTCAATGCAGGATGGATTGAAGCCACACATGGCGATTTTCAATTTTACATTGACGGGGTCACTCCCTCGGTTGCTCGCGTCTTGGAAATTCTCGATCGTGAAAGAGTTACGGTCGCTTCAGCTTTGGGCATTCGTGCCCGCACAGCCTTGGAGTGGCTGGAACTGGCATACAACGTTACCGGAGAAACCCTTTATGATCGCATTCATAATCAGACCGGTTACTATGGCATTAAAGCCCCAGCCACCCTCAACCACCGTTATATCTTTGAAGATGTTCCAATGAGTCTGGTTCCGATTGCTTCATTGGGCGAACGCTATGGCGTTTCGGTCAATGGGATCAACAGTGTGATACGTTTGGCCTGCATCATCCACCGCACTGATTACTGGCGGCGCGGAAGAACACTGGAAAAATTAGGAATCAAAGACCTGAGCGTCAGTGAATTAACCACCTATGTAACCACTGGATGGAAGGATATTGAAAGTTTTAATGGTTAACTGCTGTTGAAAGCGCCGGTTTGTTATAAAAAAAGCATCCTGCACAAATGTGGGATGCTTTTTTATCGGTCTTTTACAGCAAATACATGATTATTGTGATACATTATATTATCAGGTGTGTATAATCAATTCACTTTATACAATTTATGTTTCCTTCCAAAGTGGTTCTGGTCTCAAAAAACGAGTTACTCATCCATTCCCTATCTACTCAATTAAATTTTATGGGATGGACAGATATCATTATTGTTAAATCTCACGAAAGACTACTGGAAATTTGTTGTACAACCGAAAAAGAAATCGTAATTTTCTTTGACATTGATGCTGCCCCTGAATCCAACCTGTTTGAATGTCTTGATGAAATTCGTAAAAACAACCGCGCACTCTTAATTTTAATCCTTGAGCCTGAATCTCAAAAAACCACCGAGAATTTTCTATCAACGATTAGTAAGCTGATTGATGGATTTATTTTTCAACCCATCTCAGATGATTCGCTTCGTTCAACCCTGTATATGGCTAAAGAACGAAGACAGCGCGAAGTTGAGTTATTGAGGAGTGAAGAAAAATTTCAGCGTATATTCCACAAATCATCTGATCCAAGTCTTTTGATCGTCAATGGAGTAATTATGGATTTGAATCAATCTGCTTTGCTCAATCTTCGCGCCAACCGAATGCAAATCATTGGGAAATCGCCGGACCAAATTTCACCACCTATGCAACCAGATGGCAACCCGAGCAAAGAAAAAGCTGAAATATACCAAAAAGAAGCCCTCAAAGAAGGGGCAGTCACATTTGAATGGCTACATACGCGTGCAGATGGCAGCGAATTTCTTGCCGAAGTGTCCCTGACAGCCATTCCTTACGCAGGGGATGTGGCGTTGTTTGCAAGATGGCATGACATAACTGAAATCGAGCAGTTTAAAAAGTCTCTCAAGATGAGTGAGCAGCGATATCGGCAATTGTTTGAAACGATGTTAAACGGCTTTGCACTCCATGAAATGATACTCAACGAGAATAATCATCCCAAAGATTATCGTTTCATTGCCGTAAATCCTGCATTTGAAAAATTGACTGGATTATCAGCCAATGCCATCATTGGAAAAACAGTTCTTGAGGTGTTACCTAATACCGAATCATACTGGATTGAGACCTACGGCAAAGTTGCCCTGACAGGCAAACCAGCCCTGATTGAAAATTACTCGCAAGAACTTGACCGCTATTACCGTGTTTTTGCCTTCTCCCCGGTCAGAGGTCAATTTGCTACGTTGTTTGAAGATATTACTCCCCAGAAGCAAACTGAACGTTACCAATCCGCCTTATTAAAGCTCTCTGAAAGCATCCGCCAAACCTATACCACTGAAGATATGGTGCAAACAATCGTGCATACCATCAGTTCATTGTTAGAAATTGAAACCGTTGCAGTGGCCATGAAGTCCATAGAAAATGAAACACAATATCGTTTTGTATATGGTGTTGGAAAAGGGCAGCAATGGATCGGGGCCGAGTTTTCAATCGAGCAGGGGATTACCGGTTACGCCTTGCGGAGTAAATTACCGTATTTTCAGAACGATGTTGTAAATGATCCGAATTTTCTTCAGCGCTATTCTGAACAGTATCACCCTTATGTGGTGGTATTACCCCTGCTTTCCGCTGAAGAACCGATTGGAGCTCTTTTGCTCGGGAAGAATAAACCCTTTAATGATACCGATCAACAGATTCTTACGGCGATGAGCGAAATGGTTGGTAACGCCATTCAGAGAACAATTTTGCAGGAAAAAACCCAAAAAACTGTGAATTATTTATCCGCTTTGAGAAAAATTGATTTAACCATAACTCATGGGAGAGATTTACAGGAACGCTTAAAAGTTTTGTTAGAGGCTGTCGTAGAACATCAAAAAGTGGATGCTGCTTGCATTTGGCTGAAAGAACCGCAAACGGACCAGTATCATCTATCTGCGTTTATTGGGTTCCGTTTGAACGAACTTCCCGCCATGCGAATGAAATACCCTGGTTTAAGAACCGACCTTGATCGAATTATTCACATTAAAAAATCAGACTTATCCACCATTTTAGTAAATGAATTCAAAGAAATGATTGATAAAGAAGGCTTTGAGGATTATATGGGAGTACCCCTTATAACAAAAAAGAATGAATGGGGATTACTTCAACTATGGAAGCGTGCCGAAATCAAGCCAAACCATGAGTGGATGAACTTTTTAGAAATGCTGGCGGGTCAGGCTGCCATTGCAATTGAAGATATCCAGTTACTTACTGACCTGCAGCACCATATCAATGAATTACAAATCGCTTATGACACAACCCTGCAAGGCTGGGCAAAGGCCCTTGAAATTCGCGATGCTGAAACGCAAAACCACAGTCAGAGGGTTACACAAATCACCCTGGAATTGGCAAAAAAACTGGGTGTGGAGGAAAACCAATTACCCGATATTCGGCGGGGTACTTTGCTCCACGACATTGGAAAAATGGGTATACCAGATGCTATTTTAAATAAAGCGGGTCCGTTGACACCCGAAGAATGGGAAATCATGCGCCGCCATCCCCAAATGGCGTATGATGTGCTGTCCGGTATTCCATTTCTCAAACCTGCCCTTGAAATTCCCTACTGCCACCACGAAAAATGGGATGGAAGCGGATATCCGCGCGGCTTGAAGGGCGAGGAAATTCCGCTGGCTGCGCGAATTTTTGCTGTGGTGGATGTTTGGGACGCCTTATTATCCGATCGACCTTATCGCCCGGCATGGAAAAAACGAGAGGTAATTTCCTATTTGCGCGAACAAGCCGGCAAACACTTTGATCCAAAAATCGTCGAGGCATTTTTGGAACTGATCTCCGAAATGGAAGGTCAAGAAAGTTAATTTTGGGGCAGCTTCACCGGAACAACGAATTCAACTTCTCCCTGCCGTTCAAAAAACAAAGTGATTTTGATCTTCTGAGCAGGTAATAGATCCTGCTTGAGATTTCTTAATTGAATGGATAATCCTGATTTTGGAGAAAGGATTACCTTTTCTCCCGGCTCAAGTCGAATTTGATTTCCCTCTTCCCCAATCACCTCAACCTTCTCACAAATCTCACTGAAACCGCCGATCAAGGTCTCTGTTTCCTCTCCCTGATTTTCAATCTGAAAATAAACAGGGGCATCGTTGCTAACCGGAATATGATAGGCGTGCTCTGACATTTTTTCCGAATAGGCTAACAGGGCAGCCTGAGCCCAAATATCAATAATCTTCAGGTTGCCGGCTTCATACACCGTGCAGCCGCTTAAGACCAACAAAGACAGGACTATTCCGGATAGCAAGATTCTATTCATGGCGATTGGAGTAAATCAAATCAGGTTGTCTTTTCCACAATTCGACCGCCGCGCACGGTAGAACCCACCACCAACCCCGCTGAAATTAACACCAGATTCTTGATGATGTACTGGCCTTCTAAAGTCGGGGCGTAAGGAAAACGAACAAAGGTTTCGGCGGGAAACAAAACGAGCGGGGTCATTGTGCCTGCCATTTGGAGAAACAACAACAACAAGGTAGCCCGCAAAAACTTACCGGTGATCAACCCCAATCCAATCAGACATTCCCACGCTGCAAGCAACGGCACAGAAATTTCGCTGCCAATCAAACCAAATGACAGTACTTCAATTGTTCTTGCAGCCAATCCCTGCGCAGGGCTGAGGCCCGGAAAGAACTTCAACACACCAAACCAGAAAAAATTGATTCCCAGGCTGATTCTCAAAAAGGTTACAGAATAACGCGCCATAAAACCCGTAATGATCGGGTCAATGCGATTGAACAGGGTCATCCATTTATAAATCATCTTAGCCTCCCAATTTTAGTGGTTACTTCTTCTCGCATCTTTCCAGCCTGATCAATATATGACAGAGACTGATGTCGAAAATAGGTATTATAAAGATCGGCGTAATGACCGCCGGTATTCATTAATTCCTCATGATTGCCTTCCTCAATTATTTTTCCATGATCTAAAACAATAATTCGATCGGCCGCTTTTACTGTAGATAATCGGTGAGCAATCAAAATGCTGGTGCTTTGTGAAAGAACCATTTCCAAAGCCTGTTGAATTTGTCTTTCAGTAAAGGGATCAATACTGGCAGTGGCTTCATCCAGCACAAAGATGGCCGGCTTCTGAACCAAAACCCTCATCAATGAAACCAGCTGCCGCTGCCCCATGGACAATCGGCCTCCCCGCTCACCCACCTGGGTCATCAAACCATCTGGCAAGGCTTCCAGCCATTCACCATTTCCAATCTGATAAGCCAGCCTTTCAATTTCCTCCTCACTTGCGCCTTTGCAGGAATATTGAATGTTTTCCAATAATGTTCCTGAAAATAGGAACGGCACCTGCGACACAATCCCCAATTGACAACGATAACTACCCAAATCAAAACTGCGAATGTCCATTCCATCAATCAAAATTTCACCCCCTTGAAATTCATAAAATCGCGCAATCAATTTCACAACCGAGGACTTTCCCGCACCGGTATGACCAACCAGCGCTACCGATTCTCCCGGAGAAATGTGTAGATTGAAATCCTCTAGCACTGGTGAAGCATCTGTATATCGAAAATAAACATGATTAAAGTCAATTTGTCCCCTTAATCGCGGAGCCTTCACATCGCCGGTTTGAACGACACTGGGATCGGCATCAATCAATCCAAACACCCGTTCAGCCGCCGACAGGCCGTTTTGAATTTGAGTCCAGAATGACGATAAATTCATCACCGGAAACATGAAACGATCGAGGCTTAATAAAAACAGGTACCAGGCACCAACCGTCACAGCCCCCTGAACAGCACTTATTCCCCCTACGTATACCAATAGTGCCGTCATCCAGCCCCCGACAGTGTTCAGTACCGGAAAAACCATCGAAAGTACCAGCCCGCGCCGAACATTGACCTGATACGACAGACGGTTGGACTGGTCAAACAGCTCGAAAATTCGCCCTTCCTGACGGAAATTTTTTGCAACCGCAATTCCGGAAACCGTTTCTTTGATGGTCTGATTGACATTTGCCATCGCGCGCATTCCCGCCCGCGTTACCTTGCGCGCCAGGCCGCGAAAGCTCATTGCCAAAACCCCGACAATCGGAATAATCGCAAAAAGGGTTAATGCCAGTCGCCATTCCAGGTTGACCAGTACAATCGCAAGAATCAGTGATTCAACGACTTGCGAGATGAGATCAGTGGTCAAAACCACCAGCTGACCAAAATCCTGCGTGTCGCTGGTAATCCGAGAGGCAATTTTTCCTGTGGAAAATTGATCATAAAAGGACAGGTCATGCTCTGCCGCTGAAGCAAACGCCTCGTTGGCAAGCCGTGCCACCACGTCCGCAACCGAACGGACAATCAACCGCCGCGCCTGCCAGTTTGCCAGCCAGGCAATAACTCCCGTCAGCATGACAGCAAATGGAATAAACAGTACGTTGATTGGAGTCAATTCATCTTTTAGATAATCAATGCCTCTGGATACCAATATGGGCATCAACGCCCCTGCCCCAGAAACAATCAAAACCAGAAAGCCGACCACAAAAAGTCTTGCAAAATGCGGTCGAAAATAGTTCAAAATACGCCGGATCAATTCTCGATCGCTGTATTTTCGGTCATATTTTTCGGCATCTAACCCGGCAAAAAATCCCATAACAGACTACTCCTGTATCGCCTTTCACAATTCCTGAAAGATATTGCGATATGCATCACTGCTCTTCATCAATTCATCATGGCTGCCGGCTGCAACCAGTTCGCCCTTGCGCAAAACCAGGATGACATCCGCCCAACGAATTTGCGAAAGGCGATGGGTGATGATGAAGGTAGTCCGCCCTTGCGCCGCAGTGTAAATTGCCCGCTGAATCTTATCCTCAGTTGCCGAGTCGATAGCGCTGGTTGAATCATCCAGAATAAGAATGCTTGGCTGGGTCAAAAAGGCGCGCGCCAGGGCTAACCGCTGGCGCTGGCCTCCCGAAAGGGTTACACCGCGCTCGCCGATCACCGTATCGTAGCCCTTTTCAAAAGATCGGATAAATTCATCGGCCTGCGCTGCGGTTGCCGCTTCAATGATCTCCTCCAATGATGCTTCAGGGTGACCAAAGGCAATATTTTCCGCAATGGTTTGGGAAAAAAGGAAAATATCCTGCTCGATAATGGAAATTTGCCGGCGCAGTGCTTCCAGATTCCAATCACGTACGTCAACGCCATCCACCAGAATCCGGCCGCTGCTGACATCGTAAATGCGGTTGATCAGCTTGACCAGGGTGGTCTTTCCGCTGCCGGTTTGCCCTACAATGGCAACGGTTTGCCCGGGCTTTACATGGAACGAGATATTTTTCAATACCGCTTCCTGGTTTTGGTAAGCAAAATAGACATTTTCAAAGGTGACTTCCCCCCGCATCCTACCCTGATAACCCCGTTCATTTTGATCAAGGTTATTCTCTCGGTTCATCAACTCCAGAATTCTGCGCGCCCCGGCCAAGCCCAACGAGATGCGAGAATACGCGAAAATCGAAACGAATGTGGGAAAGGAAAGCATTACCAGCAAACCGAAATAGGCAACCACATCGCCAGTATTTATTAAGCCCCTCTGGAAAAGCAAAAGCGCATGAAGCAGTCCCCCAGCCATTGCAACCGCCAGCAGCAACGCCGGTAAAAAGCGCGCTTCAATATCCCCCTGTCGGACGGCAGCCTTGCGGTAACGATCCACATTTTTGCCAAACAGCGCCACTTCGCCCTCTTCCTGAGCAGCCCCTTTCACTACTTCAATGCCATCCAACGCTTCGTTTAACCGCGTATTCAAAATGCCAAAAGAATGGCGAACTTCGTCGGTAACCGGTTCAAGTTCTTTCAGGTAAAACCTCAAAAGAATAAAATAGACGACAACAAATAGAAGAGGGACAAGCACCAACGAAGGATGATAACGAGGGGCAAGAAAGATTGGGACAAATATAAATATCAACGAACCAATGACCAAATTGACCCCAGGCGAAAATAAGAAATTCACCTCGCGAACATCATTGGTAGCCCGCGCCATGGTATCCCCCACCGGTTGCAGGTTGTGAAAGGTCATGCTTTTACCCAGGAGTGAAACATACAACTCCTGCCGGATATTGCGTTCTATCCTTTGGGCAATCACCTCAAAGCCAAAATTGCGGGCAAACTGCAGAAAACCACGGATCGTTTGCGATATGACAATAATCAAAACAATTCTTAATAACCCATTGACCTCAAACGCACCCCCGCTCACCAGATTGACTGCCTGCCCAATCATCACCGGAACCACCCCGGCAAGTCCGGCGTTTCCCAGCGCTCCAATGACAGCAATAATCACCAGCCACCATTGATATTTCAGGTGCGATAAAACCCACCGCACCGGCCCGCTTCGATCGGTTGGATAAAGAGTAGGAAGGGTGAATTCAGCGTTCATCAGCAATCCAAGTAAAAAAAATTGTAACATATCTCCGTAATGCAGACTTGACGTGAATAATGTTAGCGGAAATCTCCATTCCTATGCTTGTGGATGGCACTCCAGGTACCCGCAACAATCCGGACAAAGCATTTACAACCGTCACAATTTTCCATGACAAATTACCCGATCGACCTTCCGCCTATTGAAACGGCCACCGATTTTTGCTATAATTATCTTGCCTATTCGGTAATATATTTTTCCGTTTCGGAATTATTCATGACAAAATCAGCAGAATTTGATCATCTCGATTATCAGATCATTCTCGAACTGCGCAAAGATGCCCGCAAATCAGCCTCTGAAATTGCCCGGGCACTGAAAGCCAACGAGCGAACCATCCGCAACCGCATTGATCGGCTGGTTGAATCCGGCGCAGTCAGGTTGACGTCCATCCTTGACCCCCAGGCTTTCGGCTATGTCAATACGGTGGATATTTTCCTTGAAGTTGAACCAGAACAGGAACATACCGCCATTGAGCGCTTGCTGCAGATGCATGAAGTCTCTTATCTGGCGTATGGTTTGGGCACTCAGGAGATTTCCATCGAAGCTCGCTTTAAGGATAATGCTGAAATGCGCACTTTTCTTGGTAAAGTCTTGCCCTCCATACCCGGTGTCAGGGTAAAAGGTTATGCGTTGGTACCGCGCATTCTGCGTAACATTGACGAATGGCTGCCTAGACCCGAGGATTTTGGAGATTAATATTTTGGCTATACGCATTTCTATAATCACATAGGAGGAATTTCATGAACCTGAAACACTTTATTGACACCCAGGACTTCACAAAAGAGGAGCTTCTCAACCTCATCGAACTGACCCGGCTCATCAAAGCAGCCGATAAACAGGGCTGCACCCCCAAGCTGCTTCAAGATGCGACCCTCGCAATGATTTTCGAGGAACCCTCAACCCGCACCCGCGTTTCTTTTGAAGTTGCCATGACCGAGTTGGGCGGCCACGCCCTCTACTTGAAACCGGGTGAAATTCATCTGGGTGTGCGAGAATCGCTCGGTGATACCGCGCAGGTTCTTTCCCGCATGTGTGATGCCATCATGGCGCGCACCCTCAAACATGAAACCATTACCGGTCTGGCAAAATACGCCACCGTTCCGGTGATCAACGGTCTGACCGATTACAACCACCCCACTCAGGTTGTTTGTGATGTCCTCACCATGATCGAACACGCTCCCGCCGGCAAAAGGCTGGAGGATTTGAAGGTGACTTTCATTGGCGATGCCACCAATGTCCTCTCATCTCTGATGCTGGTCTGTACCCGGCTCGGCATGAATTTTACACACGCAGCCCCAAAGAAGTATCAGGCGCCCGCAGAATGGATTAATTGGGCAGAGGCAAACAACAAAGTTTCGGGCGGCACTTTGCGGATTACCGAAGACCCGGTGGAGGCCGTCCGAGATGCCGACTTTATTTACACCGACTTGTGGTGGTGGGTTGGACAGGAAGATCAGATCCCCGAACGCCGGGCTGCCTTCATGCCAAAATATCAGGTCAACAGGGATTTGATGGCCAAAGCCCCTGCGCACTGCAAGTTCATGCACTGCCTGCCGGCCTCACGCGGCGTGGAGGTAACCGATGAGGTTATGGACTCACCCCAATCCATCATCTTTGATCAGGCGGAAAACCGCCTGCATACCGAAAAAGGGATTTTGGTCTGGCTGCTTTACCCGCGCATGAAGCGACCATCCGCTGAACTGGCCGCCTTCCACCGCGGACAAATCGAAAATTTTCTTAATCGCTAACCGGTGTTTTCTTCGGCAGGGATAATTTCTCATCCCTGCCGAAGCAGATTTCTCTTCCAGTGACTCAAGGAGATTTCCTCATGGAAACTGCAATTGCAACTAGTAAAAAAAGCAACGGCTTCAAAAAAGCCTTTCGCGGCATTGATATGACTTTGTTCACCGTGGCTGCCATTTTGGTCATAGACACGCTGGCTCCATCCGCCGCAATTGGCCCTTCCTCAATCTCGTGGTGGATCATCACTTTAGTCCTTTTCTTCATCCCCTACGGATTGATCACGGCCGAACTGGGCACCACCTACCCTGAACAGGGCGGTCTCTACGTTTGGGTTCGCAATGCCTTTGGTGAACGTTGGGCTGCCCGCACCACCTGGCTTTACTGGATCAATGTGGCCTTGTGGATGCCCTCGGTTTACGTCCTGTTTGCCGGGATGTTCGCTCAATTATTCATCCCCGACCTGAGCCTGTGGGGGCAAATTCTGATCGGCATCCTAATGACCTGGGTCACGGTCGTCATCGGCATCATCGCGCTGGATATTGGCAAATGGGTACCCAACATCGGTGCCCTGATGAAAGCCCTGATCATGCTGGTCATTGGCGTTGGCGCGTTTGTTTACGCAGCCCGTCATGGTGTCGCCAATGATCTCTCATTCCGCAACATTCTGCCCAGCTGGGATGCCGGTTTATACTTCCTGCCGGTCATCGTTTATAACTTCATGGGTTTTGAATTAATGTCCGGAGCCGGTGAGGAGATGCAAAATCCTCAGCGCGACATTCCCCGCGCCATTATCACCGCCGGTTTGCTGATCGCTTTCTTCTACCTGATGGGCACAATCGGCATGTTGATGGCGCTGCCAGCTGAACAGTTGGGGCTGGTCACCGGTATCATTGACACTTTGAGAATCCTGTTCGGTGAAAGCGGCCTTGGCGGAGTTATTGTAACCATTTTAGGGATAGGCGCTCTGTACACCTTCCTGACCAACATGGTCACCTGGACAATGGGCGCAAACCGCACCGCCGCCGAAGCCGCTAATGAAGGGGAATTACCCGCCTTTTTCGGGCAATTACATCCCGTCAATAAAACACCGGTAGGCGCCTACGTATTGACCGGCATTGTTTCCAGCGCTGTTCTGGTCATTTACGGCCTGATGGCTGCCACTGCCGAGGAATTGTTCTGGTCGCTGTTTGCCTTTTCCTCAATTGTCTTCCTCATGCCTTATCTGGCGATGTTTCCGGCGTTCCTTAAACTACGCCGCGTTGATGCTGACCGACCGCGGCCTTACCGCGTACCCGGCAATCACCTGACCGCCATCCTGATGACCATTGTCTGCGTCCTGTTCATCCTCCAGGCCATCGTCTTCTTCATCTGGGTGCCGGGTGAACCTGTAGATTGGGGCTACGCCATTCCGGTACTGGTTGGTGTTGCCATCACCCTGATTATTGGAGAATTCTTGATCAAACGTTGAAATCATACAAGGAGTAAACAACCATGTCTCATCTCATTGAAAGCACTCCCCGCAGAGATGGTTTTCGCATGCCCGGCGAATTTGAGCCGCATGAAGGCTGCTGGATGCTCTGGCCGGAACGCCCCGACAACTGGCGGCTGGGCGCTAAACCGGCTCAGAAGGCATTTGCGGCAGTAGCCAGCGCGATTGCCCGCTTTGAACGGGTTACCATGGGCGTTTCTGCTGCACAGTTTCAAAATGCGCGCAATCTGCTGCCGGGGCACATTCGCGTGGTGGAACTCTCTTACAACGACTCGTGGATGCGCGACTGCGGCCCGACCTTTGTCACCAACGGAAAGATTGCCCGCGTAGTGGACTGGGATTTCAACGCCTGGGGCGGGCTGGATGGCGGTCTGTACTTTCCCTGGGATCAGGATGATCTGGTTGCCCGCAAGGTTGCCGAAATCGAGTGGGTAGACCGTTACAAGGCGCCTCTGGTGCTGGAAGGCGGTTCAATTCACGTGGACGGCCAGGGCACTCTGCTGACGACCGAGGAGTGCCTCCTCAATCCCAACCGCAACCCCCATCTTTCCAAATCCGAGATCGAAAACCTGTTGATGGAATACCTGAACGTGGAGAAAATTCTCTGGCTGGGCAAAGGTGTTTATAACGATGAAACCAGCGGGCACGTGGATAATCTGGCCTGCTTCATTCGCCCCGGCGTGGTAGCCTTGACCTGGACAGACGACAAAAATGACCCGCAGTACGACATCTCGGCGGATGCCTATGAGCGGCTCATGCACATGACCGACGCCCACGGCCGCCACCTGGAGGTTCACAAAATCCATCAACCCGGGCCGATCTACATCACCCGCGAGGAAAGCGAAGGTGTAGATGCGATTGAAGGCACACTGCCGCGTGAAGAAGGCGACCGCCTGGCCGGTTCCTACATCAACTTCTACATGGCAAACGGCGCGGCTATCGTGCCGGTATTTGGCGACCCGTACGATCAGCCTGCCCTGCAAAAGTTGGCCGAGCTGATTCCGGAACGGGAAATCGTCCCCGTCCCGGCCCGTGAAATTTTGTTGGGCGGCGGCAATATCCACTGCATTACGCAACAGCAGCCCCGGCCTTAATCAAATTCCGGTAAAATAAGAAAACCCCCTCCGCCGGGGGATTGGCGGAGGGGTAACTTTTTTATCTACCGCACCGTCTATTTCTTGACCAGCGGCAGATAAATGGTAATACCACCCGTTTCCGGAATGGTTACCACGAGGGTATTCACACTCGCCTGATTGTTGCTGCTCACCAGATCCAGAGTCGTAGCGGTGACGGAAGCGGTTGCCGTGATGCTGCCCGCTTGATTAGGCGCGTTGACCGTGATGGCCACATCCGGTGCACTGCTGGTTGCTGCCAGCGAGAAGCGGGTGCAGGTCACCACACCGCCGCTGTGCGAGCAGGTCCAGCCTGTACCGCCAGCGCTGACGAAGGTCACTCCATTCGGAAGGTTGACAGTGAGAGTCAGATTGCTGGCTGCCAGCGGACCGAGATTCTGTACTCCCACCGTGTAGGTCAACGCAGCGCCGGTTTCAACCGGATTGGGCGATGCGCTGATGGAAACTGCAAGGTCGGCATTTTGGGGAAGCACATCGAAGAAACCACCTACCGCCGGATCGAGCGAAGTGGTAATCGCCGCCAGCCGGTAATTCTCTCCGGCTTTGCTGATGCTGACCCCGCTGAACGTAGCCACGCCGTTGACCGCATTTGCCAGCAGACTGCCCTGCAGAGCGCCGCCAGCCGGGTTGTTGGCAAGGTACAGAATCACTACACCATTGAAATTGACCGCCAGATTGCCGTCATCATCCTCGGCACGCACCACCGGCTGGGTGGAAAACGGCACATTTTCAAAACCGCCATCCGGGTATTGTGCGAAGACCAGTCGGGTGGCCGCCGAAGTGACCGTGCATCCAGCAGCGTCGGTTACCGGCTGGAAGCCAATTTGAGCGGGTTGAGCATCGCTGCCATCGCACAACCACGGCGCAAAGTCCACCACACCCACAACCGGCTGACCGCTGCCGCCGGGGTTGGCGCTGTTGGTCGGCCCGCTTGGGCTGGCCCACCAGTTGCGCTCGGCTTTGATTTGAGAGCCGCTGTAATGCTGGACAGCAGTGGTATTCCCGATAAAAGCATTTTCTTCCACCACGAAAGAAGCCCCAACACTGGAAGCGCCGATTCCCTCGATGTTGTTGCGGAAGTAATTGTTGCGGAATTGAACATTGCCCTGCCCATCCGTGCCGGCGCCGGCCCAGTTGCCGCGGATTTCGTTGTTCCTCACAATAATCAAACCGCTGGTCGGGTTGAGATACAGCCCGCTGACCCACTTTTCGATCGTGTTTTCTTCCACAATCAGGTTGCCGACGTCATAGGAAGTTAAGATACCGCGCCCGCCGGTGTAATTGGTTGCTCCACCCGTCCAGGTACCGATCAGGTGATTATCGCGGATGGTGACGTTCTGCGCGCCATTGATATATATACCGCTGAGTTCCGCGCCATTGCCAGACGCCCCGTTCTTAATTTCAAAGCCTTGAATGGTCACATTGTTGGCATTGACCCAGAAGCGCCCATCCAGCACCGGGCGGTTTTGACCAATCAGCGTAACCGCTTTGTTGATTTGAATGTCGCCGCTGTAATTCCCTGCGCCAACATAAACAGTCCCGCCCGGCGCTACATGATTGAGGGCATCCTCAATGGTCGCAAAAGCATCATAGCCATAGGTTCCGCCATTGGCACCCGCCTGACCTTCAGTCTTGCCGGCATTGTCATCATCGGCGTAGGTAATGGTGGGGATATCCAATGAATGGGTGAGGGTTTCATTCCGCCATGGCTGCCAGTCAACAGCCCCAAAAATCATGGTTTGGATACCATTCACACTGCCATAACCCGCCCAGCTTAAGGTTCCCCAATAGTTGTTTTCCGCTTTGATCTGTTGTTGGGTGTAATTGATGACACCCCCATAGGCACTCCCATCCGTTCCAGAATACGTCTTTAGGTTATTGCGGATGATCGCATTTTGGATGACTACATTCGTCGGGCCGGCATTATTTTGACCCGGTTCACCAAAGCGGATGCCACGCTCATTGCTTTCAAACATACCACCGTTGATTTGAATATTGTTCAATGTGGCTGGATATTGTGAGTAAGTTGCTCCATCATCCCGAGCTTTAATCATCAAGCCAGCGCCATCTTTGGTTCCCCGAGCATTGTTTCTAACCGTAAGATTATTGAACACCAGGTCCTGATAGGTTTTTCCTCCAGTCTCGCCCTTTAGGTTAATATCAATACCTGCATTCCAACGGGCGTTGAAGAATGAAGTGTTCCAACCGTTTCCTTCTACAGTCACATTCGTGAAAGTCGCTTTGGAAAGTTTCTCAACATAAATTCCTTTAGCAGCATTCTCCTTGAACGTGGTATTTTCAACAACAACGCTTTCCACTGTACTGCTATTGGCCGTCCAGTCTCCGTGCTTTGCAAAATACCAACCATAATGCAGATTATCAAACCCCGAATTTTCAACGGTTAAGTATTTTAGTGTTGCAGAGGTTGCCACCTTTAAGCCGACCTCACTCTCGGTATCATTTGTTGGCTTCGATCCAACAACCTTAACATTTTCTAATGTCACATGTTCAACCAATCCGCTCGGCACATTAATTCCATACACCCCCACAGGTTCAATTCGCAAATCCTTTAACAGGATTGGTGTGCTGGTTGAACCGGATGCCGACAGAGTGACAACCGCAGCATTCGTGTTCTTTCTCAAAATCGTATTTTCTGATGAATTGTCGCCGCTACCTGAACCGATCAGGCTGATTGGTTTGTTGAATATGAGATTCTCAACATATACACCTGGCTTAGCGAGGACGGTGTCACCCATAACCGCATTATTAATTTCGCCCTGTATAAGAGCACCAATCCTTCTTACATTGGTAAAGTTATAGGATCCGCTTGTGTAGGCATAAGCACGCAAATCAAAGCTGGCTACATCAGCAAGAGTAACCACAGCTTTGTCAAAGGTGTTTTCTTCCCAAAATGCTTTCCAGTCAAATTGAGAATTATCATAACTGCTGCGGGCTCGAATATACTGCGTGCTGCCACTGAATTCATTGTCTCGAACTATCGCACCACCAATTGGATAGGTGTACCAAGGAACTTCTCCAGAGCCGTTGAAGGAAATCAGCGCCCAATTTACACTTTGACCACCAGTAAATTTATTTCTGAAAATCCTCCGGTTTTCAATATTTCCCGAATAACCCGCACCGCTGGCAATGTCTACACTGGAGCCAAACTCGAACCAGTTATCTTCAATAAAATATGACTTAACATGAGAAACCTGAGAAACCTGATTGCTATTATCAAATCTCCAGTCATTGATATAAACAGAACCTCCGTCTGGCACTGCAATGTGCGAATGCTTCAAGGTGAAATTGTCACCGATCACTTCAATGGTTTTATTATCCCATGGTGTGTTTGGGCCGATTCGCAAGCCCTGAATGGTAACATTGTCGGCTTCAATAAATATCCCCGAGTAACCAAAATTGTTGGTTGCATTGGTGTTGATGGTGGCCTTAACTTGGGAATAATCCACAATTGGGTCACCATTACTATAGACGCCAATTAGACGAATTCCATCCTTGTTGTCCTCGATGAATAAACCGAACTGGTGCGGACCATTGTTGCCCAACACATAGCGGTCAACCGCTGTTTCATTGTAAGTACCGGGGTAAACATAAATTGTCTTACCCGCCTCCACCAGATCTATCGCCGGCTGGATTTTCATGGTATCAAACACATAAAAACTTTCGTCAGATAACTTCTGAATAGCCGCAGTCGGCTTGAAAGTTGGATTTACGGTGTTTGCGGCATTAATAAATGCCAGGGCCGATTCTTTGGTTTTCTGATACCCCGTACGTAATGGCAATAACGTACTCCTGACAACATAGGCAAATTCCGTTTGGGTGAAATTGCGAATGACATGGGAAGCATCGGCAAGTTCAGTGTATAAGGGATTGACTTCACCAAAAGAATTAACCCCTTCGAGGGTTATACCGTCTAATCCAGTTTTTCCATCGCTCAAATTATTAGGATAAAAATTCTTATTGGTGAATAAACCAACTCCGCCCCACGCATTGTTTGAGGTGGTGATATTCCGCAGCGTGATATTTGTTGAATTGGAAACCGCAATCCCAACACCGCCATTGTCGTGAGAATAAACATCTTCAATAACAGCGTTGTTGCACCCGATCAAATCAACGCCAGAACGGTCAAAATTCCTGAATTCAACTTTTTTAACAGAAACATTATTTGAACCCGAAATTTTCAAACCATAATTTGCATTGTTGTAATTTTCAATCGTAACATTTTCAATAGTGAAATTGTTTGCCGAAACGTTAAGCCCATAACCACCATTGGCTCCGGCTTGTATGACAACGGGATCTGTCCCTATTCCCTTTATTGTTATAGCTTTTGAAATATTTATTGTCCCGCTGGTATACGTTCCACTTTGGATCTCGATCACATCCCCATTGTTCGCATCATTTACAGCCGCCTGAATGGTGGTGTAGTAACAACCACTACCGCAAACCGTGATTGTAGCCGCAGATACTGGCCGAGGCAAAGGCAAAACCGCCAGTACGCTGAAAGCCAGAACAACAATCAACCCCAAACGGAATAGAAACGACAACGGTTTCATCTGATCAATCCTCCTTTTGTTCCAAATTGAAAAATTTAGCGAATACCCGACCGGATTAACTCTGGTGAAATAAAATTAACTCTTTTCCCCCTTGTTCTCACCTCCATAAAAAACGCGTAAAGTTCTGGTAAATTCCCCGTAAATTTGACGTAAATTCTGCATAAATTTTAGCAAAATCGCCAGCAGCAGTCAAGTAAAAATGTTGAAAAAACGAACTTCCCCACCAATTAAGAGATTTGTCATCTCTGCATCATGACTTTTGTCAAGCCGCAGTTCACCACCTGACCCGCCTTGGCTTTGTGTTAAAATCTCTCTATGCCGTTTCAGCCTGTTTCTCGCCCGCAAGACCTTGGGTTATTTAAAAACCTCTCCCCTTTAGAGGTTGAAACTATCCTGTACACCGGGCGTCAAAAAAAGATCAGCGCCGAGGAATTTTTCTTTATGCAGGATGATCCTGCCGAAGCCTTTTATGTGCTCAGCCAGGGCAAAGTGCGCCTGTCGCAATTTACCTCGGACGGTCAGCAAATTTTACTGCGCATCATTGTGCCCGTTACCCCTTTTGGAGCCGTAGCCCTGGCGGAAAACGAGCATTATCCGGTTTCGGCTCAGGCAATCGAACCCTGCACCGCCATCGTCTGGTCCAAAGCCACCCTCGACCAGTTGCTGGTCAAATATCCTCAACTGGCCATCAATGCGGTAAAAATCCTTGCCGAGCATGTCCAGGAATTTCAGCAGCGCTTCACTGAAATTGCTACCCAGCGGGTAGAACGCCGGCTGGCGCGCATGATTCTCCGTCTGGCAAATCAAATTGGCGTAAAAACCGAGCGCGGTGTAGAGGTCAACCTGCCCCTCTCCCGTCAAGACCTTGCCGAAATGGTCGGAACCACGCTCTATACCGTCAGCCGCACCCTCTCCCAATGGGAAACGCAGGGATTGATTCATTCGGGGAGAGAGCGCCTCATCATTCTTCATCCTCATGGACTGGTAAAAATTGCCGATGAGGAAACCTGAGAAGAAGACTCCATCCCGTTGGATTGATTTTGCGCAAATTAATCCAATTCATTACAAGGTATGATGAAAAGATAGAATTCGGAAATTGAAAATGAGTCGACCTTCCGCCAAAATTCATCCGACTGCCCGCATCAGCGAATTATTGCGCGATCACCCCGCCACCATTCCGGTATTTATCCGCCACCGCATGGTTTGTGTTGGCTGCTGGATGTCAAAATTCGACACGATTGCGGATGCCGTCTGGAATTACGGGCTGGATATGGAAGAGTTCCTCTTGGAGCTAAACAACTTCGTTCAACTCGAACCGCCGCAAGGCAATTCGGACAGCGGCGCATCCATAAAACACGAATAAATCTCAGCGTAGTTCATAATTTTTCCCCCAAACCCCTTTTGCATTCGTTCGGCATCTACTTTGCGGGCAAAAACCAGCACCGCCGGATTGCAACACACCTGCACATCCGGCTCTACCAGGAAGTAGCCGCGCGGAACATCCACCACCGTTTCATGGATGAAATCCACCCCCAGCCCGGCGGAAATGCCTTTGGCATGCCGCATCAGTCCCATGCCGCAATGGGCACAACAGGCAATCAGCCTCTGCCCGGTTTCGGTGAAGAACATCATTCGAGTCCTTGCCGGGGCTGGCTTACCGCAGTAAACACAAAGCTCTCCAGAATCCGTCCCGCCGATGATAACAACACCACCGTGAACCCTGCGCACCAAACCCCTGGATTCGAGCACGTTCAGGTCGCGATGAAGGGTCATGGCAGAAACCTGCAGCGCTGCCCTCAATTCACCCACACTCATGCCCTGGTGCTGGGTGATCAACTGGATGATTTTTTGGTGCCGAACTTCGCGAATCATGGTACAACCTTTTGATTATTCTACATTTTGGATATTATTTGATATAATTTTATCATAAAATCACATTTTACATCACTTTGGGAGTACAGTCATGAAAAAGGGTTTACTGCTGGGTCTGTTATTCATTCTGCTGGTATCCTGCTCTGCCCCGCCGCAAAATTCGATCAGCGTCCAGGATGCCTGGGCGCGCGCCACAACCGGCTCCATGCCAATGGAACAAAACCACAATTCGATGGGCGGTAAAACCAGCGCAATTTATATGGTGATTTATAATCAAACTAAACAGGATGATCGCCTGATTGCCGCCAAAACCAGCGTTGCCGAAACGGTGGAAATTCACGAAACCCGCATGGAAAACGATATCATGAAAATGCAAAAAGTGGACGGTGTTGTAATTCCCGCCAACGGCAAAGTGGAACTTAAACCGGGCGGCTATCACATCATGCTGATCAACCTCAAGCAAGAGTTGAAAGCCGGGGAAAAGTTGCCCGTCACGCTCATTTTTGAAAAGAACGGCGAAATCAACCTCGAAGCTGAAATTCGCACACCTTAAATACAAACCGCCGGGGAGCGGCCCAGGACCTCTCCCCGGCATCAAAATTGCACCATTGCAGGGGGAAAAATAAACGATGAGCGATACTGAACCAGAAAATCTTCTAATTTCAACCAGAGAAAACACTGCTCAGAAGATCGAAGCGCTGCTCAGACGCACCGGTCCGCTGACCCAAAGCAACCCCAAGCGTGCTCTTGAACTGGCTCGCGAAGCAGCCCGTTTGGCCGGGGAAAATGCACCCTCCAGCCTGGAACACCGCAAAGTATTGGGGCGGGCTTTGATTGCCCAGGGGAAAGCCCTGCTGGAACTGGACGCATACCATCAGGCAATTCCGTGTTACATCAGCGCTCTGGAATGCTTCAACCCCGCGATTGACACGAACGAAACTGCCGAGGCGTTATTGGGCCTTGGCAGTGGCATGATCATCATGGGGTCTTATCCCGAAGCACTCCAATACCTGATCCGCGCCCTTTCTGCTTTTCAAAATCTTAAGAATCAAAACGGCGAAGCGGCTGTGCGCATCAAACTGGGTAAACTTTATCTTTTGCTGGGCGAAGCCGAAAAAGCCCTCCCCCATTTAGAGACGGCACTTGATCTCGCCCAGTATCTGACCGATTTGAAACTGGAAGCCGCGGTGCAGGTCTATCTCAGTCAGGCATTTGCCGAATGTGGCCGCCACCAAAGCGCGGTGCAGTCCGGATTGCGCGGTGTAGAAATTTACCAGAATTTAGGCATTCATCGGGGAGAAGTTGAAGCGCTCAATACACTGGGAGAGGTTTATTTCAAACGAGGAGAATTTGGGCTGGCGCTCAATTTCTTTCAACTCTCTGCCGATGTGGCAAAAAAATTCGATAAACGTCTTGAACTGGCCAGAGCCTATCGAAAGATGGGAATGATTCATCTTTCAATGGGCAACACTCCGGCTGCTGTGCAGGCATTACAGGCCGCATTGACCATTGCTGATGAATTTAACGCTCAAAATGAACAGATGGAATGTCATCAGGCACTGGCACAGGCCTACAAGAGTGCCGAAGATTACTTGCAAGCCCTCGAAGAATATGAAAAATATATGTCCGTGTATCAAATTGTGTATAACGAGGACAAAGATCGTCGTCTGAAAACGCTTGAGGTCATTCACGAGGTTGAAAACGCCCGCAAAGATGCCGAAATTTATCAACTCAGGAACGTTGCTCTGCAAAAAGAAATCGAGGAGCGCAAAAAAGCTCAGGCCGCGCTGGAACGACTGGCTACCCAGGATTCGCTTACCGGCGTTGCCAACCGGCGCTATTTCCTCGAAATTGCTTCACGAATCATGGAACAGGCAAAACGCTATCAACGCCCGGTATCGGTGGTTATGATTGATGTAGATCACTTCAAAGAAATGAATGATACCTTTGGGCATAAAACAGGCGATAAAGTACTGGTTCATATTACGCGGTGTATGCAGGCCGTACTGCGTAAGGTTGATATTCTGGGACGTTACGGTGGAGATGAATTTGTTATTTTACTGCCCGAAACAACTCAGGAAGGCGCACGGAGATTGACCGAACGGTTAAGGCAAGCCCTATCTCAGCAGCCCATTACAGCCGGCGGTGTTTCGATCCCCATTACGCTGAGCATCGGCCTGGCAAGCAACGTAAACGATCCCGGCCTTTCTCTGGATGAACTGCTCCAGCGGGCAGACCGGGCACTGTACAATTCAAAGATGAACGGACGGGATCGGGTTACTTTTTACAATGAAACCAATTTCTAGCCGCAACTTTCACAGCCGCTTGTTGAACCGCAGGTAGCGCATCCGCCTCCAACCCTGCCCGAAATCAATTCTTCGTCGGTAGCTTCCCTGAGTCCTGCAATCCGCACAAAAAACCGCAACTCCTTACCCGCCAGCGGATGATTTGTGTCAATCTCGACCACCTCATCCTTCAAGCCAACAATTCGAGCATTCAGAATTTGACCCTGATCCGTTCGTACCCGGAAGGGATAGCCAATCTCAAAGGGAAAGGAAGGAGGAAATTGCGATTTTGGTAGTTCAAACACCCCCTCGGGATGATACTGCCCGTAGGCATCTTCAGGTTTCACAACAATTTCTTTCTCTTCGCCAGCACTCAAACCGTTGAGCTGGTTTTCCAGACCGGTAATAATATTGTTAAACCCGTGCAGGTATTCCAATGGAGTTCCATTCGAGCTGTCAACGATCTCTCCATCTACCCATAAAGAGTATTCGAGCGCTACAACAACCCCGTCTTGTACTGTGTCAATTCCCATTTTATATTCCTTGAAGTCAAGAAAAATGTTATAAAAGATAAAATCAACCTGATTATACCCGAATTATGTTCTTTAACTGAAAATTCAGAGGTGAAAACATGAATCTTCAATTATTCGATGAAACCCAATATTTGGAATGGATTCATCAAGGATTGCCGAAAACGTCCCAATCCCGAAAAATACTCGTTGCGGGGGCGGGAGTTGCTGGATTAGTAGCCGGCAGCGAATTAAAGCGGGCTGGTTATGAGGTTCAAATCATCGAAGCCCAGCAGCGTGTCGGCGGTCGCATCCTGACATTGCGCCATCCCTTTTCGGATGGGCTGTTTGCAGAGGCTGGTGCAATGCGTATCCCCACAAATCATTTTTTAACTTTGGCATATATTAATAAATTTGGACTCAAAACCATCCCTTTCATCAATCACAATCCATCCGCCTATATTTTTATCAACTGCAAAAAAATCCGCATGGGTGAAGCAGAACAAACCACCGAATTTTTTGGATATAAGTTAACTGACGCAGAAAAACAAAAAAGCGCTGAACAATTATGGTTGGAAGCAATTCAACCTTTTATCAGGAAAGTCGAAAAAGAGGGCAATTCCGCTTGGGATTCAATTGTCCGTGAATACGATGAATATTCCGTCCGAGAATTTTTAGAAATAAAAGGGTGGTCAGAAGCCGCTATTGAGCGCTTTGGCTTGCTTTTTAATCAGGAAGCCATCATGAATTCATCATTTCTGGAATTGTTGAGAGAAGAAGTTGGTCAATATTACAGGGAAATGGTCACCATCGAAGCAGGGATGGATCAACTCCCGAATGCTTTTTTGGCGGACTTGAGGGAGAACATCTGGTATGGTCAAAAAATTACCGCCATTGAGCAAAATGACGCCTCAGTGACTTTTCACATTCGCTCGATTTCAGGCAAGCATACCCTGACCGGCGATTATGCCATCATCACCCTGCCTTTTCCGGTCTTACGCCATATTGAAATAATCCCAGCATTCAGTCCGGCAAAGCAGCGGGCTATCCGACAGTTGCATTATGACGCCTCCGCCAAAATATTTCTCCAGTTTCGCAGACGTTTTTGGGAAGAGGAAGGTATTGCGGGTGGCGGTACAGTTACTGATCTGGCTATACGCAATATGTATTACCCGCAACAACCCAATCCAACCGGACGAGGTGTTTTATTAGCCTCATACACCTGGGGTGAAGACGCCCAACGATGGGGATCACTCCCCCCGGATGAAAGGCTTCGTCAGGCACTGGAGAATGTCACCGCAATTCACCCACGTGCTCAGGATGAATTTGAGGTTGGCCACTCCTACATGTGGCATGACGACGAATTTGCCGGCGGCGCCTTCGCCTTATTTGACCCCGGTCAACAGACATTGCTTTATGATCACATTCGCAATCCCGAAGGGCGAATCTTCTTTGCCGGAGAACATACATCCTTATATCACGCCTGGATTCAAGGCGCTATCGAATCCGGCCTGCGCGCGGCTTATGAAGTTGCCACATCTATCCTCGTTCCTCAACCCTGAGCAGTTCTTAGATCATTCGCTATGTAGATTTGACGATTGGTTGAAATTTGTTTTCGTTTTAATTATTGTATAAGTGGTGATTGTGAATGAATGAAGGAAAATCCCAGTCTCAGATTTTTACTGATGAGGTCATCCCCTCTTTGTTTCACTCGTCACCTGAACAATTTTTACAGTTTTTATACCGAGACGGAAATAAATTTCTGAGCTTTTACTGGAAACTTGCAGGTGAGAAATGTCCACCCGCATTGAAAAGAGATTCGTTCGGATTGAATTATTATTTCCGGGAACCAGCCAACCGTACTTTGATCACCATGATTTTGTTGCCACAACCAATCAGCGATGGTGAATCGTACTTTTCGGCGCTAATTTACCGCCCCGACCGCCGTATCCTATTCGTTGCCGACACGACCAAAATTATCAACCTTGAGAAATTCAGCCCGCCAGAAAACCCCACCGGAACACGCATGGTGGAATGGACCCGTAGAAAAGTGCGCGAGGTAATTGGCAATGGACCTGCCCCATATCAGGAAGAATTCTACCGCGCTGTAATCGAGCAAATTCGCGAAAGTTAACTATGTTCAATTTTGACGAGTGTAAACGACCTGGGTTGGATAAGCAAACTGAATGCCCATCTGACCAAATCTGCGGTAGATTTCCAGATTGATTTCCTGTTGAACATCCATGAACTGTCGAAAATCACTGCTCTCGATAAAATAAACAATCTCAAAATTCAAAGAAAAAACACCAAATTCCTTGAAATGCGCTCTATCAAAAGTGACATTGGGTTTGGTTGAGATGATATCTTCCAATAACGCGGGAATTTTCTCAAGATTTTCGAGGGATGTATCATAAGTGACCCCAAGGGAGAACAAAATCCGCCTGCGGTCCATGCGCTTAAAATTTTGTATTCGACTGGAAAGCAGATCTGAATTGGAGATAATCAATTGTTCACCACTCAGGCTCCTCAATCGGGTGCTTTTCAAGCCAATGCTCTCAACCGTCCCAATAAATTCACCAGATTTAATCGTATCTCCAATAACAAAGGGCTTGTCCAAGGCAATTGACACTGAACTAAACAAATCACTTAGGATATTCTGAACCGCAAGACCAACCGCGATACCCCCTATACCCAAACCGGTAATCAATGTTGTAATTTCTACACCAGGAAGATTATCCAGGATGATTAAGGAAACAAAAATCCATACAGCAATTTTTAAAATTACACCCATCACACTCAGGGTTGTCTTTCGCTCCCCGCCCATATCCTCGCTCAGTGCTTTCTGCTCAATCCAGTAGTCAATTAATCCCAGCACCCAAAAACCAACCTGAAGCAAGACAACGGCAACCGTAACCATTGAACGTACAGAAAGCATTGGCTCGCTTAACTCTAAAAACAAACTCCCTATGTAAATACTGAGCCACAATAAAAACCAGCCTTTAATATTGTGAACAATCCGATCAAGGAGTCGAAAACTTTGGAATTTGGAAAATTCCGCCCTGCTTTTAAAATTTGAACCAAGAATACTTTTCAGTAAGGCAAAAAAGACGTAAGCAGCCAGCACTGTCCCCAGTGCCGTCAGCCATCTATCGAAACCATTACTGAAGATTATATTTTCGAATATCATCGTAAATGGATTATAACTTACCCTCATTCAACATTCGCAAAAACACTTCAACGACCCGCGGATCAAATTGTTTTCCTGATAAACCTGTAATGTAATCTATGACATCTTTTTCTTCCCAGCGCGCCCGGTAATGGCGATCATAACGCAGAGCATCCCACACATCCACCACCGCAAAAATTCGCGCTGGCAGGGGTATTTGCTCACCTTTCAATCCCAATGGATAGCCATTGCCATCCCAATGCTCATGGTGAAATGTGGGAATATCGAGAGCCGGCTGCAGAAATTCAATTCCTGAAAGCATGGATTGAGCATACAACGGATGTTTTCGTAGAATCTTCCAATCTTCCGTTGTCAACTCGCCTTTTTTCAATAATATAGTATCCGGCACAGCCATTTTACCGATATCATGTAAAACCGCTCCGCGCCAAACATTAACTACTTCCGATTCGCTCAAACCCATTTCACGGGCAAGCTTTACGGTGGCTTCAGCCACCCGCCGGGTATGACCTTCCGTTTCAGCATCGCGCATTTCGAGTGCCATTGACCAACCAAGGATGGTCTGATCATAAGCTGCTGCCAACTCGCGATTCGTTTTCTGTAAATCTTCCACCATTCTGGCATTGTCAATTGCAATTGCTGCGCCGGATATTAACGAATTTAAAAATTCACGTTTGTCAGCATCCAGTCGTAAAGTATGTCGCTGAAATACCTCCAAAACGCCATGTAACTGGCCTTTAGCAATAATGGGTGTTCCATAATATGAATTTAATCCCTCTCTTTCTAACGGGATAATATGTTCTTTCTCCCCTTCCCACTCAGAAAAATTAGGCACAAAAATGGGAGATCGCTGCTGGGCAACCTTTCCTGGCAAACCCCAACCCAATGGCGCAGGACTGGTACGAATTTCCAGACTGCGAAAACCCCAACCGGCTACAAATACCAATCTTTCGGTCTTGGCATCAAATAACCACACGTCCGCAGCATCAACGTTCAACTGCGATACGACCTGATCCAACAAAATACTCAAGGTGAAGCGGAAATCGAGGCTGGAGGTGATCGCTGTTTCGATGGTTCGTAGCGCAACCAGCTGTTGCAGCCTCTTTTCGGTTTGCTCATATAAAGTGATCCGACGAATTGCTGTTGCCACCATGTCCGATATAGAAGTAACCAATCTCAAATCGTCCTGAGAGAAGGGGTTTTCCCGCACTATGAGCAAGCTGCCCATCGCCTGTTCGCGCTCAAGCAAGGGCACACACAAAACCGCATTTGCCCGGTCTTCAATATCCGCTATCATGAAACTTTTATCTAATCCGATTTCATCTCCAAAAATTGGCATTCCACTTTCAATCACTTTACCGATCAGGCCTTCTCCACGATTGTAGCGATAACCCTGAATTGGGCGGAGGATTCCCACCGCCATTTCCACCACACTCAATCCGGTCGGTTCACGAAAAGCAAGGGCACCTCCGTCAGCATCGAGATGACGGGCAATTTGGTCAAGCACAATGCTGCTGATTTCAGTTTTACCTCGCGCAGAACGCATCACAGCGCTGATCGAGGCAATCACTTCCATCTCTCTTTCTCGCTTTTTTACTTCCGTGATGTCTGTAATGTACCCTTCAACAGCATGGATCGAACCCCCGTTGTTGGTCAGCCCAACCCCCTGCTCCAGAACCCAGCGCGTCTGGCGGTTGGCAGTTCGAATCCGGTAAATCACCCGGTATGGTTTTCCTCCCACGGCGGTTTCCTCAATCGTTTTGGCAACTTCGCCACGATCGTCCGGATGAATCAAATCCTGAAATTGAATCGGGTTGCCCTCCAGCAATTCTTCAGGTGAATACCCTGTCAACTCCCCACACCCCGGACTGATAAAGGTGATCCGTCGTTCTTTCAAAGAATAGCGGTATGCCATACCGGGCAGATTGTGTAATAAAACCGACAACATTTGCTGGGTTTCCGTTACAGTTTCCAATGCCTTCTTTTGTTCGCTCAAGTCAGCAAAAAGGTAGGTGATCCCCGCAGCCTCACCGGAGGTGTTTCTCAATAGGGCGGCAGAAAGACCAACCGGAATTTCCCTCCCATCTTTGGTTCGACACTTGACTTCTTGAATCTGAATGGTCTTTCCCGCCAAAACTCGATTTCGAGTGGACTGAAAAAACTCCTTCTGATCCGCCGACAAAACCGGTATCATTTTTCCGATAACCTCAAAAGCTGTCCACCCAAAAATTGAAGTTGCGGCCAGGCTCCACTCAATCACCCTTCCTTCCATGTTCTCCACAACAATCGCTAGTGGCGAAGTACGAATAATTGCCGATAGTTTCTCGTTCGATTCCTTCAGCGCTTCTTCAATTTTTCGGTGTGATTTCTCGCGTTCCTCCAGCGCTTCCGCCATTTGATTGAAGGTCTTTTCCAGTTCCAACAATCCATCTGCGGTGGCTTTTGTTCGCGGTCTTGTGCGAACCGCCAGATCACCACGGGCAATCTTTTTTGCCGCATCCAAAAGCGGCTCGCTTCTCCTTTCCAAAACTCTTCCACTAATCAAATATGCCAGAAGTATGCTGAGCAAGAAAACCGCAATGAACAAAAAGCCTATCGTATAAAGCAGTTTTTGAAACTCTCGATTGACATTTTCAAAGGGTAATCCACTTCGTAAAATTGCGAATGGCTGACCTTCAAACGCAATTACTCGATAAGAAAACAGGCGAATAGTGCCATCCATTCCAGCTGAAGTAAATTTACCCTGATTAACCAGCTCGTCATTCAAAATTTTTTGATCAAAAATCTGGTCTTTCGTCCCAATCAAATCAGGGTTTTCAGGTAGAACTGCAATAATTCTCCCGCTCAAGTCGGTCATCACGGTTTCGGTTTCCGGGGGGGTGCCCGAGCGGATAATTAATTGTTGGATCAGTTCTACTGGGATTCCGGCATAAATATAACCGCTCGACTTACTATTCTCTCTTTGAATCGGAAATACAAACGGCAACACCATCCGCCCTGTTAACGGATCAACCTGCATTGTCCCGATTTGTAATGACTGTTTCTCCAGTGATTGGGACACAGATTCAACCCCCGCAATATTTTTCACTGAAGATGACTCAGGTACATCACAGAGAATATCTCCCTGCTCATTTAAAATTGCCAGACTGACAAAACTTCCCCGAATATAGTACTCATTCAATAATTTTCTACATTCCGAGATTTGCAACGGTAACCTGCGGTCAACTCGCGCGCCTAATTCGGCAATGACAACTTGAGCATTTTCCACGCTCCACAATTGCCGCTCTGCAACGCTATTGACCAGCAGCTCGGTTTGATTTTCGAGATTCCGGTATATATTCATCCCCCAATTGAATGCAAAAAATCCCGCCGCAAATATCATTGGCAAGATTGCGAGCAAGATAAGCAGCGTGAGCCTGAACCGTAATCCCTTAAAAAGATGAAGCATTGTTTAAGACAAATTGATTAAAAAAGACTGGCTTGAAAGAAAAGGTGATAAATCCCCAATCGCCTTTTCTATCATAATGATATTAATATTTTACAGGACATTAGATTTTTCACAAGTCATTCTTGGGAATTGTTTTCCGTTTTTTTAATCAAGAAAGAGTAAAATTGCATATAAATCCGACTTAAGGAAAAATCAATTATGGCAAATAAGAAAATTTATCTCGATTTCAGGGAGGATGAATTAAGCAGCGCGGCAATTTACGAAGCGCTTGCAGGCATTGAAAAAGATGAACGGATCCGCCAGGTATATGAAAAAATGGCGGCTGTAGAACGTAAACACGCCAAAAATTGGGAAGAAAAATTGCGCGCCGAAGGGGTAGAGCCCCCCCCATTCCAACCAACCCTTCGCGTTCGCCTATTAATCTGGCTGGCAAAACGCTTCGGCCCTGAAATGATTATTCCAAGCCTGCAGGCTATGGAGAAAGACGGCGGTTCGGCTTATCTCAAAGTCGAATCCGGAAAGCACATGGCCAGAGATGAACAAACTCACGCTCTTGTTCTCGGTCAGATTAAGAACTTAGCCCGTAGCGGTATGGAGGGAAGCGCTCTCGCCCAATTGGAAGGTCGTCATCGTTCAACCGGAGGCAATGCCTTACGCGCCGCCGTATTGGGAGCAAATGACGGGTTGGTTAGCAACCTGAGCCTGGTCATGGGCGTAGCCGGAGCAACCATGGACAATCGTTCCATTTTGGTTGCCGGAATTGCCGGCTTACTGGCAGGAGCTTTCTCCATGGCACTCGGCGAATGGCTTTCCGTTCAGTCCTCCCGAGAATTGTATGCTAACCAAATCAAAATCGAAGAACTTGAGATCGAACAAGCCCCGGAGGAAGAAGCCGAGGAGCTGGCCTTGATTTACGAATACCGCGGCATTCCTGCCGAACAGGCATCACAAATGGCCCGCAAAATTATGCAAAACAAGGAAGGCGCACTGGATACACTTGCGCGCGAAGAACTGGGTATTGACCCCGAGGAACTTGGCGGCTCAGCATGGGAAGCGGCCATTACTTCTTTTATTTTATTTGCCATTGGGGCTGTCATACCCGTCCTTCCTTATACATTTCTGGGCGGAACCACCGCCCTGCTTTTAAGTATTTTATTGAGTGTGTTCGGCCTTTTTGTGCTTGGGGCTGCCATCACCTTATTCACGGGTCGTTCAATCTTGTACTCGGGCGCCCGAATGGTGATCTTTGGCATGCTGGCTGCTGCAATCACCTTCGGAATTGGCAGATTAATTGGAATCAGCATTGCCGGGTGATTACGATGAAAATGTTTGATCATTTTATTACCTTTTTACCGGTTCTTGATCTAAAAACCACCGTCCACTTTTACCAGAACATCCTCGCTCTCCCTTTGGTACGCGATCAAGGAGACTGTAAAATTTTTCGGATTTCTTCCACAGGTTTCATCGGCTTTTGTTCCCGCGAAGAAATTCCAACCCCCAACAAGTCAATTATCTTAACCCTGGTAACCAATGATGTGGACGAATGGTGCTCCACACTCATCAATAATGGGGCTACCGTAGAAAAACCTCCAACTTATAACCCAAAATACAAAATCTATCATGCCTTTATCCTTGATCCGAATGGCTATCGGATCGAAATCCAGCGCTTCGATGACCCACTAATTTCTCAATAAAATGGCAACTATCCAAATTCCGTATGGTTCATCTCAACTCCGTTTCAAACCAGAATTTCCTTTTGACCTTTACGAACAAAAGGAATACCGGCCGGCCGACGATCCACTCGAAGTCGTCATTCAAGCCTTACAAAATCCTTTAGATCAGCAAGGCATCCATTGGTCATCGCCACCGAAATGTGCCGCCATCAGCATAAACGACAAAACTCGCCCGGTGCCGTATTCCTTTATACTCCCTCCTTTGCTGGATTGGCTGAATGAACACGGAATTCCGGACGAAGAGATCGAATTCTTCATCGCCACAGGTACTCACTCTCCTGCCACAGATGAGCAGATAAAGGCAATCATCCCTGCTTCAATTCTTAACCGAAACAAATTCCGGATATTCTCTCATAACTGCGACGACAAAGACAATTTGATTTTTCTGGGTCACACGAAACGGAAAACGCCTGTATGGGTCAACAAGCGTTTTTATCAAGCCGATTTACGAATCGTTACTGGGAATATCGAACCCCATCACTTCATGGGATATTCAGGTGGCGCTAAAAGCGCGGCTATTGGCCTGGCCGGAAGAGAAACGATCAATCACAATCATGCCATGTTGATTGATCCCCTCGCTTTTTTGGGAGAATACCAGCACAACCCAATGCGACAGGATGTAGAGGAAATCGGGAATTTGATGGGAATTCACCTGGCTTTGAATGTGATTTTAAATGCCAACCGCCAAATCTTAACTGCACTCTTTGGAACACCGCGTGCAGTGATGGAAAAAGGCATCTCCATTTCAGATGATTTATGGAGGGTGCCCGTTTCTTCATCTTATGACCTTGTTATTGCCTCAGCCGGTGGGCATCCCAAAGATATCAATTTATATCAAGCGCAAAAAGCCATAACCCACGCTGCACTGTTTGCCCGCCCAAACGGGGTCATTGTCCTGGTTGCAGCCTGCCCCGAAGGAATTGGCAGCGCAAAGGCTGTTGAATTTCTTGAACAAATTTCCACTCCTGATCAGGCTATTGCCAGATTTAAACAAATGGAGTTTCGGATCGGCCCTCACAAAGCTTTCCAGATTGCCCTTCAGGCGAAAAGGAATCACATCATCCTGGTTTCAGAAATGCCGGATGATCTGGTTAAAAAGTTCTTTTTCATTCCTGCAAAGTCTCTTGAACAAGCCGTAAGAATTGCGCGCAAAATCCTACCCACTAATTTCACCGCAGTTGTACTTCCTCATGCAACCGCACTTTTACCCAAATTCACATCTCAGAACTGAACCATGAAACGTCCTGTTTTTGAAAATCCTCACCTCGATGGCTCAACATTTTTTCTTCAAGGCACAAAGCCAGCTGGCATCCTTCTGCTGCATGGATTTACAGCAACAACCGTTGAAGTTCGACCGCTAGCAGAGCACCTCCATGCCGCTGGATTTTCCGTTTTTTCTCCCCTGCTTCCAGGGCACGGCACCCAACCGGAAGATATGATCCGCGTCCACTGGCAGGACTGGTACGAAACTGCTCGAATTGGATTGGAAAAGTTACAGCACACACCCAATGTTTTTGTAGCAGGCGAATCAATGGGCGGATTGCTCTCCCTTCTTCTTGCTGCAAATCATCCTTCTATCAAAGGGGTTATCTTATATGCCCCTGCCATCAAGATCAATGGAATCTGGCGCGCAAAATGGCTTGCCCCTTTCATAAAAATCATGCCCAAGAATTATCTACCTGAAGATAATGAAGAGGATGATCAAAATCAAAATTTACCGTGGCAGGGCTACAACGTAGTTGCTCTGGCTGCCGTTGCGCAACTTGAAAAACTTCAAAAAGAGGTTCTACGCCAGATTCTTCAAGTAAAGCAACCGGTTTTGATTTTTCAAGGCAGAAAAGATCGAACGATTGATCCTTCCGGCTCGGAATTAATCTATTCAAAATTACCTTCATCTCAAAAATCATTGGTATGGTTGGAGAACAGCGGACATTGTGTCGTATTAGACCGGGAGTTGGATTTGGTAAAGTCGCAGACGCTCCAGTTCATTCAGATCTTAACCGCTCCTCACCATAATTCTTGACGGTATTTTTTGGAATGGATTATTGCGGAAGGGGTTATAATTATAAATAAGTGTGGTAACCAAACCCTTGTTATTGGAGGATGGATGACCGAAAATTCCCGCCCCCCCGGCAAAACCACCATTGCCCCTGAAGTACTGACATCCATTGCGCGGCTGACAGCCTTAGGCGTTCCCGGTGTTAACCGGCTTGCAACAATCCCCTCTGAAGTGGAACGTTTTTTCAGCCGCGGCATGAGCGAGGGGATAAAGATTGCTGTAGAAAATGATTGTGTTTACATTGACCTTTATGTTGTCCTCAATCGTGATGTAAAAGTCCGTGAAGTTTGCCGGGCAATTCAACAACAGGTTACCCGCGCTGTATCGGAATTGGTAGGAATGGAAGTTGGGCGAGTCAATGTTCATGTGGAAGACATTGAAACCGGCATAACTGCCTCTTAATTGTGAAAATTTTTGCTTTTTGAAAATTAACAACGAAGGAGCTATGAAACCCCGAACCAAGGCAAGAAGCTTAGCCTTGCAGGTGCTTTATGAATGCGACCTGACCAGTCATTCTCCTCAGGCTGCCATGGAAGAGCGCCTCAAAGACGAGACACTGGATGCAAATCTGGTGAAATTTGCCTACGACATCATCAACGGGGTTTTACCAATCACCCATCAACTGGATGATTTTATCGCCCAGCACGCACCCGAATGGCCTTTAGATCAAGTGGCGGTAATTGACCGCAACATTCTGCGGATTGCCCTGTGGGAATTTGCGGTGGAGGGATGTACACCCGTAAAAGTTGCCATTAACGAGGCAATTGAACTGGCAAAAATCTTCGGGGCAGACAGCACACCGCGTTTTGTAAACGGTGTTTTGGGAAGCCTGGCCAACCGACAGCAGGAAATCAGGCAAAAATTCAAAAAAATTCTCACAAACCAGGATGAAAAAACCGCTCACCAGAATTAGCCTTCCAGAGCGGTTTCTCTTTTTCTGATTACACTTTTTCGCTGGGGAAATTCGATGAAAATGGAAAACAAAACAACCACCTTTCAAACTGTATTCCTTGTCCTGATAATTCTAACCTTCCTCAGCGCATGTTCATTGGACTTTTCCTCGTGGGTCAGCTCACCACCAACTGCGCCCGCCCCCGCAGCGGTCAACCAACAAGATTTGAGTTATACCAAAGTCACTTTTCTAGCAAAACCGCCAACCGATGCCCCAAAAGGCGAAATTACACTGGAAATACTGGATGAAGTAACTGGGTTGGCGATGAATCCTCAACGCTATCCCATGATTGAAAACTCGGATGGGACATATCAACTCGAGTTGCTTTTTCCGGTTGGATCAATCGTGAAGTATCGTTACTTGAGGGGGAATTTTCCATATTTTGTTGAATATAATTCTCAAGGCCAACAAGTCCGTTACCGCATGGCTGCTGTCAATTATCCTCTCCTTGTTCAGGATACCATCGCCGGCTGGACTGATTTTCAATTCAATGGTCCAACCGGGACCATTAAAGGGCAGGTGTTTGACTCCGATACCAAAGCGCCATTCCCAAATGCCCTTGTTTCTGTTGGAGGGATTCAAACCTTAACTGCCAGCGATGGCACTTTCATTGTCGAGAATGTGGCAGAAGGTATTCATAATCTGGTCATTTATAGCATGGATGGCAGATTCCAAACCTTTCAGCAAGGGGCAATTGTCGCAGCGAATTCGACCACCTTTGCGCTTACTCCCCTTTCTCCATCCAAATGGGTTAATATTACTTTTATCGTGCAGACACCCCCCTCCAATCTGCAAGGTTTGCCAGTTAGAATGGTGGGAAACATCTATCCACTCGGGAATACGTTTAACGAATTGAATGGTGGATTTAGTGTACTTGCAGCACGAGCGCCTCTGCTTAAGAATGTTGCCGAAAATGCCTACGCTATCACACTCCGCCTGCCTTCCGGGTTCGATTTGCGATACAAATACACCCTGGGGGATGGATTTTGGAATGCCGAACATGACCCAAACGGAGGATTTGTCGTCAGGCAAATCATTGTACCATCCCAGGATACCACCATCACCGATCAGGTTGACACATGGCAATCTGGAAAGAATGCTCCCATCACTTTTTTGGTGAGCTCCCCCAATAACACTCCAATCGAGGATAGTGTTTCAATTCAATTTAATCCATACACGTGGACCAATCCGTTGCCGATGTGGCCGTTGGGCAACAATCAATGGTTGTTTGTCCTCTACAGTCCTCTGAACATGTTTAATGCCCTGCAATATCGTTACTGCCGCAACGACCAATGTGGTTATGCCGATGATGTCGCCACCGCTGGGTTACAAGCCACCGGTTACCCGTTGGCGATTGGCAGTGAACCCCAGATTCGCCGGGATGAGATTAAAGCATGGTCCGACTGGACTACCACCCTGAGTTCCACCGAAATCATTGCCCCAACGCCTTTGGTTCGATCACCTGATTTCGTGCGCGGCATTGAAATCAGCCCCAAGTACAATCCCAGCTGGCAGCCTTACCTGTTTTGGGGTCTTAATAAAATCAACCTGCTGAAAGCCAATACCATCGTCCTCACACCTGCCTGGTCTTACCGAAACCTTCAAACCCCCAATTTCGAACCGCAGATTGGTAAAGATTCCCTGTGGCAGGATAGTATCCAGGCTGTTCAAACTGCCCAACAAGCCAATCTTACCGCATGGCTGTTTCCGCAAATTCGTGACAAAGGGGAAATTTGGGCACAACCTCATCTTGATAAAATTTGGTGGGAAAACTGGTTTGAACGATATCAAACCTTTGCCCTCCATTTTGCAGATTTAGCATCACAAACCAATTCTTCAGCAATCATCTTTGGTGGTAATGACGTAGCACCTGCCTATCCAGCTGGTATTCTCCCGGATGGTCAACCATCAGGTGTGCCGGATATCGCAGGAGAGCGTTGGCAGTTGATTTTGGACGCCGTCCGGCAGCGATACAGCGGCAGGATTGGCTGGAATATCCTACTCGCCGATGAGAATCCAGTTATTCCGGAATGGCTGGACCGCGTAGATTTTCTGTATCTTCAACTTGCCATTCCAGCAACGGTTTCCTCCGCATTATCATCGGAAGAGAGAATTGAGCAAATCGCAAATTACCTTGATTCGGTTTTATGGCCACTTCGCGAATCAACCAATAAACCAGTTTTTGTAGCGGTCATTGTTCCTTCGGCGCAGGTACAGGAAACAGTTTGTACCACCAACAATTGTCCGATAACCGATACGTTTTCGCCCCCGCTTTCTTCACCAGAGCAATTATCCAAAGACCTGCAAATTCAGGTTGAGATTTACAAAGCCCTTCTTACAACCGTAAATGAGCGCTCATGGATTGATGGCGTCATCTCGCAAGGGTTCTTCCCTCCGGTTGCCATCCAAGATGCCTCTGCCTCAATTCACGGTAAACCGGCATCCGACGTTATCTGGTACTGGTATTCGGGTTGGTCGGAGAATACTCCTTAAACCATAAACTCATAACAAGGAGAAATCAATTTGATGCAAGCCTTTGGAATTCCATCAAATTACGGAATTGAGAACCATGGCTTTCAAAACACTGGTAATGTTTACTGGAACTACGCCTCTGCAAATCTGATTGAGGAAGGAATAAAACGGAATGAAGTTGCCCTTTCTTGTGATGGGGCAGTGATTGCTTATACGGGCAAACATACCGGCAGGTCTCCCAATGATAAGTTTATTGTTCATTACCCACACCTGGAAGAAGAAATCTGGTGGGGGAAAGTCAACCAACCTCTTTCTCCACAATCATTCGATCAAATTTATAAAAAGTTTCTTGCCTACTTTCAGGGCAGAGACCTTTTTGTGCAGGATGTATATGCCGGCGCTCATCCGAACTATCGGCTTACTATTCGGGTCATCACCGAAAAAGCTTGGCACAACCTGTTTTCGCGCAATTTATTAATCCCTGTTCCAGTTTCACAAATCCCCCATACGGTTCCGGATTTCATCATCCTCCAAAGCGAAAACTTCCAGGCTGATCCGAAAAGCGATGGTGTTCGTTCCGGTACGGTCATTTTGATTGACTTTGAGCGGAAAATCGTCTTAATTGGCGGTACTGGCTACGCGGGTGAGATAAAGAAATCAATCTTCACGATTATGAATTACCTTTTACCCCGCCGGGGTGTACTTTCCATGCACTGTTCTGCCAATGTGGGTAAAAACGGCGATGTAGCTTTGTTTTTTGGGTTGAGTGGTACCGGCAAAACTACGCTTTCTTCTGATCCCGAACGCCAGTTGATCGGGGATGACGAACACGGTTGGTCAGACGAAGGCATTTTCAATATCGAAGGCGGCTGCTATGCAAAAACCATCCGCCTCAGCCCTAAATATGAGCCGATGATCTGGTCCGCCACCAATCGTTTCGGTGCTGTATTGGAAAATGTTGTTTATGATCCGATTACCCGATTGGTTGATTTTGACTCCGATCAATATACCGAAAATACGCGAGGGGCTTACCCTTTATCTTTTATCCCGAACAGCTTCAGCCAGGGATATGCCGGCCACCCAGAAAATTTATTCTTCCTGACCGCTGATGCTTTTGGGGTAATGCCGCCCATTGCCCGTTTGACCTACGAACAGGCAATGTATTATTTTCTTTCCGGCTACACTTCCAAACTAGCCGGTACCGAAACAGGATTAGGCAGCGAACCACAGGCGACTTTTTCAACCTGCTTTGGAGCGCCTTTCTTACCGCTTTACCCCAACCGCTATTCCGATTTACTTGGTGAAAAAATATTACGCCATCAAGTTCGGGTTTGGCTAATCAACACAGGCTGGATTGGCGGCCCGTACGGGGTTGGCAAGCGTATCAATCTTCCTTACACTCGCGCAATGATCACTGCCGTACTCAATCATGACCTGGATGAAGTGCCTTTCCGGCAGGAACCATTTTTTGGACTGCACATTCCCCTGTTTTGCCCTGGTGTTCCCTCAGAGGTGCTGAATCCTCAATATAACTGGAAGGACAAGCAAGCCTATCAGGAGTATGCTCGCAACCTGATCATGCAATTTGAAAACAATTGCACCCAATTTGCCAACAATGTCACAAAAGAGGTGCTGGCAACCGGGCCGCACCTGTGAGCACATCAGGCGAGATAGAACAAAACCACCGCAACAATTACCAGAAATGGCGCATAAGGAATAGCCGTAAATGGACGGTAGCGCCGGGCAAGTAAACTGCCCAGCAGATACAACCCGCTGAATACTCCGCCTGCCACAACCGAGAAGAACAAACTGATTGCTATTTTTGGCCACCCCAAGATAATGCCCAGTACTCCACTGAGGTTGACATCCCCAAATCCCAATGCAACTTCCTCAATTTCCTCTCCCCGCCGTTTGGACATCCACCGGTTGAAAAGTACACCAAAATAATAAAGAACGAACATGATCCCAAAACCAGCAACACCACCAATGATGGTGTTCAGCCAGCCATTCCAGTAAATCCCCATTGGAATACCCAGCAAAATACCTGCCCCAACCATTTCATACAACACCACCCGGTGTTCAACATCCATGATGAAAACAAGAGCAAAATATAAAAAATAAGGGAGTGTCACCCAAAAACCAAATCGCTCAGGGGGAAAAAAGAAAATGACCGGTATGAGGGCAACCGAAAGACTCTGAATAATTCTCGTTCGATTGGTGCGGGCTGAGCCACAATGGATACATTTTCTTAATAGAAAAAAATCAACAAGGCTGATTTTCTCATCACACCGATGACAGTGAGGTGCGCTCAATCGGCGTGTGCGGGGTAAAACATCCGCCAGATAATTCAAGAAAATTCCAACCACCCACCCAAGCAATAACAAAAACGGCAGAAATGCGAAATTCATGGTCAGTCCTGTGCTGGGGCAGAGGCAAATTTTTCTTTTACACTGCCATCAGGTATCGCCATTTTTTCTTTCTCAGCCCTTTCTGCCAATTGACGGCGCAAGTCTTGAATATCACGCGGCAACAGGTAAATTGCTCCTAAGAAAAACAAAAAGCACAGAATCCACGCACCCACACAGATGATCAGAATCGCATCCTTCAAAGATGAATTGACCGCAATTAAACCCGCCAACGCAGGTGCAACAGCAGATCCTCCCTGCTCAATTAGATTTTGCACTGAATTGGCTGTGGATCTTACTTCTGGCAGAGTTACATCATAAACCGTTGAAAGAACATTCGGTGCGGCAAACGGGATGAATACAGCCGTAATAGCCATGGAAATAGTGAAAAACAAAGTGTTGTTTTCGGGAATACTGAGTGAAAACCACAACAAAAGCGCACCCGTTATTACACCGAATGCTGAAACCATCAAACGCCCCCGCAAATTCCTTTTGAAGAAGTAATCTCCCAAAGCTCCACCAATCGGGTAGCCGGCTGCTAAAAATAAAACGGCAATAACCATCGTAACCAGCACCTGATTGGAATCAAAACCCCGCTCGGTTTCCAGATAGCGGAAGAACCAGAAAGTGATCACCTGCCATGGGAAAACCCCAAAGAAGCCCTGGGTAAATAACAAGAGGAGACTCTTTTTGCGGAATAAACCCAGAGCCGTCTTCCATTCAAAACGGTAATGGGTATGCTGTTCTATATTTTCCAACTCGGGTTCGGTACCCCCTCGCGGCATTTCCTTGACGGTGGTAAAAATGACAAACGCCAGCACAATTCCCAATGAACCGGTCAGGATGAAAATGCCCTGCCATTGAATCACCTGCGTCAAGGTAATCGCCAGCACCATTCCGATCATATAACCAAGCGGGCTGGCAATCTGCAAGAGGCCGTAAACCTTACCACGGGTTTTCGGCGGAAAATAATCCGAAATCAGAGAATACAAACCGGGATAACTGGCATCATCAATCCCGGTTGACGCGCGGGTCACCACAAATACCCCAAAGGTTTTTGCCAGAGCACTCAACCATGTTGTGGCTCCCCAGATCAATGAAGCTAAGGCCAGTAATTTTGCCCGCGCAAAACGGTCATACAGATATCCCCATAAGGGATAAAAAATTCCTCCAACCAGGATTGCGCCAGAAAAAACCAACCCCATTTGGGCTTCATCTATTTGAAAGTACTCCATGATTGGGGTAGTCAATGGGCCAATCAGTAACTTATCCGCCTGGTGCAGAAGCATAAAGACAAAAAACACCCCTACCACAAACCAACGATAACGTCCGGATGGTTTCATGATTCCACTCCTGTGCACATAAATAACATCAAACAACCAAAGTATAGCCAAGGATGCAAAAAAAAAGAAACGATTTCCCACCCCTAATTTTCTGAATCTTGAAAGGTATAATGAAAAATGCCTTTGAATAGAAACCTAAAAAATGAGGGTTTGTAATTACGGAATGAAGACTGTTTTAAATTTTTGGCAAGCTGACCCCACCATTTCTTCCGGTATTACCTCAATTCAGGTCATTCCAGCCTGTAGAGGGAGTTTTGTTCCATTACCGGAGTTTTTGGACACGAATCTATCGGAAATTCTCGAGAAGGAAGGAATTCGCGATCTTTATCTTCATCAAGCGGAAGCGATACAGTCAATTACCCATTCTCAAAACACGATTATTACAACCGGAACAGCCAGTGGTAAGTCGCTTTGTTATCTTCTGCCGATTCTGCAACGCTGTTTGGAAGATGAAACTGCCACTGCCTTGTTGCTCTTTCCAACCAAAGCACTGACACAAGATCAGTATAAAAATCTTTTGCGCCTGTCGCCCAAAACCTTACATTCCCAAATCGCCATTTATGATGGGGACACGCCAGTTTCACAACGCGCAAAAATTCGTAACAACACCCGAATTTTACTCAGCAATCCCGATATGCTGCACACGGCAATTTTGCCTCATCATCCCGGGTGGGAGCGCTACTTTCGAGGTTTAACTTATGTTGTGCTGGATGAAGTTCACCTGTACCGAGGCGTTTTTGGTTCTCACATAGCCAATTTACTCCGTCGCCTGAAGCGAATAGCCCGTTTTTACGCTGTATTTCCGACCTTTATTCTGACTTCAGCAACGGTTGCTAATGCGAAAGAACATGCGGAAAATTTAGTTGAAGAACCTTTTATCGAGGTTTCAGATAATCAATCCCCTCGCGGAAACAAGTATTTTATCCTTTACAATCCCCCCATCATTCATCAAGAACTCGGTGTACGCCGTTCAGCCTTGAGCGAAGCTGTTCGCCTGAGCGGCGATTTGATTGTAAAAGGCATCCAGACCCTTTTGTTCACCCATACTCGTAAAAACGTCGAAATTGGAGTAAGGTTACTGCAAACTCAGAACCCCGATCAAGCACATAAAATCTTTGCTTATCGCAGCGGATACCTTCCATCGGAACGCAGAAAAATTGAGCAAGCATTGAAAAACGGTACAGCCAAAGCTGTTGTCGCAACCAACGCTTTGGAATTGGGGGTGGATATTGGCGGGATAGAAGGGGTGATCATCAGCGGCTACCCGGGCAGTATCGCAGCAACTCATCAACAGGCCGGCCGATCTGGTAGAAAAAAACAGGATTCGCTGGCTGTTCTGGTCGCGTCTTCCAATCCCTTAGATCAATACATCATCAAACATCCGGAATACCTTATTGAAAAACCACCGGAAATGGCATTGATTAATCCCAATAATCCTCTAATTTTATTGCAGCATCTCCGCTGTGCTGTGTTTGAATTGCCTTTTCGACAAAACGACACCTTTGGTGGACTCTCATGGGATTATATTCTTCCATACTTGCAGGTAATAACTTTAAATCGCGAGGTTTTTGCAACCGCTGACCGTTTTATCTGGCGCGCCAATCAATATCCATCTCAGAGCGTTTCGCTGAGAAGTACATCCGGGGAGGTGTTTTTGCTGCATTTAGAGGAAGATGAGCGATTAACCATCATCGGTGAAATTGATCAAAGTAGTGTGGATTGGATGGTTCATCCCAACGCCGTTTATCTTCATCAGGGGCAATCTTATTTTGTGGAAGAATTAAATTATGAGAAGAAACGGGTGCTTCTCTCAGCGTTCAACGGAGATTATTACACTCAACCATTGATGGACCAAACCATTCAAAAAATATCTGAAGAGAAAAACCGTCCTGTGCCTGGTGGTATCATTCACTTTGGAGAGATTGAAGTTACCCAACAATTGAAAGCTTTTCGAAAAATCTCCTGGCAGAGCAAAGAGATTCTTGCTACTGAAGAAATGCAACTGCCACCCCGTATTTTACGAACCGTTGGTTACTGGATTGAAATCAATTCTCAAACTTTAGAACTTCTCTCAGAAAACAACTTGTGGTCAGGAAAGCCAAACAATTATGGGCCAAACTGGGATCAACAAAGAAATCTGGCTCGTCAACGCGACCGATTTACCTGTCAACTTTGCGGCGTTCCGGAAAAAAACATCCCCCACCATGTACATCACAAAATACCATTCCGCCAGTTTCCCTCCTTTGAGCAGGCTAATCGCCTGGAAAATTTGATAACTCTCTGTCCGGCCTGCCACCGCAAAGCTGAGAGTGTTGTCCGCATCCGCAGCGGGTTATCCGGTTTGCGCTACCTTCTTTCACAAATTGCTCCGCTATTTGTTTTATGCGATCCGGGAGATTTGGGGTCTCATAGTGACCCACAATCACCGATTAGTGACGGCAGCCCCATCGTTATGATCTATGACAACTCTGCTGCCGGAATCGGCTTATCCGAAATGCTTTTTGACAAACATGAATTAATCCTTTCCAGCGCCCTGGAAGTTGTCCTCAATTGTCCTTGCACTGATGGTTGTCCGGCTTGCGTAGGGGTTGGTGGAGAAAACGGGAGCGCTGAAAAAACCGAGACTCTGGCTATACTTAAAATTCTTAACGGCTTACCCCTTCGCTTATAATAGAGGTATGGATGACTCCTTATTGAATCGTCTTAAATCGCTGGGGATGCAACTTGGGAACCCACCAGTTTCTCACAGTCCAAACCGAAAACCTGAGGTTTCGGTTTCGATTGAAAAAGTAATCTCTGGACAACATCATCCAACCATTTTCGGAGATGTTTTTATTTCAAAAAAACAATATCCTGCAGACTACAAACATGGAATTATTGAATTTACAACCGGGATAGACCTTTCACCCCTATTATCTTGGTCTCGAATCTCCCTTGAATCCAATCCTCCCATTGAAGAATTTGTTTTTTTGGATACAGAAACTTCCGGTCTGGCAGGCGGGACGGGAACTTTTGTATTTCTGGTCGGCCTTGGATACTGGAAAAATGATCAATACCACCTTACTCAACTGTTTTTACGGGAACCCGATGAAGAACCGGCATTCCTAACTGCACTGGAAGAACATCTTACTCCCTTCAAAGTTTTAGTGACCTACAACGGTAAATCCTTCGATGCGCCATTATTAAACAACCGCTTTGTATTGAACGGTTTTCAATCACCTATTAAGAAAAAACATCACATCGATCTGCTTTCACTCACACGGCGAATCTGGCGCAACCGTCTGGATGATCGCTCGCTAGGCAACCTGGAACATGAGATTCTCAGCCTGACTCGCTCAGCAGATGAGATTCCTGGCTGGATGGTTCCGCAGATTTATTTTGAATATCTTCAAACCTTGAACGCTTCTCCTCTTCAAGGCGTTTTCTATCATAACCAGATTGATATCTTATCCCTCTCTGCATTGTTTGTACACTTGACCCAATTATTAAATAATCCGCTCGCTGCAGAAAACCCGCAGAGCCTGGATTTGATCGCGATTGCTCGCCTGTATGAAGAACTGGGCGATTACAACCGGGCAGTTCAGTTATATGAAGCCGGTCTCGAAATCGGGTTACCCACCCATTTTTTTATTCAGACTCTTTACAGGTTTGCCAACCTGCATCGTCGCACCGGTCAACCGGAAGAAGCGCTCAACCTATGGCTGAAAGCCGCTGAATACAACGAAGTGGGTGCCTGCATCGAAATTGCCAAATTCTACGAACATCAACAAAAAGCCTATTCTCAGGCAATTGAGTGGACGGAGTTGGGCTTGAACTACCTCGAACAGTCACCCATGCCGCGTTATATCAAAAAGCAGAGACGAATGGAATTAGAACATCGAAGACAGCGATTAATCCAGAAACAAAACCGCTTAAGAAATCAGGAAACCTCATGAAATCCTTTACTGACAATTTGTCACAGCAGCTTAAACAAGCCGTCATCAAGCAAAAATCCAGTCACCTTGAACAGGTAGATGAAAAGTCTAATCTTTACATTCTATATCGTTTTCTTTACCTGTATGAGGAGCACGTCAGTAAACTTGTGTTTCAAGCTTTACAGCAAAGAGGCGAATTCACGCCATTTGCCATGATGGATTCTTTGGAGTCTGAAATTCAAAAATCTGATAATCAATCCGATCCTGATCTTCAACGCATTTTCAATCATTACCGCGCTTACAAACAACGATTGGATGAGATTTACCGGTTGGTCAAGGTAATTTTGACCAGCAAGAAAAATGGAGAAAAGACCAATGATGGATGAACTGCAAAAAGTGTTCACAGCCTACGGACAGCTGGAAGCAGACATGGTACGTTTGATGCTGGAAGCAGCCGGAATCACCGTTATTCTGCGGCGGGAAAGTGCCGGTGCAGTTTACGGATTAACGGTCGGCCCATTGGGAGAAGTTCATTTGTATGTGCCTGCAAGGCAGTTCGAAGATGCCCAACAACTCATCCGGTCCATGCAATCTGGAGAATTAGAAAATCAGTCGGATGAAGATGATTGGGATATTGAAGATACACCAGATGAGGGTTTTTAAATCGGCTGCACTGCCTTTTGAATTTTTTTCTGATACCGCTCCATTATTTTTTGGGTTATCTCTCCCACCATTCCCTGACCAATGATCTGATCATCAATTTGATGAATGGGTAAAACTCCCCGGCTGGTACTGGTGAGGAAGGCTTCATCAAGAGTTTTTAATTCTGCATACGGGAAACCCTCATAACGCAGCGGTATTGCCAGTTCTTGAATAATCTCCAATACTTGCTTTCGAGTAATCCCTGCCAGCACATGCTGATCGTCGGTAAAAATCGTTCCATCCTTTACCGCAAAGAAATTGCTGCTCAACCCTTCCAACATGCGTCCGTTCTCATCCACCATGATTGCTTCATTAATTTCGTTCGGTAATTTTCGCCGTATTTCATCGGCCGTATGAATGAAAGTTGTTGTCTTTGCAGCAGGGTTTTCCCGATGCATCCGAATCGTGATCACCCGCACACCGTTTTGATAATCACGCAAAGAAGGTAAGACTAATTTTTCCAGAAAAATGTAAATCTGCAGCTCATCTCGATTTTCGGTTGTGAATGGAATGCTGATACGAACCCTTGCTTCTGCAGCAGGAAAGTTTTTCAGCAGTTCGCTTAAAGCGTTGCGGATTGCCTGACGATTCAATTTAAGTTCTCTGCCAAGCAACTGCGCAGAACCCTCCAATCGGTCAAAATGTCCTTCTAAATCCAACACATGGAATTTTTCAAAAGTTCGAAAAGTGGTATAAACCCCATCCGGTATCAACCTGTTGGCTTGATCCAGCGATTTTAAGTCGTCCTTCTCAAATGCTTTTTGTAATGAAATCCCATCCGGATTTTGAGTGATACAATACGCTGAAATCATCTTCTTTCCCTGTTTGAACCCTTTTTGCTGGATTATACTGGTAAGAGGTAGAAATCTTTTTTAGATTTAGAAGGTTGTAAAGTGAAGTCAAAATCTCCAAATTTTCGCTTTTACGCTCTGTTAAGCTTGATTATCCTCCTGAATTTGGCAATCGGATTGGCAGGTGGCTACTATATCCGCGACCAACAACTCTTTTCGATCAACCAGAATAATTATCCACTCCTCGAACAAGCCTATGAATTATTGCTAGATCATGGATATTACCCGTTGCCAGACCAGAAGAAAGTTGAATACGGGATGATTCGCGGTCTTTTACAGGCCTACAATGACCCTTATACCACATTTGTCGAACCACCCCAGCATGAGTTACAAAGTCAACAGCTGCGCGGCAAATTTGGTGGGATCGGCGCACGCATAGAACGCGATTCGCAAAACAACTACAGGCTTTATCCATTCGCCGATTCACCCGCAAGGCGGGAAGGTCTACTGGATGGAGATATCTTGATTGAAGTGGATAAAGTTAAGATAACCACAGAAACGACCCAGGATGATGTATTATCTCTGTTACGAGGCGAAAAAGGGACAAGTGTTCAGCTGGTCATCTTCCGAGAAGAAGAACAACGGGAATACTCCTTTCAAATCGTCCGAGAGGAAATTCCAATCCCTTCGGTTACCTGGAATACTCTGCCGGAGGATGAACGAGTCGGTCTCATTCAAGTCAACCTCATGTCCTCAACCACGCCGGACGAAATTCAGAAAGCCATCAAAGACTTGATTGTGAAAGGTGCTGACCATTTCATTCTTGATTTACGCAACAATGGCGGAGGATTGGTAGATACCGGAGTGAAGATTGCCGAATTATTCCTGCCTGCGGACAAGCCAATATTAACTCAAACCTACCGCGACAAGCCTCCTCAAACCATTCAAACCTCCAAAGACGGCCCTTTCACTGAAATTCCGCTGGTGATATTTACAAATAAATCCACAGCCAGCGCTGCTGAAATTACCGCCGGCGCATTAAAAGCTCAGCAACGAGCCAGATTAGTTGGCACGCCGACTTTTGGAAAATATACCATTCAGCTGGTCTTTGACCTGAAAGATGGCTCGTCGTTGCACGTCACCGCAGCTGAATGGGAAATTCCGGGTTTAGAACCACCCATCCGTGATCACGGTGTATTACCCGACGATTGGATTGAAAATGAAACACCCGAAAATCTGAATAACCGTTACCTTCAAGCCGCCCTTCAAGCCTTCAACCTGAATGCAAACCCGTGATTTTTACATCGGTTTCGATTGCTGATAATCCTGCGGAGTATCCAGATCTTGAAGCACACTCGGCGAATCCACGTTGAAGTAATGGATTTCATGCTGAAAACGGCGTAAAAAATCCCGCAGGGTGTAGGATGGATTCAGATTTTCTAATTCAGACCAAAGCGTTCGATCAATCAACCAGGGGTGGCCACGGCGGTAGTTATAACTCGGAACGATAATTTTAGCGCCTGTATTTCCATATGTTTCCAATACACCACTGACGGTTTCTATCCGCATGTGAGGTTGATCTCCCAGCACAATCAATGCAGCCGTGGCGTCCTTCGGTAGGGTTCTGATTCCAACCCGGATGGAATCGGTCATTTCACCGTTGGCGAAATCCGGGTTGAAAACCATCTCAACCGGAAATGGCAATGCCAGAATACTCTGTTGAATTAACTCACGATTCGCCCCAAGGACAGTGTGAATTTTTACGATTCCGCAGGAATGCAAAGTACTCAATACCGTTTGCAAAACCGTCTTTCCCCCCCAATCCATTAATAATTTCGGTTGCCCCATCCTGGTTGATAAACCTGCCGCCAGCACCAGCGCCGCTACATCATTGGCTACGCGCAATTTTTCAACCATACCGTGCTCTCAACCACTCATAGTCTTCTTCTCGATCAATATCTCGAAGATCATTTGGATTTTCCCACTCAATCGTTTCAACCGAATATTTGTTAAACAAAGCCTTCCCGCCTCGCTCACCTTCCAGTTTCAATAAATCCTCAAAGCAACGCCGGTCAAATAATACTGGATTCACGGTTTGCCCCTGCAAAGAAGTGGAGAAAATTGTGCCCGCCTTTTTACGGTGTGCTGATACCAGTTTTTCAATCACGCCCTGAGGAATCTGCGGGACATCGCTCATCAGGAACACGGCAGCGCCAACCTGATCAGCCACAACCGCCAGGCCGCATTTGACCGAGGTGCTCAATCCCATCTCCCATTGGGAATTATGCACAACCATAACCGGTAAGTCAGCAACAGCTTTTTCTACTGCTTGGTTGTGTGCACCACTGACCACCACAATCGGCTGCAAACCAGCCCGCAAACTTTTTTGAACCACATGCCAGATGAAAGGCTTTCCACGCCATTCCAGGATCTGCTTCGGCCTTCCAAATCGCGTTGAACCACCCGCCGCGAGAATGATACCCGCAACTCGTTCAAATCGCTGCTCTACCCGTTCTGCAGGTGATACCTGAGCAGCATTACCCCAAATCACTTGATGATATTTTTCCAACAAAGGTGTGGATATGGTTTGTTTTTCCTGATCGTTCAAAACAACCTGATCCAGCTGATTGAAAAAGACACTCTTTCTGGCATTTTTCGGTATATTTTTTAAGCCTCCTTCATCCGCCAGCAAATAACGTAGGATCATTTCGAATGTAATCTTTTCACCCAGTTGAGTACCGGTTATTTCTGCAAACTTTTCAGCCCGAAAAACTGTCTCCTCATCCACAGCTTTACCCAACCCGGATAACCCAACGACCACCACAACTTGATTGACCCACGCCGGAATTGGCGGCTCATGTTGGGCGGGGGCTTTGAGCGGCAGTCTGCGTGAACCATCCGCTTCAAGCAGGAGCGGTAAATCCAATCGGTCACAAAACTCCCGGATGAGGTCTATCTCTGGGGATTGGATACCCCGCGTTCGATTATTCTCTCCAATCGGCCCGGTCAATAATGTAATCCCGTTCAGGGGTTTTTGGAATGCAAGCTCAACATCATCTGGATGTTCAATGACCGTGTGAGTATCAGCCAGTTTCAGCTGGTCGGTGCAGAGGTGAACAGTGGCAGCCAGGACAACCGGTCTGGCAAATTCTTTTGAGGAATTAAACAGGATGGTGCTTTTGCCACCAGATCCAACAATTGCGAGACGGCTGGTTTTTTCTAACCGTAGGCCATCCAATAAGCGCATATCAATCACCACACAACCGTTTTCGCAGATCAGACCGGGAGAGCACCGCCTCAAGGACTCCCCCACCAATCGCGAGCGATTTATCGGATACCAGACTACACAACCGGGGATCTTTACGCGGGTCGACATCCCCAACCTTCATTCCGCTGGTGACTGGCAATCCTTCCATTACCATTCCGCGTATCACGCCGTCAAATCTCGCGAGGATCGGCACACCATCCACTTCCGCCACCGGCTGACCTTTGGAAACAAAATCGCAAATTCGTACCAGCGGTTTGAAAAAACCATCCTTCGGTGCTCGTAGTACGCGTTCTTCCACAAATCCATTAACGGCTTCCGGTAAACCGCTGTCCACCTCGGCAGTACCGCTCCAGTACACCCTCCCAAGCGTTGGTCCGCGTTTGGTTTCAATAACTGCATGGCAATTCAAACCGGCGGTAAAACCCGGACCCAGCCCAATGACCAAAGGAGCGGAGTTCAAACCGATTTCAGGAGGAGACTTTCTCAAGCGGGCATCCACAATCACATCCGGCTTCAACCAGTGAATCGATTCCGCATCCGGGTCTATCACCACGGACACGACCGATTTTTCCAGCATTTCTAAAACTTCATCTTTCACTTCAGCCTTTCTGGCAGGCACTTCCTCCACAAAGGTTGAACCACTGATCACCGCTTCGGCAAAAGAAACAGTACGGCGTACGACCAGTGGCATGGGAAGTTCGGTCACAATTATCTGCGCCCCCACCCGGTAAAGCCGCACACCAACCCCACTGCCCAAATCCCCGCCGCCGCGGATGAGCACTCTCAGTCTGGTCATTTACATGCCCGGTTAATAATTATTCTTCCAGCCCAAATAAAATTCTTTCCGGTGTATACGGGAATTGATCGAACCACTTCCCGGTTGCATTGCGGATGGCTGCTCCAACAGCTGGAGCCAGTGGTAAATATGGCATTTCACCCATCCCACGCGCCCCCCACGGTCCGCGCGGGTCTGCGTATTCCAGGATAATTGACTCGACCTTTTCCGGAATATCCAGGATCGTCGGTATCAGATATGTGGAAAGGGTTTTGGTCAGTACCTGTCCATCCTGCTGAATGAAGTTTTCCAGAATGGCGTAACCAGCTGCCTGAACCACTGCGCCTTCCACCTGACCTTGCACCTGCTGAGGATTGACCGCTTTGCCCACATCATCCGCGCAAATGACATTAACCAACCGCACCTGTCCGGTCTCAACATCAACTTCAACTTCTACAGCCTCAGCCACGTACCCATAGGCAAAATTGGGTTCGGATTTACCGGTTTCCGGGTCGTAGGGTGTCGTTCGGGGAGGGCGGTATTGAAATTCTGCTCTGGCAGGTCGTTCTTCGTTCTTCCACGCCTCCAAGGCTTTTTCTGCTGCTCCCCGAATGGCATTGCCTGCCATGAAAGTCATTCTCGACGCCGACACGCTGCCCGAATTTTTGGTTACTGCTGTATCTGCAGCAACCAGTTCAACCTTTTCCAGCGGTAATCCCAATGCTTCGGCAGCCATTTGCACCAGAACAGTGTGCGAGCCCTGACCAACTTCAGCCGCAGCATGATAGAGGACTGCTTTTTCTATTTCAGCATTACCATGCAGCTCAATAATGGCCCAACAGTTTTCTGGGGCACCAAAAGAAAAGCCAACGTTCTTAAAAGCACATGCAAAACCAATCCCTCGCTTGAGATGTGCCTGGCCGGTCTTTACCTGAAATCCGGCCGGCCGGTGCCATCCATCTTCTCCTTTTACCCATCCGGCACTTTTTGCACAGGCTTCAACCACCTTCTTAATGCTAACTCCCGCAGGCAGTGGGGTGCCCACTGAAAGCAAGTCACCCTCATCTAAAAGGTTGCGCATTCGAATTTCAACCGGGTCGATGCCCAGCGCTTCGGCCAGCTTATTCATCTGCATTTCGGCAGCAAATGCACCTTGCGGTCCTCCAAACCCACGAAAAGCCCCATTGGGCAGGTTATTGGTATAAACTGCATAGGAATCCACCTTAACGTTGGGTATGGAGTAAGGTCCGGTACACATTAAAGTAGCGTTTCCCAGCACCTTCGTTGAGGTGTAGGCATAAGCGCCGCCATCTGCAACGACCTCCACTTCCGCGGCGAGGACTCTGCCATCGCGTTTTGCACCCCACTTTGCCCGGATGTGGTAGGGATGCCGTTTGTGATGGCCGATGATGGATTCTTCCCGCGACCAGATTATTTTGACCGGACGATCAATACCGCGTTGATGCAATCTCCATGCTGCCAGGGCCAAAACAATTTGTACGGACATATCCTCTCTACCGCCAAACGCTCCGCCAATGGCCGGGTAAATCACCCTCACCTTTTCAAGCGGTAGAGCCAGCGCATGAGCAATCTGTTCCTGATCTTCGTGAGTCCATTGTCCTCCAACGATGACGGTGACTCTACCCTCCTCATCAATATAACCCAAACCGGCTTCGGGTTGCAGGTAAGCATGTTCCTGCGCCGGGGTCTGGTACACACCTTCAACAATCACATCCGACTCATCGAAAGCCTTTTCCACGTCACCTTTCCGAATGCGGTAACGCCCAAAGATGTTCGATCCCTTATCCGGATGTAATAGAATCGCATCATCCTCCATTGCTTTCAGTGGGTCGGTCACAACTGGCAAGTCCTCATACTCAATTTCGACTAGAGACAGTGCTTCAGCGGCGATTTGTTCGGTTTCTGCAATCACCAGCGCTACCTGATCACCAATAAAACGTACTCGTTCGGCATAGGGCTTGGTTGAACCGGGGCCGCACAAAACCGGTTGATCGGGCATGATCAAACCGTATTCGTTATTCGGTACATCCTTTGCGGTAAATACAGCAATTACGCCAGGATATTTTTCGGCTTTTGAAGTGTTGAGGGTTTTAATGACTGCATGGGGACGATTGGCAAACAATATTTTCATGTAAGCCTGATTGGGCAAATTGATATCCCCCGGATACAGCGTTTCACCGGTCACCTTTCCAACCGCATCTACGCGAATAACCGACTCGCCGACAACATTCATAATTCAACCTCCATAACACATTTTCATCGCCGATATTTCTTCCCGCGATAACTGACCGGAGGAACATCATAGGGACCATAGCGGGAAGGACCCAGCAGACGAAACAGGATCATGCTGATGAATTGGAAGATGAAATAGATTAGAAACGCCAAAATTAAGGTCATTCCGATTTTGACATACAACAGCGGATCAGCCCCCGGGGCCAGTAAATCAGCGGGTATGGTAAACCATTTCTGCCTGGAATTCTCTTCCAGCAGAGCGATGGTCCCAAAGTAACCCAATATTGGCGTCAGAATAATTAGAATGAATCCGACCCCGCGCCAGATGGGATGTACCTTGTTGCGCGATTCGCGCATCATCTCCTGTTGTTTGGCTTGTAAATTTCCATACTTGTTGGGCATGATCTTATCCTCCCTTTTGAACCAGTTGGGCAGCATCTTCAACTGCCTGAATGATTTTATAATAACCTGTACAGCGGCACAGGTTCCCCGTCATAGCCTGCCGGATTTCCTCTTGAGAGGGTGTCGGCCGTTCTTCCAGCAATTTTGCGGCCGACATCAGAAACCCCGGTGTGCAATAACCACACTGGACTGCTCCTTCCTGAACAAAGGCTTGCTGAACAGGATGAAGTGAGCCATCTTTTGCCAGACCTTCAACGGTGACAATTTGCGCACCATGGGCACGGGTTGCTGGCACCATACAGCTCATCACAGCAGCGCCATCCAGGAATACGGTACATGCACCGCATTCTCCTTCTGCACAGCCTTCTTTACTCCCAACCAGGCCGATATCTTCGCGAATAAGTCTCAACAGCGATTTTTGATGGCCGCCCTGGATGGAATAAAACTTGCCATTGATGGTCGTTTCAATCGGCACACCTGCTTCGTGAAGAATGGATTTATTCAAGTACCCCTGCGGATATTTTTCACCGCCCCATAACAATACCGGTCTTTGTGGAAAGCCTTCTTTCTCAGCGTGAGCAGCCAAAGCAGCCAGCGCCCGGCGGGTGATGACTCCTACCATCCTGCGGCGATACTCTGCCGAAGCGCGCACATCCGAAATGGGTCGTGCCGCTTGCATGGCCAATTGCGCTGCCCCCTGAATCACCTCCGGTGATAGGAATTTACCCTGCAGGTATTCTTCTGCTTCCATCGCATGGATGATTGTGGGCGCAACAGCGCCTAAAGTGATGCTGGATTTTGTGATCACATCACCGTCAAAGGTTAATACTACAGCGACATTCACCAGTGAAATCGCCTGCGCCCGCCGAAGAGCATATTTGATGAACATCCCACGTTGATTCGGCTTAAGCGCAGGGAAAGCAATATCCACCACCATCTCATCAGGCTGCAAATCCACCCGCCGAACGCCCTGATAGAAAGCCTCTAATGGAAGGATGCGGCTTCCGCGGAGAGATTGAATCGTGAGGCGAGCGCCCAAAGCCATGAGCGGGGTAATGGTGTCATTCGCAGGCGAGGCTGTAATCAGGTTGCCGGCAATCGTTCCACGATTGCGGATCTGCGGAGAACCGACTTCCCACGCAGCCTGCGCCAACGGTAATCCCATTTCCACAATCATCTTTGAGGCAACACAATGGTTATGCATTACCAGCGGGCCAAGGTGAATCCATCCGTCTTCATCCAAAAAAATGTGATCCTGTTGGGGAATACGGGAAATATCTACCAGCGTTTCTATGCCATGCCGCACACCACGTTCAATTTCAAGAATAAGATCCGTTGCCCCTGCGACAATCCGCCCTTTTTCCTTTTTTTCGGCAAGGATATGTAAAACCTCCTCAATTGATACTGCACTAAAGACATTCTTCCACATCATTGCCCTCCTAAATGCTCATCCTCTCTCCACTACCGCCGTTGCGCAGCATGATGATTTCCGCCATGATGCTGACGGCAATCTCCTCAGGGGTTTCAGCTTTTAATTCTAATCCCATCGGGGAGTGTACCCGGTTAAGCAATTCTTCAGAAACACCTCTTTCGAGTAATGCCTTACGGGTTACCAACCAGCGCCGCTTTGAACCAATCACTCCAATGTAAGCTGCCTCGGTATGGAGTAAAGGCTCCAATCCTTCAATATCAATATTGCTGCCGCGAGTTGTCAGCACCAGATAAGTGTACGGAGTGATGTTCAAATGCTGGGGCAATTCAGCCATTTTAACCGGAAAGAACAAATCTGCTCCAGGATTGGCTTCCGGCGTACAAAACTCCGGTCGGTCATCGCTGACGGCAACAGTAAACCCCAACCATTTTGCCAGATGTACTACTGCCTTGCCAACATGTCCACCCCCAATCACAACCAGCGTGGGTTTTGGCAATATTGGTTCCACATAAACCTCCAAAGTCCCACCACACACTCCGGGGTCACCCTGTTTTGGATCAACCATGTTATAGCGAAGATTGCGAATCTTGCCATCTTTTATGGATTGGATGGCTTCTTCGATAACCCGGCTCTCTACCTCACCCCCCCCGACTGTACCGATAAAAGAACCATCCGGGAAAACCAGCATTTTGCTGCCTTCATGACGCGGCACCGATCCGCTGGTTTCGATAATTGTACAAACGGCAGCGGCTTTTCCTTCTTCAATTGTTTTGGCAATTTCACGATAAATAGCCAGCATCATCAACCTCATCTCAACTATTAATTTCCGGTAAAAGATTGCTTTGCCTTCAACGCCCGCCATAGACGTTCAGGTGTAATCGGGTTCTCAAAAATATCTGCACCGCAGGCATCGAATACCGCATTGCCAACTGCCGGAGCAACTCCATCCATCGGAATTTCGGCGACCGCCTTGACCCCAAAGGGATGAGAGGGTTCATAGGTCTGAATAAACACGGTTTCTAATTGGGGCATTTCGTTGGCGCGGAAGATGTGGTAATCCACCAGATCTTTCTCACGCGCTCGACCTTCTTTATCATATACCATTTCTTCACAAACCGCATAACCCAATGCCTGCGTCATTCCTCCTTCAATTTGACCGGAAGCCGTTACAGGGTTGACGATGACACCCGAATCAACCGCCATTACCAATCGGTCAACGGTTACCTGTCCAGTTTCAACATCCACAGTTACTTCGGCAAATTGAGCGGCAAACGGCGGAGGTGAAACTGGAGAATAGTAAGAACCAATCCCCATGATTTGTTCCTGATCGGTGTGATGCAGGGCGTTCAAGGCTACTTCGGCGAGTGTCACAAATTGACCACCCGGTGCCATTGCTTTACGATCTTCCAGAAGAATGTCTTCAGGAGTCACTTCTATTTCCGAATATCGCTCCTTAATCATTCGCGCGGCGCGTTTCTTGATTTTTTCGGCAACCTCTTCCGCAGCTTTGACCACCGCAGCTCCCGAAATATAAGTGGTTGAAGAGGCATAAGCGCCTTTATCAAAAGGTGTGAAATCGGTGTCTGAGGAATACACCAGAATGTCTTCCACCGGCACACCCAAAACCTCTGCGGCCATTTGGGCAAGGACGGTATCCGAACCCGTACCTAAGTCCGTGGCTCCAACCAGGAGATTAAACGAACCATCATCGTTCATTTTGATGCTGGCTCCACCCATATCCAGGTAGGGAATCGCAGTACCCTGCATGACCAGTGCCACTCCAATTCCTCGGCGTAAGTGTGGCTTGCCCTCCACTCGATGCCATTCAGGATTCCCAAATTTCTGGTCCCAGCCGATTAAGGCCTTTCCCTGTCGCACACATTCTTCCAGCCCCACCGTCTGAATGATTTCTGGACGCGGCTCCCGTCCCTCACTCCAAGCTGTGCTGAAGGGATGAAGTTCACCTTCACGGATTGCATTCTTCAACCGAAAGGCAATTGGGTCCAACCCTAAATCACGGCTGATTCGTTCCATATGCCTTTCAACCGGCCAGAAGCCTTGCGGAACCCCATATCCTCGATAAGCCCCGGCGGGTGGAGTATTGGTGTACACCACGTCGGCATAAAAACGAATATTGGGTGATTTTCGGTATGGTCCATCGCCCACATAAAGAGCCATGGATTTGTGCCCGGTATTGCCGGTCACGGTTAAACCATGACAGCCATATGCTCCAGTATCCGAAAGCACGCGCATTTCGTTAGCTGTGATTGTCCCATCCAGTTTTACCCCGGTTTTCATGCGAATTCGCATGGGGTGACGTGAGCGTGCTGCGATAAACTCCTCCTCTCGGGTGTACTCATATATCACCGGACGGCCGGTTGCAATGGTTAGATGCGCAGCAACGTCTTCAATCAAAACTTCCTGCTTACCGCCAAAACCTCCTCCAATACGCGGTTTGATGACCCGAATGCGTTTGACGGGCAGCCCCAACACTGGGGCCAGAATTCTCCGCACATGGAAAGGTACCTGCGTGCTGGTGCGAATAACCAACCGGTCGTCCTCATCCCAGTATGTGACAACCACATGGGGTTCAATGTGAGCCTGTTGAACTTTTGGTACCAAATACTCCGCTTCGTAAATACGGTCAGCTTCCTTAAACCCTTTTTCCACATCCCCGATGTCAATATGGATTTGCGCCGCCAGATTTTTGTGAGGATTCGAGTCGGCAAAATTGACATACTCCGGTTCGTCATGGATGATGGGGGCATCCGTTTTCATCGCATCACAGGCATCCAGAATCGCAGGCAAAGGTTCGTATTCAACCTCAATCAATTTGAGCGCTTGTTCGGCAATTTCTTCGGTTTCGGCGGCAACAAACGCCACCCGATCCCCAACAAAACGCACCTTGGAGTCCAGCGAAAAGGTATCCAGCGGACCGGGTATCGGATCGGACTGCCCAGCAGTGGAATAAACCACGCGCGGAATGTCTTTGTAGCACAACACGGCTGCCACCCCCGGTAGCGCGCGGGCTTTGCTGAGGTCAATGTGTTTGATGCGAGCGTGGGCAACCGGGCTGTGTAAAACTTTGGCAATTAATATGCCTCGTTTTTCTATGTCGGCTGCAAAGGCCGGCTTTCCCTGTACCAGCTTAATGGCATCTACTTTCAATTCCGGTTTACCAACGCGAGAAAGCCCCTTTTGGCGTATTTCGGGTGTTTCAACCATCAGCGGCATAAAAACCTTGCGACGAGTCAGCGTCACGGTTTGGGGAATATCACTACCTGCCCCTGTTGAAGGCTGTCCATCCGTTCCCGCAGGCCAATTCATTGGCAAGGGAAGACCGCTATCTTCTTCCACATCGCCCTCTTCCCCCTTTTCTCCACGCAGGACAGAAGCCGCTTTGAGGATTGCCTGCACCGGCTTCAAATAACCCGTACATCGGCAAAGGATGCCGGCAATGGCTTCGCGTACCTCACTTTCGCTGGGGTAAGGATTTTTCTCCAACAGTGCTTTGGCAGCCAATGCGAAGGCCGGGGTACAATAACCACACTGGATTGCACCGCTCTCTACCAATGCTTTTTGGATGGGATGAAGACCGGCGGTCTTTTTCCAGCCCTGGTCCGGATGTTCACCCATTCCTTCGATGGTCTGAATATTTCTACCTTCCACCTGAACGGTCAACAAAGAGCAGGAATTAACCGGGTTGCCATCCAACAACACCGTGCAGGCGCCGCATTCACCATTTTCACAACCACCAAATTTGACTCCAAAGAATCCTTGCCTCCGTAAGGAAGAAAGCAGCGTCTCGCCATCCGCAACTTCCCAGTGCTGGACAATCCCATTGAGTGTAAAGGAAACCGTTTTCACTCGAACCTCCTTGTTATCCCAAAAGGCCTGAAGCGGCTTTGTCAAGAATTCGTCTTACCATCACTTGACCAACGTCCATTCGATATTCCGTGCTGGCCCATTCATTACCGCTGTCACTCAATGCATTTTTCACCGCTTCCAACACGCCACCATCTTCCAAACCATCGAATGCAAGCACGGGTGACTTACCGAAACCGCCTGCGACAACTCTCACCCGCCCGGAACGCCAGCGGGCTAAAGCCAAAGCAAGGATGGGCTGATCCATCGGAGTTCGGGCAACTTGCTCATAACTTAATTCAATATTCAGGTTCAATTGAATTTCGCTGATCCAGAAACCCTGTGGGCGCCGCAAGGAAAACCAATCCCCAATTGGTTGCAGGTTTTGATGAGGATGCCACACAAGCTGGGCATCCAATGCCATCAAGGCAATCGCCAGAGGTGCGCGACCACCTGCCGAAACCACATACCCTGCCACCGTTGCCTGATTGCGGATATTCAGGGTCGCCGATTTCTTAATAACCTCTCTCAAAACCGCCGGGATCGGATCAGCATCCAGCAATTGTTGAAGGGTTGTGGTTGCCCCGATGGTCAGTTTTTGCCCAACCGCCTCAATTCGATTTAACCCTAATTCCTGCAGGTCGACAACACAAAGATCATCCTGTTTGGAACGGCTGAGCACACTCCCTCCGCCCAGTGGCACAACTTTTTTGTCTGCCTCTGCAAACAACCGTTCCGCTTCAGAAACCGTTTTGGGGCGATAGTACTCTTTGATCATAGCATCAGCCTCCCGGCAATCAATTTAAACCGAATGTAAAGAAGAGAATCGTCATTGTTGGGCAAAGGTATCAATCAATAGTTTTACATCCCCGCCCACCGGATAAAGAATGGGGCAGGTACAACCGTATTTTCTGTATTCATTCACTTTGGCTCGCGCTTCTTCGGGGGTACCGGATGCGGTAATGCGGTGGATCAACTCTTCCGGCACAAGATGTTTGGCTTTTTGGATCTGCTCATGAGTGGCGGGCCAACCCAGAATAGATTGGATTTCTGCAACCACATCCGGCGAAACACCCGAGGCCTTGGCAATGTGTGGCTGTTGAGCAAGATATTGGGTTAACAATTCGCGGGTGGTATCAATTGCCCTTTCGCGGTCATGGTCTACCGAGCATACCACCAGTTGAGGCCTATCAATATTGTCCAGTGTGCGTCCCGCTTTTTTAGCACCTTTTTCCAGTAATTCAAGTGCTTTAATGTTGTATTCCGGTGGGACACAATAATTTAGCACAGCGCCATCAGCAATTTCTCCGGTCAGTTCCATCATCTGATCACCGGTTGCACCAATCATGATCGGCACGTTTCTGGGTTCACGCCGCCCATGCACTACATCCAGTTCAATTCCATCCACATGAACAAACTCGCCGTGGAAGGTAACCCGTTCCATATTCAATAAACGCCGTAAAACGATTACGGTTTCTCTCATCGCCGTAAGCGGTTTTCGTCTTTCGATTCCCACATTCTTTGCCAGAGGATCCCACCAGGCACCTATGCCACAAATGATGCGGTTGGGCGCCAGGTCGTCCAGGGTTAAAAATGTGGCTGCCAGTAGACCAATATTTCGCGTCCAGTTGTTGATGACACCCGACCCCACCTTGATGCGCTCGGTCACGGCAGCGTAAGCCGCCATGGGAACAATTGCATCTCTGACCAGACGACTTTCCGCCTGCCAGACCGCCTCGAAGCCGCGTTTTTCTGCATAGCGAACATAATCAAGGCCGTCCCGCAGATCGTGTGCATCCTGTAAATAAAGCGCTACTCTTTCGGACATGGTTTCCTCCTGTTTGAATATTTTCAAGGTTCGATTTGCATGGCTTCTATTTGTTTCAACAAATCTAAATCTTCCGGCAAATCCAGATCCAGGCTCAGCGTAGATAATTGACAGATTTCTACCCGAACCCCCTTTATACGCGCCTGTTCAACGTGCTGATGAAATGACCCTGGCCCGTAGCGATACTCAATGATCCCCCCCGGATTCATATAAAGGGCATTGGTTCCATCATTACGCCGATCAGGCGAGATGACGACCACAGGTGGATTTTTTGCATATTGCAGTATACGCCGTACATCACTTACCGAGAGAAGGGGTAAATCAGCGGGCAGGATGAGAATTTCCTGCGCGGCATACATTTGCGCTACCACGGTTGCCCGTTGCAAAGCCGTATTCAACTCCGGTTGACCATCTTCCTGCACGGTTCGGGCGTTAAACTCTCTTGCCAGCGAGAGTGCCGCCGGATCGCGGCTGACGACCAATATTTGTTCGATTTCTTCAACATCCCGCAATGTGCGCAGGGTGTTGCTCAACATGGTGAAATTTAACAACGCCCGTTCATCTTCCGATAAAACGCTTGCCAAACGCGATTTACCGCGGCGCAGGGGTTTTACGGGGACGATTGCCCACAAGCCCATTCGTCAAAACTCCCTTCTTTGTTGTTCCAGTTTTCTTGCTTTGCTGAAGGCAAGGATGTTTTTTGCCAGTAATAACCGATCCTCTTCATGGTGCATGATCGTTTGAGTAATCAATATCATTATACCTGACGACTTCAGGGTAGTTTCCAATCCTCGGTCCAATTCATCTATTACAAACCCCCACAAATAAGGTTGATACTGACGGGCAACCGCTAAAGCCGAAGGTTCAATCCCCATCTCGCGATACATTTTTGCAGCCGGCCCCTTAATGGTTTGACCCTGAATGATTGGCGATACTGCAACCACTTTTTTGGTTTGAATTAATGAGGCAACTCCCTTCAGCGATAAAATGGGTTGAATACTGACCCACGGGTTGGATGGGGCAATTACAATCAAGTCACTCCTTTCCAACGCTTCCAAAACCCCCGGAGCGGGGAGAGCCTTTTCAATCCCTTCAAAAGCAAATTCCTTCACAGCCGGCTGACAGGCACAGCGCACAAAGTAATCCTGAAAACCCAACCACCCATATTCGAGGGTATGCACCATTGTCCGCACCGGATCATCGCTCATCGGTAATACCCGCGCGGTGATTCCCCATCGGGAGCAAAATGATTCAACCACCTGACTCAACCGTTGCCCCTCTCTTAAACGGCGGGTTCTTTCAAGATGAGTGGCTAAATCTTTGTCCCCCAGGCGAAACCAGGTGGGTCCGCCCAATTCACCAACCAGACGCAGCACCTCAAAGGTTTCTTCTTTTCTCCCCCAGCCGGTGTGTGGATTTGCCAGCCCGGCCAGCGTGTAACAAACCGTATCCAGATCCGGGCAAATCCTCAAACCAAAGTGATCAAAATCATCTCCGGTATTGACGATTACGGTCAGGTGAATCTCCGGTTGACACAGTGCAAACCCATGTGCCAGCTTTGCACCACCAACGCCACCTGCCAGAACCGTCACATGCTCCATTAGCACCTCTCAACGAAACAAATCCATTCCCGCTGGTCGAGGCAATTCCTCAAAGCTACCTTCTCGCAACGGATAGGGAAACCCTCTTACATGTACGATTGGGGTTCGCTCATCGGCCTGCCCCATTACCAGAGAAGCCGCCGCAGCCAATTCATCTGCTACGGCCACCTGAGTAATCCTCAGATGATAGCCAAACATGTCCGCTTCACCGCGCAAGTCAACCAGACCGGGCATTCCCGCCAGCCCAATTGCAACACCCACAGTCCCTAACCGCCATGCGCGCCCATGAGAGTCAATGATTAGTACCCCAATTTTCACACCGGTTTGCTGCTCAATTTCATTGCGAATGAACTGCGCCGAACGATCTGGCTCTTCTGGCAGCAACAACACCCACAAATCCGGATCACCGTATGGTCCTCGCACATTCGAGTGATCTATCCCCGCATTGGCACAGATAAATCCTTTCCGATGTTCGACAATAATCGTGCCGGCACGTTTCCGAAGCACCTGGTGTGATTCGCGTAGCACCAGCTCAATGAAGCGGGGGTCTTTTTCAACTTCCGCAGCGATTTGAATGGCTTGTTCGGATGGCTGAACTTCCGGTAAATAGACCAGCCGGTTTTCGGCTTTGGAAACAATTTTTTGGGCAAAAACCAGAATATCTCCATCGAACAGATCTATATTCTGTCGGGACAGCGCATCCAGGGTTATCTTTGCCAGATTATCCCCAGCCTGGATGAGAGGAATATCCGCTAATGGAGTCAACTCCAATTTTTTCATCTGAGTCCGTTATGACTTTCGGGGAATACCAGTAATCCGAATTCCTGAGGAAGGAACGCCATATTGTTTATTTAATCCAATTAATATTGAAGTCAAACCCTCAACAACCACGGCATTTTCAATCGGGCCGGCATTCCAGCCCACCAGCCCGGCATCCTCAACCAATTGCAGCACAACCTCGCGTGCCTCTTTGTTCCCACCGCACACCAACACATCACAATCTACCTCTTCGTCGTTAAGCAGGTGTTCATAAGAGATATTTTGAAACGCGGCAACCACCTGCACCGTCTCTCCCATAATTTTTTGGGCTTGTTGGGTAGCACTTCCTTCGGGAGGCATTTGAACGCGGGTAACTTTTGGCGGCACCAATGGCACGGTAACATCAATGACTATCTTGCCCTGCGCAAAAGGTTTCATTCGTTCACACATCTCGGCGTGAGCAGCAAAAGGCACCGTCAGGACCAGAATCTCCGCTTCCTGTGCGGCTGTTTCGTTGGCTTCACCGCGTATTTGGGTATCCGTCCCAAGCAGATCCATTACTTCTTGTGCCGCGGCTCGGGCTTTTTCTTCCTGCCTCGACCCTATAATAATACGGTGTCCTGCTTTTGCCCAACGGTAAGCCAGTCCTTTCCCTTCTTTTCCCGTTCCCCCAATAATTCCAATGGTGTAATCTTTGAGTGGCGACATTGATTTACTCCTTTACCCAATCTCATCATTCTTGAAATTGCTGCCGAAATCGCTGCCATGTTTGCGAAGAAAGATGGCGCGCTTCAAATGCAATTTTTTCTTCATCGAGCGTTAATAATTCACGGTTACGCATCAAAAATTTGCCGGCTACCATTGTTGATGTAACCATACTCTCATGAAAACCAAAGATGATATGCCATGGCAGGTTACCTTCATTCATCTCCGTGAAGGGATGGTAATCCACAAAAATCAGATCAGCCTGAGCGCCTTCGCTAATGATTCCTAACGGGCCGGTATTGAATTGTTGTTCGGCCAATTCCCGATTGTTATAAACAGCCATCTCCACCACCGTGGTTGCTGGCATCCTCCGGGGATCGCGATTCCATAATTTATGAGCCAGATAAGCCGTTTTCCACTCCTCCCACATGGCATTGGAAAAACCATCATTTCCCAGGCACACTTTCACACCTGCCCGCAGCATGCCTTCCGGTTGCGACATGCCCACAGCATTATTCATGTTGGAACGCGGTTGATGGGTAACCCATGTTTGGGTTTGTGCCAACAGTTCCACTTCCCGAATATCCACGTGAACGGCATGAACCGCAATACTCCGTTCGCCCAAAATACCATGGCGATAGAGCCTGTCCACCACTCTTTCACCACATTTATACAGACTATCATATTCATCAGCCGGATCTTCAGCAACATGAATGTGGAAACCGACCTCATCGGGTACCGCCTCACGACATTTTCTAAGGGTTTCTTCAGAGAGAGATAAACTGGCATGAAGGCCAAACATTGCAGCCAGTTTGCCCGGTAGAGGATTGTTCTTTTTTACGAGTTCGATAAAGCGTATATTCTCACGAATTCCCTCATCAGCACCTTTCTCGCCCTCCCGATCAGTGACTTCATAACACAATGAGGCCCGCACGCCGGCCTGCGCCACGGCTTGAGCAATCTCATCCAGCGAACCTCCAATTGCATTGGGAGAAGCATGATGGTCAATCAAGGTGGTGGTACCATGTTTGATTGCGTCTATCAGGCATACCAACGCCGAGTAGCGCACATCCTCCAAATTAAGCGATTTATCCAGTGACCACCATAACTTTTCAAGAATTTCAGGAAAATCTTTTGCCGGCGTCCCCGGTATGCCCATTCCTCTGGCAAATGCCCCATAAAAATGGGTATGAGCACAAATATTTCCTGGCATCACATATTGTCCGGCTGCGTCAATAACCTCCTCCGATGGAGCCGTCCGTTTCAGATCTTCGTATCGCCCAATTTTTTTGATAACCCCATTCTCAATCCATAAGGCCTGATCGTAAAGAATCTGGTTGGGATTTTGCCAAGTAACGATCTTGCAATTCTTGATAATCATATCAACCTCACTCTCATGATTGGGAGAATGAATTTTAAAAAAACCGAAAGGGGTTCCTTTCGGTTAATCAACCTGCAGACCGATATATATACCGGGCAATATTGAAATTAGGGGAGGTGATTTGAATAGTGATTGGCATAGGATCGGTGGAGGAGGAAGGCGGCACTTTTCGACGGGCTGAACATAAATTACCCGACGCCAGTCAAGATATACTTGAACTGACCACCGAACCTGTATCCTTATTTTAGCAGAATTTCCGCTTGAGGCAATAATTCTTTTTGAATAATGACTTTTGTCATATAATCAAACCACCTTCTATCAGGAGAATCGTTCATGAACAACCGCCAAAAAGCACTCGAATACGCCCAAACAATGCAAGAATCTTTTTTAGAACAATTAAAAACCTTTGTTCACATTCCCTCGATTTCTACCGATCCCGAAAAAAAAGCAGCTATGCAGGCAGCTGCCGAGTGGATTACCACCAAGCTGAAAGACCTGGGGTTGAATGAAGTCGCAGTCATTCCAACCGAAGGTCATCCGGTAGTTTATGGCGAGTGCCGCTGTGCCAATCGGCCAGATGCGCCGACTGTTTTGATCTATGGGCATTATGACGTCCAACCCTCTGAGCCGGACGATCTCTGGCATAGCCCGCCTTTTGAAGCGACTCTCCGCGGGGAAAACCTTTATGGGCGCGGAGCATCCGACATGAAAGGACAGGTGGCGGCCAGTATTTTTGCCGTCGAATCCATTCTCAAGAACGGAAATATGCCGGTAAATATTAAGTTCATGATCGAAGGCGAAGAGGAAATTGGATCGCCCAACCTCAACTCCTTCATGGAAAGCCATAAAGAACTTCTGGCTTGTGATGTTGCGCTCAATCCCGACTCCGGGATGATTGCTGCTGATCTTCCGACCATCACCTATGCCTTGCGGGGTTTAGCCTACTTTGAAATCCGGGTTTACGGACCAGAACATGACCTTCATTCCGGTTTGTTTGGGGGTGTTGTTCATAACCCCGCACAGGTGCTTTGTGAACTGATTGCCGGGATGCACGATCAGGATGGCAGGATTACCCTGCCCGGCTTTTATGACCGTGTACGTCACCTCTCGGCAGAAGAAAGGGCAGAACTGGCAAAATTGCCAATGGACGAAGAATACTACAAACGCCAGACCGGCGTGCCCGCACTATATGGTGAAAAGGGATTTACCCCCGTTGAACGCGTGGGAGCCCGTCCCTCTCTGGATGTGAATGGAATCTATTCTGGTTTCACCGGGCAGGGACAAAAAACCGTCATACCCTCATGGGCAATGGCAAAAGTATCTACCCGGCTGGTGCCGGATCAAGACCCGGCTGCGGTATTTGATCAGCTCCAACAATACCTCATGGAGAAAGCCCCCAAAACCGTCCGTTGGGAGTTGATTCAAATGTCTTACGGGGCAGCATCCATTTCTGATATTCATCATCCGGCCACTCAGGCGCTTGCCAGCGCTTTCTTATCCGTATGGGGCAAGCCACCTGTTTATAAAAGAGAGGGCGGCAGTATACCAGTGGTTGGCAACATGCAAAGAATTTTAGGGGTTGAATCAGTCCTGACAGGCTTTGGGTTGTCAGATGACAACATTCATGGCCCAAACGAAAAATTACACCTTCCGACATGGTACAAAGGCATTCAGACCTTGATCCATTTCTTTTACAATTACGGTGAACAACGGTGAACAAAATAATGGTTATGGCATGAGCACGGAAAAATTAAAATTATCTTCTTATGGTGGGCAGGCCCTCATCGAAGGAGTTCTCATGCGCGGCAAGTACGCGCTTGTCGCGGCCATGCGTGCCCCGGATGGTCAAATCATCCTTGAAACGGAAGAGTTGAAAGGGATTTATCAAAGTGGCTTTAGCCAGGTTCCATTCCTGCGTGGATTGATTTTACTTTGGGATGCGTTAGGACTGGGAACGCGTTACTTGACCCGCTCGGCAAACTTACAAAGTGGTGAAGAAGAAAAAATTGAAGGAGTTTCTCTGTATTTAACCCTGGCAGCCTCACTGGCGATTGCCATCGGGTTATTCTTCCTCACTCCCGCAGCAGTCGGCAAAGCCATTCAAAACCTGACGGGTATTTCATCCTTTGCCATGAATTTGATCGAGGGTATTTTACGGCTCGGTGGTGTCGTCCTCTACATTTGGGCAATCGGGCGAGTTCCAGATATCCAGCGCGTTTTTGCCTATCACGGCGCGGAGCATAAAACCATTAACGCCTTTGAAGCCGGAGCAGACTTAAAACCCGAAACGGTTAAGAATTTTCCATTGGAACACCCCCGCTGTGGAACATCTTTCCTTTTGACCCTGATCGTCCTTTCAGTTCTGGTCTTTTCACTGGTGGGGAACTTACCATTCGGGTTTTTACTGCTTTCCAGAGTCCTTCTTATTCCTGTTTTGGCCATGCTGGCGTACGAATATATCCGTTTCACCGCAAACCACCTCGATCATCCATTCATTCGATGGATGATTCGCCCAAATCTGGCGCTTCAATCTCTGACAACCCGCGAGCCGGATCTGGATATTCTTGAGGTCAGCATTGCATCATTCAATGCCATGCTTGAACTGGAAAAGAAACTTCAGCCACGGGCTATTCACCCAACAACTGAACCTTCACCTGCCGGCGGCGGGGGCGGATATCAAAATCCACCAGAATAATTTGTTGCCAGGTACCCAGCGTTAACCGATGATTTTGAATCGGGATGGTCACAGACGCACCGAGCAATGCAGCCCGGATGTGACTGTGACCGTTTCCATCCCCCCAACGCGCATTGTGTGCATAGCGATCTGTGGAAGGGGCAATTCTTTCAAAGGATCGTTTTAAGTCTTCAAGGCATCCCGGCTCAAATTCGATCGTAGTCAGGCTGCTGGTACTGGATGGAGTAAAAAGCACACAAATTCCTGTTTCAATATCACTGGAACGAATAATTTCCTCCACTTTACCGGTGATATCGAGAATATCCGTATTCCCTTGAGTATCAATCTCAAATTCTATGGTGAAAATTTTCATAATACACCTTCCTGTTTACAGGTTGGCAGAAATCCAATCAAAAACCACTTGACCACTAACCGAACCTCATTATACTGATAATGAAGATCTTGGTTTGAAGCAGCAGTATGGGAAAAACGATCTATATCCTAGCGATTGGAATTTTAATCGGATTGCTGGCCGCAGGATTAATTTTACTGATTTCTTCACCTTCTCACAGCGCGCCAATTCTTATATTACCCACACCGACTTCGCCATTGATCGCGGTTCACCTCTCTGGGCAGGTGCACTCGCCGGGGGTATATTATCTTGCTCCCGGCAGCCGGGTTCAGGATGCCTTGCTGATTGCGGGAGGTTTCACCGAACAGGCCGATGCAGATCAAATTAATCTGGCAGCCCGCTTGAATGACGGTCAAAAACTTTACATTCCAGCAAAAGGTGAGGTCTTAAATGTCAATAACCCGATGCAAATCCCACTCCCGACCAATTCCTCGGAGGAATTTCCCGTTATCATTGACCTAAACCTTGCTTCTCAGCAGGAATTAGAGAGTTTACCGGGAATTGGCCCAACCAAAGCCAGTGAAATCATTGCATATCGGCAAAAAAATGGTAGATTTGTTACAATTGAAGAAATTCAAAATGTACCGGGAATTGGTGCAGCCCTATTTGAAAAAATACGGCCATATATCACCGTAACGAATTTGCCCTGACCCGACTTGAGGAAAATAGTCATGGAACTAAAACAAAAAATCGAAAGCGCATTGAAAGACGCCATGAGGTCCGGCAACGAAACTCGCAAGCGCACTTTACGATTAATCATTGCCAGTATCAAGAACGCTGAAATTGATA
>NZ_DAOUBL010000048.1:0-1633 GCF_034432615.1 Bellilinea sp. | reverse complement strand
CGCGGTTTTTGAGCATCACCATGCTGCGAGCGGCCAGCTGGCGTGCCAGTTGACGCGCCTGGGGGGTGAGCAGGTCGCGCGCGGCGCGCTGCGGGTCGGTGAACGGACGCTCGAACAGCCCGGCGCGCGCTTTGATGCGCAGGACGCGCAGCACGGCTTCGTCCAGTTCGGTAAGAGTGAGGCGGCCTTCATCCAGCAGACGCGCCAGATGATGGAGGTACACTCCGCTGACCATGTCCATATCCACACCGGCGTGCAGCGCCAGCCGGGCGGCATCGGCTTCGTCCTCGGCGATGCCGTGGTCAACCAGTTCCTGGATGGACTTCCAGTCCGATACCACAAACCCATCGAAACCCCACTCGCCGCGCAAGATGTCGGTCAGCAGGTAGCGGTTGGCGGTGGCCGGCATGCCGTTGAGGTCCACAAAAGCCGACATCAGTGTTCCCACCCCGGCGCGAACCGCCGCCTGAAAGGGCGGCAGATAAACATCCCGCAGGGTTGGATCGGAGATTTCCCCGCCGTCGTAATCGCGGCCGCCTTCGGCAGCCCCGTAGCCGGCGTAGTGCTTGGCGCAGGCGATCAGCCGGTCGGGAGCGGAAGGGTCGCTGCCCTGATAGCCGCGCACCAGCGCGGTTGCCATTTGTGCGCCGAGGTAGGGGTCTTCACCGTTGCCCTCGGCAATCCGCCCCCAGCGTGGATCGCGGGCAATGTCCAGCATCGGCGCAAAGGTCCAGTTGACCCCTTCGGCGGTGGCTTCACGGGCGGCAACCGCTGCGGCCTGTTCCGCCAGGGAAGGCTCGAAGGAAGCGGCCTGCGCCAGCGGGATGGGGAAAATGGTGCGGTAGCCGTGAATCACATCCCGCCCGAACAGCAGCGGAATTTTGAGGCGCGATTCGAGCGCCATCTGCTGCAGGGCGTTGTGCTGCTCCACATTGGCGGAAGCCGAAAAACCCTGCCCGGTCAATGCGCCGGCGGCGTTGATGACAGAGCCCGCCAGCCCGGCGCGGAGTACCTGTGGGGCGTTATCGTCGCGCGCCTGATACTGGTTCAGCTGGCCAATTTTTTCTTCCAGGGTCATTTGCGCCAGCAGATCACGGATGAAATTTTCGATGGATGATGTCATGGAAGGATACCTCGATGGGGGAATGGGGATTGTTCAACTTACATTTGGGGAATTGGTACTTGACAGTCCATCTGGGCTATGATACATTTTTTAAAACCGTTTTTGGTATTTGGTTTTTAACAAACATGAAACGTTTCATAAAGTCTGATAGCATTATATCAGATGCCGGTTAAAATCACAAATCTTTCTCTCTCTACCGCTCATGTCCCCCAAATTCCTCAACCCCTACGGCTATTTTTCCGATGACGGGCGCGAGTACATCATCACCACACCGCACACCCCGCGCCCGTGGAGCAATGTCATCAGCAACGGTGACTACAGCCTGATCGTTTCTCAAAACGGATCGGGCTACAGCTGGCGGGGCAATGCCGGTCAAAACCGCCTGACCCGTTCGTTTCAGGATTTGATTCGCGACAACTGGGGCAGGTATCTGTACATCCGCGATCTGCAAAGCGGCCGATTCTGGTCGGCGGCTTATAAACCGGTCATGGCGCAGGCCGAGTTTTATCA
>NZ_DAOUBL010000047.1:0-20909 GCF_034432615.1 Bellilinea sp. | reverse complement strand
CCAGTATCACCGCAGACTTAACAGGTAATCGAGAGGTACAATATGAACAAAAAAACCATTTTACTCGCTTCGCTGATCATTCTCCTCACAACGGCTGCTTGCGGGTTTACGTTTCAGATTCCACGCTTTTTCGGTGAAGAATCCCCTGCACCGACAGTAGAAGTTCAAAGAGCAACTTTGCCGGTCAGCCCGCAAATTACCCTGCCGGCGGTTCCGACCCTGAGTGCGCCTCCGGATATTTCAGCTTTGAGTTATGCGGAGCGGGATGCTGTGTTGACCTCGCTCTATGAGCGGGTTTCTCCGGGGGTGGTTTCTCTGTTGGTGGAAAATGGACAGGGCGGCAGCACCGGCTCCGGTTTTGTGATTGACCGACAGGGACACATTGTGACCAATTACCATGTCGTTGAAGGCGCAACCGATGTGGAGGTGGATTTCCTCTTTGGGTTGAAAGTGCGCGGCAAGGTCATCGGTACGGATCTGGATTCAGATCTGGCTGTGGTCAAAGTGGATGTGCCGGAAGATGTGCTTGTCCCGCTCCCATTGGGAGATTCGGACCAGCTCAAAGTTGGGCAAACCGTGGTTGCAATTGGCAATCCCTTCCAGCTCAACGGCACCATGACGCTGGGGATTGTTTCGGCAAAGGGAAGGACGCTGGAATCGTTACGCCAGGCCGAGAGCGGCTCTTTCTTCACCGCCGGCGATATTATTCAGACGGATGCAGCCATTAACCCCGGTAATTCCGGTGGACCGCTGCTTAATTTGAACGGTGAAGTAATTGGCGTCAACCGTGCCATCCGCACCACTGGCACCACCATTACCGGTGATCCAGTCAACAGCGGCATCGGTTTTTCGATTTCCAGCAACATCGTACGGCGGGTTGTACCGGAATTGATTGCCACCGGCAAGTACGATTACCCCTATCTGGGAATCAGCAGCCGCAGCAACTTAACCTTGCGGATGATTGAAGAATTGGGTCTGCCGCGTCAAACCGGCGCTTACATTACTGCGGTTACGCCCGGCAGCCCGGCAGACCGGGCCGGCTTGCGCGGCGGCAGCCGGCCGACCAGTTTCACCGGCTTGCCGGCAGGAGGCGATTTGATCGTGGCTATTGATGGCCAACCGGTGATGACCTTTGACGACTTGCTCAGTTATCTGATTAAGAACAAACAACCCGGCGACAAAGTCACCCTGACGATTGTTCGCGACGGGCAGGAAAAGGAGGTGGATTTAACGCTCGGAAAACGTCCATGAAGTGAACCGGAAGCAGGTTAATGGAATACTCAATCCCACAACTAAAAAGGAGGTTGCCATGTTGGCTGAACGTGAGCTGCGGGAGTTGCTGCAATTCGTATCGCCGGATCCCGTTTTGAGTGTTTATCTCAACACCGATCCATCGGCTGGCAATTCAGATGCTTACCGGCTGCGATTGCGCAATTTGTTGAAGGGGGTCAACTTGCCGGATGATGTTGCAGCCATTGAAAATTATTTTCAGTGGGAATATGATTGGAGCGGCAAGGGGGTGGTGGTATTCTCGTGCGCTCCACAAAAATTCTTCCGGGTTTATCCGTTGGCCATTCCTGTGCCGGATGTGGTGCACGTCAGCGACCGCCCCAGTGTGCGCGTGCTGGCTGACCTGCTGGACAGCTACGGCGGGTACGGCGTCGTTCTGGTGGACAAGCAAGGCGCCCGCCTGTTTTTCTTCCATCTGGGTGAATTGCGTGAGCAGGAAGGTGTGGTGGGTGAGGCGGTCAAGCGCGTCAAACGCGGCGGCGCTTCTACCGTGCCCGGTGCGCTGGGTGGTATTGCCGGACGAACCCGCCACATGGAAGAAGTGGTCGAACGTAATATGAAAGATTCGGTGGAATTTGCGGTGCAATTCTTTGAGGCTAACCGCGTTCGGCGCATTTTATTGGGCGGCTCGGATGAAAATGTGGCCCAATTCCGCAGTTTGCTTCCTAAAGCCTGGCAAAGTCTGGTTGTGGGACATTTTCCCATGAATATGAACGCCGGTCATGCCGAAGTGCTTTCAAAGGCCATGGAAATTGGACAAAAGGCAGAACAACGGCGTGAGGAACTGCTGATTGAGGATCTGATCACCCGCGCTGCCAAGAACAGCGGAGCGGTAACCGGTTTAGAGGCAACCCTGGAAGCCGTCAGCGGTGATCGAGTCAGCACGCTGGTTGTGGCCCAGGGTTATCAGCAGCCGGCTTACCGCTGTACCCATTGCGGCTACCTGACAGCGAAAATCGTCACTACCTGCCCGGTGTGCGGCGGTGAGGTGCGCGAAATTCCGGATGCGGTAGATTTTGCCATCAGCCGCACGATGCGCGCCGGCGGTGATGTGGAGGTCATTCACGCCAGCGACCAGTTGATCAAGGCCGGACAGATTGGGGCATTTCTGCGTTACTGACCGGCTTGCGCCTTGATACGGGCTAAAAACTTATGCCTCCCCCAAAAATTGCGCAGGCAATATTGGGGGAGGCGCAGGAGGAGGCAAATTATCAGCGCTGGCAAGCCTTGCTTCGCTCAGAATGACGAAAACATCTCCTTTTGAGCGAGCGTCAGCGGGCGCGGCAGTCTTATGGTTTTTCCAGTCTTGAAAGATTTTCCGCCAGTATTCTCAATTCTTCCAGACTTTTTTCGGGATCGCTGGTCATGCTTGAACGCACCGCAGCCAGTCGTTCGGTCAGGGCGGTTTCGATGTCTTTATCCCCAATCATGGGAATCAATTTTTTGAGGTTGGTGTTGGCGGAGCTCAACTCCTGCCGGGCAGTCAGCAGGTCTTTGGTTACCAGCGCCAGGCGGGCGTAGGTCACATTGTGTTGCAGTGCGGTCAATGCGGCAGAATACTGGAGGACTCTTAATTCGCCGGCAGTCTGCTCCAGTTCGTCTTGGGTTTTCTGCAATTGCTCACGAGCCTGATTCAGATCGGCTTCCAACGTGGCGATTTGCTCATTCAGGAGCAAAACCTGTTGACTGGCTTCTATCCGCGCCTGTTCTGCAGGCAGATAGAGCAGGAAGTACGCCAGCCCAAAACCGACGAGCAGGGATACCAGCACAATTGCCAACCAGATCAGGCTCTTGCGCAGCCAGGCCGGGGTCGGTTTTTTATCGGTAGAAAGGGCTGCTTCTTCTTCGACTGCTTCCGGTTGGGGTTGAGTTTCTTCTCGCAGAGTTTCACCGCTTGGGGTGGATTCTTCTGCTTGGTTGGGCGGTGTTGCCTCAGGGACGGGTATTTTTTCGTTTTCCATGAAAGGTTGCTCCGTTCAATTAGGGTGTTGGGGAAGGGGTGGGGCTGGCTGTCAGTGTGCCGGTGGGGGTCAAGGCCAGGGTACCGGCAGGGGTTGGGGTGCTGATCAAAACACCCGTAGAAGTGATTTGCTGGGTTTCCTCAACGGCCAGGGGTGCAATCGGTGTCTCTTCTACCATGGGCGGCAGCAGAATCAGGTTTTCCGCTGTCTGTAAATCACTGGCTGCCATGACCGGACGGTCGGGCAGGTTTACCAGTGCCGAATCCAGTCTGCCAAGCCATGCAGCCAGTTCTGCTTTCTGTTCTTCGCTGGCGGTTTGTTGCAATTCGATCAGCAAAATCCGGGCTGCACGAATTTCATCGCGCGCCAGCCCTAAATTGGCCTGACCGAGATACACGCGCGCCCGCTGAATGAGCAGAGCGGATTTCAGGACGGTTAACTGATATTCCAATCCGGCCAGCAGTTCTCCGCTGGCAATGGTTTTCTGATTTTCTTCTGCCAGTTGAAGCGCATCCTGGCCAATTTTTTGGACTTGAGCCAGTTTTTTCTCCAGTTCATCCAACCGTTTGAGCTGCAGGGGGTAAGCCTGCTGGGTGGACTGCACCATTTCCTGATCGCGTTTCAAAGCGGCAAATTCATCCTGAAGCACGATCATCTCGTTGCCTAATTCCGTAACCTGCTGTTGGAGTTTTTCCATGCGCTGGCTGAGCTGATCCATTTGAGCGGCCTGCTGGGTTTCCAGCAGGCTCAACCGGGCGGCATTCTCCCGGGCCGGCAGGATTGCCTGCTGATAAATCAGGACGAAACCCATATACAAAAGTCCGGCCAGGATAACGCCTGCCAAAATCACGATAATCAACCGCAGCAAAGCCCGAAAAAATGCACCCACAGCTATCGAAAATCGTTCACCGGCAGAAAGCGGGGGTTGTGAGTTACTCATGGCATTCTCCTGTCTAAGGGGTTTCGCCCACGTTCAACAAACGACGCAAGCCATCTAAAAAGTTCTGGAACACATTGCTGCGCTTCTGCAGTTCTTCAATTTGGGTCTGAAATACCGCAGTTTGCTGCTGAAGGTCATCCAGTTCACTTTGGGCGGATTTCAAGTCCTCACTCAGGGATTGCTGTCCTCTTTCGAGTGTGGTCACCCGTCCGCCGAGCGCTTCAATGGTTTGCACGCGGCTGCGTAAGTTGTCCACATCTCCTTCCAGCAGGCGGACGCGATTATTAAGCGCATCCAGCCGCGCGGAAAGCGCCTGTGCTTCTGCGGCAGGTGCATACGTCAGGGTCTGATTAATCAGCGCCAGCGTGCCCAGGGTGAAGATGAGCGAGAGGATCAGGGTGATCACAGCCACCCCTACCCCTGTCCACAACAAATCTTCACGCCGCGCCCATTTTTCGCCGCTTTTGAGGGGCTGCCCGGCAGGTGGCGGGGTTGGGGCCGGTTGAGATTCAACGGCTGCAGAGGTTTCAGCAGCAAGCGGGGCGGCCTGCAAGGTTTGAGTGTGAGCCTTACCGTCGTCTTCCGCCATGGCAGATTCGGGTTCGGCTGGGGAACCTTCCGGCAGGATTAACTCAGATTCTTCCTGGTCCTGGGGGGCAGCCGCAGCCGGCATTGACTCGTCAGGGGGTGAAGCGGGTTCTTCTGCCTGGGAGAAATCTGCCAGTTCAATTTTCAAGAAGGGCCTGATCTTTTCCAGCGAGGCCGGCCCAATTCCGCTCACCCGCGTTAAGTCATCCAGTGAAGTGAAGGGGCGGGCAGCCACAATCCGTTCGGCCAGCGCCGGGCCAATCCCCGGCACGGAAGCCAACTCCTCCACCGTGGCACGGTTAACTTCAACTGCGCCATTTTCCGTGTTCATATTTCCTCCTTTTCTAAACAACAAGAACTTTCAAGACCGGTTTTACTCGCTTTTGGTTTTACGCGCCGGCAGGGCCGGGCGGGCGGGATAAGGTAAGGGGATGTATTCAACGGATGGACGGCGCTGCTGGGTTTGCGGGTACAGATTCATCAGCTGGTAGATTTCTTCCGGCAGCTCGGTTTTGACGTTCAGGCCTAACTGGCGGGCTTCGTCCACCGTAATCGGGTAATCATGCGTCCACTTGCCGGTTGCCAGTTCCTCTGCCAGAAATTCGGCTTTCTCTACCGGGTAATTTGCCGAGGCGATTCTGCGAATGGTGGCTTTGACCTGCTCAATGGCTTTCCGCGAGATATCCGCCAGAATCAGGGTTTCATCGTCAATCCGATTGCGGTCTTTTTCGGCCACCACTTGCAAAATGGAAGCCGCGGGAAAGTTGCCAATTTGCGGATCCACCGGGCCGAGGACGGCGTTTTCATCCATGAGGATTTCATCGGCCGCCAGCGCAATCATTGTCCCACCGGACATGGCGTAATGCGGCACCATGACCGTTACCTTGCCTTCGTGACGGGCAAGCGCATTGGCAATCTGTTCGGCAGCCAGTACCAGGCCGCCGGGGGTGTGGAGGATAATGTCAATCGGCAGTTTTGGATCGGTCAGTTTGATGGCGCGCAGCACCTGTTCCGAATCCTGAATATCAATGTAGCGGGCAACCGGAAAACCCAGAAAACTCATGCTTTCCTGGCGGTGAATGAGGGCGATGACGCGTGAGCCGCGTTTGGTTTCTATCGTTCTCATCAAACGCAGGCGGTCGGCTTCAATGATTTTTTGCCGGAAAAGCGGCACCAGACTGGAAATGATGAGAAAGAGCCAGAGAAGATTGATCAGGTCCATAAGGCCTCCCTTTTGAGTTTCAAAGTTGGGTTACCATGGGTAATATTCGTCGCGGTACCAATAGACTCTGGTACGATTAGAAGCGCTGAATGGCAAGGCGAGCAGCAAGCCGAATAAAAATCCGCCAATGTGCGCCCACCAGGCAATTCCGCCCATGCTCATGCCGGCCGGCAGTGCAAGGGATACCAGGCCAGAGAATAACTGGGAAACGAACCAGAATCCAAGATAGATGACGGCCGGGATGTTGACAAACCATGGCAGAAAAAAGACCGGCACGAACGTGATGACCTGAGCACGCGGGAAAAACAGGAAGTAGGCTCCCAACACCGCTGCAATTGCCCCGGATGCGCCAATCGAGGGAATGTTTGGGGCGCCCAGCAGCAGCTGCAGCATTCCAGCAGCAACGCCGCCGAACACATAAAACACAAGAAAGCGGAAAGATCCCATCCGATCTTCGACATTATCCCCGAAGATGAACAGCGTCCACATATTGCTGAGAAAATGCACCCATCCACCGTGCAGGAACATATGGGTCAGGAGTGGATACCATGTCAGCGGATTTTCTATTTGGATGCGGCTGCCCAGCAGCCCAAAGGTGCGAATGAAACGTTCCAGTTGAAAGGGATTCAGATTCAATTCGATAAATACGAAAACGAAAGTATTCACCAGAATGATGAGCCAGGTCATGATGGGGAGTGACCTGGAGCGAATGGTATCTTTGAGTGGAAACATATCTCCTCCGATGTCACCTTTAGTATAGCCTCATTAGAACAGGATTGCAAACCGGAATACTCAAACCGGCATGAGGATTGCAACAGACAAAGCATGATGACTCGATATGACCGGGCAAAAATTGGCTTGTATCCCATTCCTGCACGTGATAGACTTTAAAGTATGGACGGAAAAGTGCTGGTATTCAGCATTCATGAGCCTTTCCGAACCCTGCTGTTGAACAGTCTGAAGGGCAGCGGTCTCAGACAGGTAGCCGCTGCCGGCCAGGTTGAGAAAATCCGTGAGATTCTTAAAGAGGGGGAATTTGAAGCGCTGGTGGTGGACCTGGATGCAGGCGAAGAGTTTCAACAGGCATGGCTGCAACTGGTGCAGGAGGTTCAGCCCTCCCGCTTGATCATCTTCCCGCCCGATAACGACCGCCTTCATCCAATTGTGGGGCTGCTTCGTCCGGAAACTGTGCTGATCAAGCCGTTTTACCTGCCGGATTTGCTGGCGGCCTTGCAAGGGAATCAGAGCGACTCATCTGCATCCCTCTCGCCTACCTTGTCCGAATCTCCCTCACCTGCACAGCCACAGCAGTTGTTATCGGATTGGTTGAAGGAATCGAATGCGCTGGGGGTGATCATTTTGCGGCAGGCTCAACCGCCTTTGCTGGTGGGAAATCTCGAAAACGAGGACTTGCGGGAAGCCGGGTTGGTTTTAGGGCGGTTCTGGCAAAATGAACGGCGCACAGACCTGGTACGCTACTTCCGTCCGCACATTGCCAATCGGGATGTGCTGCTTTACGCAACCCTGCTTTCGGAAGGTGCGCCCCTGGGGCTGCTGTTTGATGCGCACACCTCCCTGCGGGAAGCGCGCCGTGTGAGTCAGTGGTTTGTTGACCGCTGGAATGACCTGCCGCCAGAATTCTTGAAGAATAACCGGGCGTCCTCTGGAGAACTGGTTTTACCAGCTCTAGATGAGGAAGAACTGGCTCAAGCGGCGGAGGATGGTTCACTTGAGGAGGGTGAACCTCTTACCGAATTTGAGCAGGTCCGACTGGATGATTTGTTGGGTATTCTCCCTCCGCCTAACCCGCTGGAAGATGAAAAAGTGCCCTCTTCGCAAGACTGGCAGCCGGAGAGTGATTTCTTATCTTCGTTTGAAGCAGAAGCGAACGCGCTGTCACCTCAGACGTCCGTAAAAGCAGAGCCGTCGTTTGCCGAAAGCCCGACAGCCCTGGAAGAGACCCGCCCCAGTCGAAAGACGCAACTACCTCCCCGTGGAGAAGAATTTACCGGCGAGGTACGCCAGTCCTACACTTGCATTTTACTGCCCCGTTCTCCGCAGGCAACTCTGGAAGGGGAAATCGGCGAGGAACTGCGCCGTTGGATGCCGGATTTTTGTGCTACACTGGGGTACACGCTGGAATCGCTGGATGTTGAGCCGCGTTATTGGATGTGGACGGTTAACCTGCCGCCGGCGGTATCTCCCGGGCATGTGGTGCGAATTGTGAGAGATCAAAGCGCCATTCATTTGGCAAAGTGCATTCCCGATCTGGCGGGCAAAGGCAATTTTTGGGCTTCTGCTCATCTGATCCTGCGCAGCCGAAATGCCCCGGAAACCTGGCTGATTGAGGACTTTATCATCCGCACCCGCCGCCGACAGGGATTTCTCTCCGCATGAATGGTTGCTTGTTTGCTTAAATCATCTTTCAGGTGAAACCCGATGCCGCCCATTCTTTATTTGATTGATGGACATGCTTTAGCCTACCGCACCTACTTTGCAATTACCCTTTCAGGTCAACAATTGACCACCAGCAGCGGCGAACCGACGGCCGGAATTTATGGTTTTGCCAGTGTTTTGCTGCGTTTGCTGGAACAGGAAAATCCCGAATATCTGGCGGTTGCCTTCGATACCGGAGCCACCTTCCGAAACGACCTCTATGCCGAATACAAAGCCACCCGCGCAAAAATGCCGGACGATTTGCGCCCGCAAATTGAGCGTATACGGGAGATGGTGGATGTGTTTGGTTTTCCCCGCCTCGAGGCTGAAGGTTTTGAGGCGGATGATGTTTTGGGCAGTATTGCCCGTCAGGCGGCGGAAAACGGTCTGGGGGTCAAAATCATCACCGGCGATCGGGATTTGCTGCAACTGGTCAATGATCGGGTCATCGTCAATCTGGCCGGCAGCAAACTCTCGGAGGCGCGCGATTTCGGAGTGAAGGAAGTCATCGAAACGCTGGGCATCCGCCCGGAACAGGTGGTGGATTACAAAGCGCTGGTGGGGGATAAGTCGGATAACATCCCCGGGGTTGGCGGAATTGGAGAAAAAACCGCGATCACCCTGTTGCAGCAGTACGCCAATCTCGATGACATTTACGCCCATCTGGATCAGATTCCCACCCGGGTGCGGACATTGCTGGAAAAAGACCGTGAAAAAGCCTACTTGAGCCGGCAACTGGCGACCATTCGCACCGACCTGCCGGTAATGCTCTCCCTGGAAAAGGCGCGCACAGGCCAGATCAATGTGGCAGGGGTGGAAGGGTTTTTCCAGCAGTTGGAGTTTCGTTCTCTGCTGCCGCGCCTTAAAAAACTGGAAAGCCGGGTTGTTCCTGCCCCCTCAACCGGGCAGCAGTTATTGCTGTTTGGTGAACCGCTGGTCAGGATTGGAGAGACTCCGCCACAGGATGGTGCGTGGATTACCGTTCAAACCCGCGAAGCGCTGGCAGAACTTTGCCGAAAACTTGAAAATGTGCCTGTCCTTTCACTGGATACCGAAACCACCTCCACCGACCCGATGCGGGCAGAACTGGTTGGCCTTTCACTGGCTTTTGAAGCCGGACAGGGTTACTACCTGCCGGTGGGACATCGCACCGGCGAGGAGCAGCTGCCCGCCGAAGAGGTACTGAAGACGTTACATCCGGTGTTGACCTCTCCGCAGGTTGCCAAAATCGGTCACAACCTGAAATACGATGCATTGGTGCTGGAGAATCAGGGGGTTTCGGTTGCGCCGCTGACTTTTGACACGATGATTGCCGCCTGGCTGGTGCAACCGGATAGTTACAATTTGGGGCTGAAAGAACTGGCTGAAACCTATCTTGGTGTGCAAATGACCCACATCGAAGAACTGATCGGCAAGGGAAAAAATCAGTTGACGATGGATCGTGTACCGGTTTCATCGGTTGCAGCCTACGCTGCCGCCGATGCGGAAATCTGCCTGCGGTTGATGCCTTTACTGCGTGAACGGCTCGAACAGGTCAATGCCGTCCGTTTATTCGAGGAAATTGAAATGCCGCTTGTGCCGGTGCTGGGGATGATGGAGCGCAATGGGGTCATGCTGGATGTGCCATTCCTGCAACAAATGTCGCATGAGTTGACCAGCCGTTTGTTTCAAATTGAGAAGGATATTTTCCAGGTGGTGGGGTATTCATTCAACCTCAATTCCACCCAGCAGCTTTCCAAAGTGTTGTTTGAAACCCTCAAACTGGAACCGCCGGATCGGCGCAAGAAGACCACCTCCGGACATTTTTCGACTTCTGCCGGTGTGCTGGAAGAACTGCGCGATCAGCATCCGGTAGTGGAAAAAATTCTGGAATACCGCGAGCTGTCCAAGCTTAAGTCCACTTATGTGGATGCCCTGCCGCAGCAAATTAATCCCCGAACCGGGCGGGTGCACACTTCTTACAATCAAACCGGCTCGGTTACCGGGCGATTGGCCTCTTCTGACCCGAATTTGCAAAATATTCCCACCCGTACCGAAACCGGGCGGCTGGTACGCAACGCTTTCATCGCAGCGCCGGGCTACCGCTTGCTGTCTGTGGACTATTCGCAGATTGAATTGAGAATTGTGGCCCACATGGCACAGGATGAAGCCATGCTGGCGGCTTTTCGCGCCGGGTTGGATATTCACGCGGCTACGGCGGCGGCTATTTATGGGGTTGAACTTGAACAGGTCACCAAAGAGCAGCGCCGTCACGCCAAGGCAATTAACTTTGGTTTGATTTATGGCATGAGTGCTTTTGGGCTGCATCGTTCCACCGGCCTCACTCTGGCAGAAGCGGAAAACTTTGTCAAAGCTTACTTTCAGCAATTCCCCGGCGTAAAAGCCTTTTTGGACGGTCTGCGTCGTCAGGCAGCCCGTCAGGGATATGTGGAAACTCTGTTGGGAAGGCGGCGTTATTTTCCCAATCTGAAGAGCAATGCCAATCCGGCCCTGCGGGCGCGAGAGGAGCGGGAGGCGATCAACGCGCCGGTTCAGGGAACGGCTGCCGACATCATGAAGCTGGCAATGGTACGCCTGCCGCCGGCCTTGAAAGAAGCGGGTCTGGGAGCGCGCATGTTACTGCAGGTACACGATGAACTTGTGCTGGAAGTGCCGGAAAATGAAAGGGATGAGACCGTGCAGGTGGTACGCGGAGTAATGGAAAATGCCTACCCTCTCTCCATCCCGCTGGTGACCGAAGCCCGCTGGGGGCATAACTGGGGTTCACTGGAGGTGTTGCCGTGAGGTTGACGCCCGGCAAGTCACCTTGCGGAATTGTTATCCGAATTTCTTTGCGTTTTGGCTGTCAATCGGTTAAAGTAATTGAGAAATAAACCATCGAAGGAATAAATCGGAGGAACATGGCTGGCGACCAGAAACGATTTGATGAAGCCATGAACAAGGGGCATTCGGCGGCCTGGGATCAGGAATGGGAGCAGGCAGCCCGCTATTATCGAGCGGCTCTGGAGGAGTATCCGGATCATCCTGCCGCGCTGAGTAATTTAGGTTTGGCGTTGTTCGAATTGCAGGATTTTGACGAAGCCCTTCAAGTCTATAAACGGGTTGCGCTGATTAACCCCGAAGATCCAATTCCGGCTGAAAAGATGGCGCGGATTTTCGAACGGCAGGGGAGATTGAATGAGGCTATCCGTGCCGGCATGCAGGCTGCTGAACTTCACCTCAAAGCCAGGGATGTGGAAAAATCCATAGAAGGCTGGCAAAGGGTGCTCAGCCTCAACCCCGAAATTTTTACGGCCCATTCGCGGCTGGCGTTGATTTACGAGCGCTTAGGCAAGAAAGCTGAGGCTGTTTCAGAACTGATAGCCTGTGCAAGTCTGATGCAGCATGCGGGGGATATTCAAAAAGCCCAACAAATTGTGTTGTATGCCCTGAAATTGATCCCCGGCAGTGCCGAAGCAACACAGGCATTCCAGATGTTGAAAACCGGTCAGCCAATGCCCAAACCGCTGCGCCCCCGCGGCGGGACAGGACCGATGCGGATGGCAGAGGTCAAACAACTGGAAGCCCCTCAACAAACCAATCAACCCCCTTCGATGGATCCAATTGCCGAAACCCGCCAGCGGGCGTTAATTCAACTGGCAGAATTGCTGTTTGATACCCCGGAGGAGTTTTCCGGCGCGGAGACTTCCTCTTCACGGCGTGGAATCAACGCCTTGATGCGTGGAACGGGGGAATTGGTGCTGGATCCGTCCACCCGCACCCGTGTTTTGCTGCACATCGGACAGGCAATTGAATCGCAAACGATGGGACAGGAAAAACAGGCAGCCGAAGAACTGGAACGCGCCTATGACTTGGGCTTTTCTCATCCAGCCCTGTATTTTGATTTGGGGATGCTGCTGGCAGAAAAACAGCCTCAAAAAGCCTCGCCCATTTTGCTCAAGGCGGTCAAACATCCCGAATTTTCGCTGGCTTCCTACCTGCTGTTAGCCAAAATTTACTACCGTACCGATAATTACAAAGAAGCTGCCACGGCGTATCTTCAGGCGTTGCGTCTGGCGGATGCTGAAACGGTTGCGCTGGAGCAGCGGGAAGAACTGCGCCAGATTTACGAGCCGATCATTGAGGCACAGGCTCAGATGAGTGATATCCAGAGCTTGAAAACCCTGTGCGATACGATTGCCGATCAACTTTTGCGCGCCGACTGGCGCGAATTTCTGGCAAAGGTGCGCGAACAGCTACCTCCGCCTTCACCTCAGTCACCCCCTTCTCCGCTGGCAAGTCTGCTGTTGGAATCGCGCAGTTCAGAGGTAATCGAAGCCATCGGAAGAATTCGGGATTTTATGCAGCAGGGCAAGTATCGTACCGCCCTGGAAGAAGCGCATTACGCCATAGATTTTGCGCCTACCTACCTGCCGCTGCACGTTCAGATTGCTGAATTGCTGGTGGCCAGCGGTCAGATTCAGGAAGCCATTGCCAAGTATCAACTGGTAGCCGATCTCTACAACGTGCGCGGGGAGGCCGGTCAGGCCATTCAGATTTTGGAGAGAATCATTCAACTTTCTCCAGCGGATATTAACACCCGAAAAAAGCTGCTGCGCATGCTCACCGAACAGGGACGGATAGATGATGCGCTCAAGCAGTATTTAGAGATCGCTGATTTTTACAATCAGCTGGCTGATCTGGATACCGCCCGTCAGACTTATCTGGATGCATTGAAGCTGGCACAGCAATCCCGCCGCAGCCGGCAGTGGGCTTACCAGCTGCTTGGCTATCTGGCGGAGATTGACATGCAGCGTCTGGAATGGCGTCAGGCACTCCGTTTTTATGAACAAATGCGTTCCCTCCAGCCCAATGACCCAACCCTGAGAACCCGTATTGTGGTTTTGAATTTTCAGGTTGGTCAGGACAAGGCGGCTTACCTCGAAGTGGATAATTTCATCAGTATTCTTGAAGGGCTGCACCAGCACGAAGCGGCCATTCAATTCGTCAAAGGAATTTTGTTTGAACAGCCGGAGAAGTTTGAATTACACCGCCGGCTGGCGGATTTATACAAACGCTCTCAGCAAACTGCTGAGGCCATTTCTGAACTGGATACGCTGGCGGAACATTATGCTGAATCAGGCAATTACGAAGCTTCCATTCTTACCGTTCAGGAAATCATCCACCTGAATCCGCCAAACCGGCAGGCTTATGAGGCTGTGCTGGAAAGATTGCGCAGGGCAGGAGGATAACGGCGGGCTAGCTCATCCGTTTACCGAGCGAGGCGGCATAAGCCACAAAGATGGCTTCGCCATCCAGCCCCAGCGCCGCATTGACCGCATCATCATCATAAGCCGCAATTGCACACACGCCGCAGCCCAAACCTTCGGCTGCCAGATACAGATTCTGGCAGATGTGACCGGCGTCCAGCAGCAGGTAACGGTATCCGCGTTCCGGATAGCGCCACTGCATGCGTTCCACGACCGCTGCCCAGAAGAAGGTCACCGCGCTGGTTGCTACCTGACGCTGGTTGAAGCAGGCCTGAGTCAGCTGTTCGTTGACATCCCCTTCAAAGTTCAAGCCCAGCAGGGCGTGTTCCAGCGCGATGTATCGGTAAATTCCCGGCTGCAGATCTTCCACGCGGTTGACCAGCAGGTAAGTTTCAAAAGCATGACGTGCGCCGGCAGACGGCACGGTTCGCAAGGTCACCGGCCGGTTGGTGACTTCTTTGACACCCTGGGTGAACCACAACAAAGCTGAAAGCTCGTTCAGTGTCAGAGATTGGCTGCTGTAACGACGCAGGGTTGTTCTTTTGGCCATTACATCCCAAAGCGAAGCGGAAGGGAGAGAAAGCCGGTCTGGGTTTATCAATGGAATCAACCTGGCAGTGGGGTCGTAGGGCAGTTCGAGTGGCGGCTGCGGTTCGCCCCGACTTTGTGGGGATTGAGGCACAAAGGCCGGTTTGGTGTTCTGCCAGAAAGTTTTGCCGATCGATTCAGTCATGGGTTTCCTCCTTGTCAAATGGGGTTTGGGGGTCATTTCTAACCGGTTCTGGTTTCAAAAATCTGACGGGCGCGTCGGATTAAGCTGCCCCACATAAAAAACAACTCGGGGGTGCGCTGAATCCACAGCATGGCAGCATAAACCACGCCGCCAATTCCAACCGAGCTGAGGACGATCAGGCTGTCTCCCAGCGGCGGGTGAAATTTTAACCAGAGTGTTACCAGCAGCATCATTGCCAGGCCGCCCAACACAGCAATCTTTGTCCCAGCCAGCAATTTGGTGCCCTGTAACCCTCCAAGGCGGCGTTGCAGCAAAAACAACAACAAACTACATTCCAAAAAGGTAGCCAGTGAATTGGCCAACGCCAGCCCACCATGCGGCATCCATCCAAAGCGCTCAAACCATGCTGGAAAGGTCAGGCTGAACACGATATTGAGCGTCATTGCCCCGGCAGTTACACTGACCGGGGTGCGGGTATCATGCAGGGCGTAAAAAGCGCGCACGATGATTTCCAGAAGTGAATGGAATACCAGTCCCAATGCGTACCAAAGCAGCGCCCAGGCGACCATTTCAGTTGAACGCGGGGTAAATTCACCCCCTTCATACAACCAGCGCACCAACGGGATGCGCACGGTAATTAAACCCAATGCGGCTGGCACGGCAAGCAACAACACTCCCCGCAGGCTTTCAGAAAGTGAGGTGCGCATTTCATCCAGTTTTCCCAGCGCAGCCTGCGCAGAAAAAGTTGGCATGGCGGCAATTGCAACCGACTGGGCAATGGCAGCTTGCGGCATGAGCATGAGTGTGAAAGCCAGCGTCAGGGATGAAACGCTGCCCTCCGGCAGGCTGAGCCCGATGATGGTGTTAACGATGAAATTGATTTGCACCACGGCAACCCCTAACACCCGCGGCCCCATCAGGCGCGCCACTTCCCGCACTTCAGCCATGCGGATGCCAAGGGTGGGGACGTAGCGGCCGTTCAACCGCAACAATTGAGGAAGTTGCACACCCAGATGGAGGGCTGAGCCGACCAAAGCGCCAACAGCCAGCCGGTAAATGCCCCATTCCTGAGGCAGAAGCAGCACCCCTCCGATTTGACCCAGTGAGTACATGGCCGGGGCAATGGCAGGCAGCCAGAATTTTTGATGAGCATTGAGGATGCCCATCACCAGCCCGCTCAAGCCGAAGAGGATGACGGTGGGCAGCAGCCAGCGCAGTAAAACAATGGTGGTTTTTTCCTGCCCGATGGACAGATCCGGCGCGAGGATGAACAGACCCTGTCGTACCACCTGCGGGGCAAAGAAGAAAACCAGTACTGCAATCAGTGTCAATAAGATGAACAGCAGATTGGCTACTGCTGAAGCCAGTTTCCAGGCGGTTTGGCGTTGATCGCGGGCCAGCAGGCCGGTAAAAGTGGGGATAAAAGCCGAACCCAAAGCTCCGCTTGCCATCAGGTTAAACAACATTTCAGTCACCCGGTTGGCAGCGTTAAATGAATCCAGGTCAGCGCTGATGCCAAAGGCGCGGTAAACCAGAATGGTGCGAGCCAGCCCCAGCAATTGGGTCAATACAAAGGCTGCCATGACGGTGCCGGCAGCCCGGGCAATTTGTCGAACAGCTGAACGGGGCGGTGCAGGATCGGGGACGGTGGACATCTCTCCAATTATACTTTCAAGCCGGGTTTCGGAAGGATTTAAGCCGGTTTGGGAGGGTTTGGGATATAATTTCGAACAACATCTGCAATCCTCAAGGAGCCCGCGTGAAATTTCAAACGATCTGCGTTTTAGGTTTGGGCTATATCGGCTTGCCGACAGCCAGTACATTCGCAACGCATGGATTGAAAGTGGTGGGGGTGGATGTCAATCCCCAAATTGTCAACGGACTGCAAAACGGTCATCTGCATCTTTACGAACCCGGCCTGCGAACGCTGGTGCAGGCGGCGCTGCGTTCCGGTAATTTGATCGTTGCCCAGCAGCCACAACCGGCGGATGCGTTTATTATCGCCGTGCCGACACCATTTTATGAAGACAAGCGGGCAGACATGCGCGCTGTCCAGTCTGCCAGTGAGGCAATTGTCCCGCACCTGCGCAAGGGCAATCTGGTCATCCTTGAGTCAACCTCGCCGCCTTTGACTACGGTTAATCTGGTAGCGCCGATTCTGGAAAAAAGCGGATTGAAAGCCGGGGAGGATTTTTATCTTGCTTATTCCCCGGAACGTGTGCTGCCCGGCCAAATCTTACGCGAATTAATCGAAAACGCGCGCATCATCGGCGGCGTCAACCCCGAATCTGCGCAGGCTGGGCGGGATTTGTATTCCATCTTTGTGCGCGGGGAAATTATTCTCACCGATGCCACCACGGCTGAAATGGTCAAACTGATGGAGAATACCTACCGCGATGTCAACATCGCCATAGCCAATGAGTTTTCCCGGCTGGCGGATCGCTTTGGGGTGGATGTGTGGGATGCCATTCGGCTGGCCAACCGCCATCCGCGCGTCAACATTCTTTCGCCCGGTCCCGGCGTTGGCGGACATTGCATCAGTGTGGACCCATGGTTTTTGGTGGAGGCTGCCCCGGATTTAACTCCGCTGATTCGAACCGCCCGCAAAGTCAACGACGACCAGCCGCGTTTTGTGGTGCAACTGGCGCGGCAAATTCTGGGCGACCTGAGCGGACGGCGGATTGCTGCGCTGGGACTGGCTTATAAACCCAATGTGGACGATTTGCGCGAGAGTCCGGCGGTTGAGGTGGTGCATTTGCTGCAGTCAGCCGGGGCACAGGTTCGGGCTTTTGAGCCGTACAAAACCGATTATGCTTTCAACGGTGTGGCCAGCACGAACTCTTTACAGACCGCCATAGAAGAAGCTGAATTGCTGATTTTGCTGGTCGCTCACGACCAGTTCAAAAACCTGAATCCGCAGGAAGTGGCGAGGATGACCGCGGCAAAGATGGTTCTGGATACCGTCAATGGCTGGAAGGCGCAGGAGTGGCAGCAAGCCGGTTTTCGGGTCTTCCGCTTGGGGGTGGGGAAGACCCAATGAGTCGAAAATTGCGGGTTGTTTCCATTTTTGGCACCCGTCCGGAGGCGGTTAAAATGGCGCCGGTGGTTCAGGCGCTGGCAAACGCGCCTGAAATTGAATCACGGGTGATTGTCACCGCTCAGCACCGCCAGATGCTGGATCAGGTGCTGGAATTGTTCAATATTCAACCCGATTACGATCTGAACCTGATGCAGCCAAATCAAACGCTGGCCCAGTTGACCGCCGCCATTTTCACGCACCTGGACCCGGTGTTACGCGATCTCCAGCCGGACTGGATGCTGGTACAGGGTGATACCACCACTGTGATGGCTGCGGCGCTGCTGGGTTATTATCAACGGATTAAGGTTGGGCATGTCGAAGCCGGTTTGCGTTCCGGCGACCGCTGGCAGCCCTTCCCCGAAGAAGTCAATCGCCGGGTTGCCAGCGTGGTTGCGGATCTGCACCTTGCCCCAACCCACCACAGCCGTGAAAACCTGCTCAGAGAGGGCGTTGAGGATTGGCGGATTGTGGTTACCGGGAATCCGGTGATTGATGCCCTTAACCAGATCGTGCGGCGTCCAATGCCTGCGGAGGCACGCCAGCTGCTGGAACAATATCAAATTGGTGAGGACGGGAAACAATTGCTGCTGGTGACCGCTCACCGGCGTGAGAACTTTGGCGAGCCGTTGGAGGCAATTTGCCACGCCCTCAAACAACTGGCAATGCGCTACAGCAAGGAAATCCAGATCATTTACCCCGTTCACTTGAACCCAAATGTGCAGGAACCGGTCTACCGCCTGCTCAGCGGTGTTCCGAACATTGCCCTGCTGCCGCCGCTGGAATACCTGACGATGGTGCATCTGCTGCAGGCTGCCCGTCTGGTGCTGACCGATTCCGGAGGCATTCAGGAAGAAGCCACCGGTTTAGGAAAACCCACGCTGGTGCTGCGGAATACAACCGAACGCCCCGAAGGAGTGGAGGCGGGGGTGTTGAAACTGGTCGGCTGGAATCCGGAAAAAATTGTCCGTGAGGCCAGCCAGCTGTTAGAGGATGAAAACGCCTACCGGGCGATGGTCAGCGCCGAAAACCCCTTCGGCGATGGACATGCTGCCGAGCGAATTGTGGCAGCCGTGCAGAATTTTAAAGAGCCGGGAGGCAGATGAGCAGCGGCAGCATCTGTCTGCTCCCCCAGATTCAGGCACTGGCCGGCCCGGCTTCTTTTTCCGCCCGCTTCAAAGCCGGCATGGCTCGCCTGGGGGTTGAGGTTCACCATGACCCGCAGCGCAGCGATACACGGGCAATTTTGATCATTGCGGGCACCCGTCACATTCTACCCATTTTGCAGGCGCGCCGCCGCGGCGTGCGGGTCGTGCAGCGCTTGAATGGCATCAACTGGATACACCGCTACCGGAAAACCGGCTGGCGGCATTATTTACGGGCGGAAGCCGGCAATTTGCTGCTGGCCTTTACCCGCCGCTTTCTGGCGGATTTTGTAGTGTATCAGAGCCACTTTGCTCACCGCTGGTGGGAGCAGACATTTGGAAAGACGCCGGTTAAAAATACGGTCATCTGGAACGGGGTGGATTTGGCGGAATTTTCTCCCCACGGGGAGGAAAGTCCACCGATCGATCGGGTCAGAGTGCAGGTGGTGGAAGGCCATCTGAAAGGCGGATTCGAAATCGGATTGGAAATTGCGGCAGGTTTTGGGGCTGCCCTTCAACAAAAGGTCAATTTACCGGTGGAGGTGGTCATCACCGGGGAGGTGAACCAGACCCATGCCAGCCGGTTGGTGCAAACCTACCCGAATTTAAGAATCCGCTTAACGGGGGTTGTTCCACCCGCACAAATTCCGGGCTTGAACCGGCAGGCGCATCTTTTTCTTTCCACCGATCTTCATGCCGCCTGTCCCAATTCGGTGATTGAAGCGCTGGCCTGCGGCACTCCCGTGGCAGCCTTTGCAACCGGCGCGCTTCCCGAACTGGTGGTGGGGGATAGCGGCCGGGTGGTGGAATATGGAAACAACCCATGGCGTGCTGAATTACCGCGTTTTGAGCCGTTGGCGGATGCCGTTTTGGAAATCCTCCGGGAACCCATGCGGTTTCGTTCGATTGCCCGGCGGATAGCAGAAGAATATTTCGATCTTGATCAAATGTGTACCGCCTATCGGCAGGTGCTTTTGGTTCCCTAATCACCCAAATGGTTGACCAAACAATATGATATTCGTCCTTGAAAAAAGGTAAAAGGAGGGTATGATATTAATTAGGATAATTTTATCCTATATATCGTGTTACAAAAGGATTGTGTTATGACCAATGTATCGCGTTCCCAAAATGTGATTGGTATCAGTGACCCGCCGGCTGTTCAGGCGCTTTTTGGCAGCCCGCAATGGGCATGGTTATGGTTGATTGCTCGCTTGTATGTCGGCTATACCTGGTTAACCTCAGGATGGGGAAAGCTATCCAATCCCGCCTGGGTACAAACCGGTGAGGCGCTGAAAGGGTTTTGGGAACGGGCTGTTTTTGTGCCCGAACCACCCGCACGCCCCGCCATTGCTTTCGACTGGTACCGCACCTTCATCCAATCCCTTCTGGATGCCGGGGCTTATACCTGGTTTGCCAAACTGGTTGTCGCAGGTGAAATTCTTGTTGGGATTGCCCTGATCCTGGGGCTGTTCACCGGCATTGCGGCTTTCTTTGGCGGTTTTATGAACTGGAACTTTATGATGGCTGGAACTGCCAGTATTAATCCGGTTTTGTTCACCCTCTCCATTTTTCTCATTCTTGCCTGGAAAAACGCCGGCTGGTGGGGCCTTGATCGATTTGTATTACCCATGTTAGGAACTCCCTGGCAGCCGGGACGAATCTTCTCCCCAAAAGAGGCTGAAGCGTAAACTGGCTTGGCTGATTTTCTAACCAATCAGCGGTCTGAAACGGAGGATGGCTGCTGATTGGTTTTTTTTCTCATAAATCACGCAGTAAGAGATTCTGCGTGCCGCGCGCAATTTCCCACGGATAGACAATGTAGGCATCGGTGATGGCGGCGTAATAATCGGGACGGGCAGTGCCGAAAAGATTGCGGTACGGGTTGAAGTGCAAAACACAGGTGTAGGGGACGCCAGCTGCAGCGGTAATGCGGTTTTTAACCGCGGTAATCGTTCGCCCGGAACCCCAAACATCATCTACGACCAGGATACGTCTGCCGCGCAGCAAATTGTTTTCCGGGAACTGTAAAAATTTCGGCCAGGCCAGCCAGCGCGTTTTTTCTTTATCGTGTTCCTGTTCCATTTCGGCCGGAAAGTCCACCGAAGCAGTCAGGATGATGCTCAACTTGAGCGCTTCCGCCAGCATTCCACCGGGAATAATTCCGCCATGGGTGATCATCACCATGGCGTCAAATTCCACTTCAAACTGGGGGATAAGATGGTCAATCAGTTTGTCAACGTCGTTCCAGGTCAACACTTCACGGCGCATG
>NZ_DAOUBL010000046.1:0-32762 GCF_034432615.1 Bellilinea sp. | reverse complement strand
CCCGGCGGCGCTTTGCAAGCCAGACGCGAACTCGCCCGTGAGTTAAACATTTCGCCACAACGAATCACCATCCAGGCTATCGAATCGGTGACATGGCAAAATTCCTGTCTTGAAGCGGGCGAACCGGGTGAAATCTGTCAGGAACAACAAGTCCCCGGTTTAATCGTTACACTTCGCTATGGCCAGCGTATCTACACCTATCACACCGACCTGGATGGTGGACTCATTCGTCCCATTCGCCCTGTAGATCAACCCTCCACATCGGCACTACAGGCTGTACAATATCTGGCAGGTTTGCTGGGTTACGACCCCCAGACAATCCAGATACTCAGCGAACGCGCAATCACCTTCAATGACGGCTGTCTGGAAATTGCGATTGCCGAAATCCCCTGTACCCAGTTGCCTGTGGAAGGTCGGGTCATTCGATTGGGCATCGAAAATCACATCTTTGAATTTCGCGCCTCCTCATTAGACCCGAATCCGGTGCTGGCCAGTGTGGATGGATATTCAAGCAGCGTTCCAGCGCTGAATTGGAGTCGTGAAGGTTCATCTCAGGAATACTGTGATGGTTTGAAAGTGTATCTGAACGGCTGGAGCGTTCAATATTACTGTCGGGGTCAAGCCAGTCAAAATCCGGGTATCATGCGGTTAACCCCTGAACAGTTAAGCCGTTTACTGCGCTGGTTCATCCGCCTTCAACCTTTTGAATTTATCCAAAGCGGAGCGGACGGCAGCCAAATTCGGATGACCTTGAACAGCCTGGGATTGGACGAAGCGGATGATGCGACCAGAGTTGAAATCAGCGAATTTGCCACCAACTTGCTTTCCCCCATTCAAATCGGAACCGTGACCCCATTCCCCTTCCCATAAAACAGATGCCAAATGGATATATTCCGCAAATGCCAGGAGTATTAAGAGGTGTAACAAAATCGGAAGGGTTGACCGTTCGGAAGGAAATGAGTAAAATAACACTCATCATGCGGGAGTCGCCAAGTGGTAAGGCATCAGCCTTCCAAGCTGACATTCGCGGGTTCGAGTCCCGTCTCCCGCTCTACACCTTAAAAACACTTCAGCAGAGGTGTTTTTTTATCGGCTGACAGCCGGCAGCACAACTGTATAAAGGGCTTGATAAGCCTGATGATAGGCGACCGTCCTCATCCCAAGCGTTCCTCCTAGAAAATGGAGGCGCGTTTGGCTGGCCGCCAAAGCCGTATCTGCCGAGACCAGCAAAGGAGGCGGTTCCAAAACTTCCCAAATTCCGCTTGACTCATTGAACCGCAAAATATCCGTGATCGGTTGATCAATTTGATTGACCCCGCCTGCAACATAAACCCCGTCAGCCAGAACAGCCGCGCGCAGGTTTTTCCTTCCCCTAGGAAGAGTAGGTTTTTGCTCCCAGGCAGTTGGGTCGTCTTTCTCGCGATTTGGGTAAAAAGCCACACAATCATCCGATACCCCGTCAAGGGATTCGCCACCCAATAGGTAGATTTTGTTTCCAAGCACAGCTGCTGCCATGAACGCGCGCGCAAAAGGCATCTTCTGTTGCAGCATCCATTCTTTGGCATCCGGTTCGAACACCCACACCTCATCCCGGAATGAATTGCCATCCCAACCGCCAAACAAATACAATCGTCCCTCAAATACAGCCAGACCGTAACCCGTCAGGGGAACCGGCAGAGGAGTGGTTAATTCCCAAAGATCGTTTCGCGGGTCATAAACTTCAACCAGAGTGGTAATGGTTTCATCGGCCAGTTTTCCACCGGGGAGATAAATCTTTTCCCCCAGTACTCCCGCCTGGATATCGCTGGCAAAGGTAGGTTTTGCGGTTTTTTCCTCCCAAAGATTTTGCGTAATGTCGTACGCGAAGACATCGCCGCTGAGTTTTCCGTCCTTCTCGCCGCCAAACAGATAAAGATACCCTTCGTATCGTTCCGTAACCCCTCCCCCGACACGCTCTGGCAAGTCGGCTAATTGGCTCCATCGTTGACCGCTATTTGCAGGAGAAACTCCGCCTGGATTGATCCCTCTCATCCGAAAGAAACCTAATCCTATTAATAAAAGAACCAAGAGCAGCACCCAGCCTCTGCCCTTAATCGGTGAAGAGCGTGTTTCAGTAACCGGCTCATCCGCCGCTGTATCACGATTACTGGAAGCAGATTGATTGATGAGGATTTCCTCACGTACGGATTCGGGAATCAGCCCGATTTTGATGGCGTACAGGGTGGCTTCGGTACGGGAAACTACCCCAATTTTTGCAAAAATGTTTCTGAGGTGCACCTTGACCGTATTCGGACTGATGTACAACGCCTGAGCAATTTCTTTATTGCTTGCGCCGGTGGCGACCAGCCGAAGGATTTCCTTTTCTCGTTCGCTCAATTCGTTCTCAGAGGACATGAATTTATTATAACCACAATTCAGTTCCGGTTAAAATTTGAGATGGTTGGACAATTGTCATACATCTATGATGAATTCGTCATTTAGTCAACCAAACCGCTTGCAATTCGTTAGGTTTTTCAATAAACTATGATTACCCTACATCGTTAATTTCATCCACTACCCTTTCAGATTTACCAGTCTTTGTTTTGATAAAGCTGGAAGTCTGGTTTTTTGGGTTATTTTTCCCCGCTTTTCAAATCGCAACACTCACTGTTGTTACCAGGTATTTAGAAAGGAGGTGGCCGTTTCGATCAATAATATCTCATTCCATCCTCTTTCCCATTTTTTATTTAACAAAAACCAAATACCCTGGAGGAGAATCAAACGATGAAAACCATCAAACTCATCTTGATTGCAGTATTGCTGGTTGTGCTTACCGCACAGTGCGCTCCAGCTGCTCAAACCCAAGCCCCCCAAACCGGTCCAACCGACAAACCGCTATTCTTCGGCGCATTTGCAACCCCGATTGAAGAGCCATGGGATGGTGTAATCCATGAAGCGCTTCAAAAAGCGGCCAGCGAAGGCAAAATCCGCTATGAATATACGGATGACATTGGCTACGCCGGTGATATGGAACGGGTACTGCGCGAAGTAGCCGAAAAACAAAAACCGGCCGCCATCTTTGGCGACGCTTTCGGTAACGAAGAAGCCGTCCGCCGGGTCGCAAAGGATTACCCCGAAATTGCCTTTGTCTTTGGCTCCGGTTTAGGTCCGGCGGAACCCAATTTGGCGGTCTTCGATAACTGGATTCATGAACCAGCCTACTTGTGTGGTTTGATTGCCGGTGGTGTGACCAAAACCAATGTGATCGGCGTGGTCGGCGGTTACCCTGTCCCCGAAGTCAATCGTATCGTCAATGCCTTCATTGATGGGGTTAAGGAAGCCAATCCAGATGCGAAAGTGCTGGTAACTTTCATTAACTCCTGGTTCGATCCTGCCGCTGCCAAAGAAGCCGCTCTGGCTCAGGTGGATGCTGGAGCAGATGTGTTGTTCGCCGAACGATTTGGCGTCATTGATGCTGCCGTAGAAAAAGGCCTGCTGGCATTTGGCAACATGAGCGATCAGTACGAGCTGGGGCCAGATCACGTCCTCACCGGTCCGGTCTGGAACATGACCCCAACGGTTGAATATGTGATCAAGCAGGTGGAAGCCGGAACCTTTACCGCTCAGGATCTTAAGGACTTCAGCATGGTTGCCAAAGGTGGGGCGTATCTGGCCCCCTTCCATGGCATGGAATCCAAGATTCCCGAAAACATCCTGTCTCTGGTCAAGCAGCGTGACGAAGAAATCCGCAACGGCTTGTTCCGCGTGGACATTAAAGAAGAGCCGCCTGCCCCAACCAACTAAGCCCGAATTTTCAGAGCCTGTGCGGCTTTTGAGCCGCACAGGCCTCTCCATTGGATCGGTCTCTTTATCGTCAACATGGATCATGCGGTTGGTCTTGTCCTGAGCAAAAGCCACTGGTTTTGATAAATAATTGAAATAATTCAGCCCATGCCTGACCAGCCGTCACTTCCCCTCAGGAGAGTGTATGTTTATTGTTGAGATGCAATCCATCACCAAGCGCTTTGGCGATCTGATCGCCAATGACCATGTGAACTTTCAACTGAAAAAAGGGGAAGTTCACGCTTTGCTGGGTGAAAACGGGGCAGGAAAAACCACACTGATGCGCATCCTTTATGGGTTGTATCATCCCGATTCGGGTGTCATCAAAGTAAAAGATCAACCTGTCGTCATCCACTCACCCAAAGATGCCATCCAACTCGGCATTGGAATGGTTACCCAGCATTTCGCCCTCGTGCCGCCGCTGACGGTTGCCGAAAATGTCGTGCTGGGTTATCAAAATTCGTTTGTTCTCAATCAAACCCAAATAGAGGAGAGCGTTGCTGAGGCCGCCCGGCGTTTTGGATTGGAAATCAATCCCAAAGCGATTGTCCGGCATCTCTCGGTTGGGCAGCGCCAGCGCGTTGAAATCCTCAAAGCCCTTTACCGCAACGCTGAAATTCTCATTTTAGACGAGCCAACCGCAGTGCTGATTCCGCAGGAAGTGGAAGCGCTGTTTGAGACCCTGAACCTCCTCAAACAGGAGGGTTTATCGGTCATTTTCATCAGCCATAAACTGCATGAGGTCACCCAGATTACCGATCGAGTTACCGTGCTGCGGGATGGAAAAGTTGTTGGAACGGTCAACACCGCCGATGTAACCCAAAAAGAACTGGCAGCCATGATGGTGGGCAGAGAAACTTTTGGCGTTTCCCGTCCGGATGCGACTGAATCGGCTCAGAAACCTGCGCTGGAGTTGGTTAACCTTTGCGCCAATGACGATAAACACCTGCCTGTTTTGAAAAATGTCTCCCTCACGGTTTACGAAGGCGAAATTTTAGGCATTGCGGGTGTGGGCGGCAATGGCCAGAAAGAACTTGCCGAAACTATTTGCGGCGTGCGCCAACCGACTGCAGGAAAAATAGTGGTTGAAGGTCAAGATGTTACCGGAAAATCCCCCTCCGAGCTGACCAGAGCAGGACTTGGGCGCATCCCTGAAGACCGCCATGAAGGAATGGTCGTTCATCTGACCGTCACAGAAAATCTGGTACTGGAACATCTGGATGAATTCAGCCGCAAGGGCATGTTGGACCATAAAGCCATCCGCCAGTATGCCGATGATCTGATCCGGAAATTCCAGATCAAGGCCAGGCCCAACGACATTACCCGCACCCTCTCCGGCGGAAATATGCAAAAAGTCTTGCTGGCAAGGGTGCTTGCCCGTCAACCCAAGGTGATTATCGCCCCCCAGCCAACCCGCGGACTGGATATCGGTGCAACCGATTATGTCCGTCAGCAATTATTGGAGCAGCGCCAGCGTGGTGCAGCCATCCTGTTGATCTCCGAAGACCTTGATGAGATTCTGGCTCTCTCGGATCGCATTGCCGTCATCTACGAAGGCGAAATTGTTGGTACTTTACCCGCATCAGAAGCCACGCCCGAACGGCTGGGGCTGCTCATGTCGGGTGCCGTCAAGGAGCACTGATTCCATGGAAGCCAAACGGTTCCCCTACCAACTGATCAAAACTGACACACCCCCTTTTTGGATGCGCCCGCTCATCCCGGTTTTGATCCTCTTGACTACCTTCCTCATTACCGCCGGCTTGATTCTCACCGCCCGGGCAAATCCTTTTCAAGCCTATTATTATTTTTTGATTTCCCCTCTCTCCAGTCAGGTATCTTTTCTGGAGGTGCTGGTCAAAGCCACCCCCCTCATGCTTACCGGCGTGGCCGTGACCTTTGCGTTTGCTACCGGTTATTATAATATCGGCGCCGAGGGGCAACTTTACGCCGGCGCCATTGCCGCAGCATGGCTCGGCATTGTGTTGGGCGGACTGCCTCCATTAATTGCCCTTCCGCTGATGATCATCGGCGGTTTTCTGGCAGGCATGGCCTGGGCGTTGATTCCGGCGCTGCTTAAAGTGCGGCTGGCCGTGGATGAAGTGGTAACCACTTTGTTGATGAATTCGATCATGGCCTATATTGTCAGCGCAATTCTAAACGGCCCCTGGCGTGACCCAACCTCCGGCTGGCCGCAATCTCCCGAAATCGCTGAAAGCACCATGTTCTTTAAGCTGATTCCCCGTTCGCGTTTGCACTTTGGTTTCATCGTTGGACTGATCGCCATCGCGGTCTTGTGGTTTGTCTTGACCCAAACTTCCTTTGGTCTGAAAATGCGCGCGGTTGGTTTGGGCAAACCTGCTGCTCAATTTGCCGGAATTTCGGTGGGACGCACCACTCTGATTGCCGCTTTGATTAGCGGTGGGATTGCCGGGATTGCCGGTGTCAGCGAGGTAGCGGGTATTCAATATCATCTGATCGGTGACCTTTCTGCCAATTACGGTTATACCGGCGTGATTATCGCAACGCTGGGCGGCTTGAACGCCATTGGCGTTTTTGTTGCTTCCCTTTTCTTTGGATTGATTGACACCGGCGCGCAGACTGTCAGTCGGGCGATGGGCGTGCCGGTTTATCTGGGTCAGGTAACCCAGGCGGTCATGTTACTGGTTGCTCTCGGGATGTACCTGCTGCAGCGCTACCGCATCGTTCGGAGGGTATGATGGAAGTTTTCATTGTCAACTTAATCGCTGCCACCTTCCGGGTTTCAACACCAATTGTCCTAGCTGCCATTGGAGAAACTTACAGCGAACGCGCTGGTATTTTGAACCTCGGTATTGAGGGTATCATGTACTTTGGTGCTTTTGTAGGTTTTCTCACAGCCGATAAAAGCGGTTCTCTCTGGTTGGGTTTACTTGTTGCCATCCTGTCAGGAATTCTATTCGGGTTGCTGATGGGTTTATTCACGGTCACGTTGGGAGTAAACCAGCACGTTTCCGGTCTGGGAATCACATTGCTGCTCAGTGGTTTGACCCTGTTTGCATTTCGCCTGTTTTACGGCGGGCGCTCCACTCCACCTTCAATCCCTTCCTTCCAGACCCTAAAAATCCTTCCGGACAACCCCATTCTCGGCCCAATCCTTTCCCAATACTGGTTGACCTATGTCACCTTTTTAGTGATTGTTCCGCTGGCCTGGTGGATTTTATACCGCACCAACTTCGGCCTGAAAATCCGCTCGGTAGGTGAGAATCCGGAAGCCGTGGATGCCGCCGGAATCAGCGTACCCGCTGTGCGTTACGCTGCACTGGCGATTGGCGGTGGTCTGATGGCGGCTGGCGGGGCATTTCTCTCGCTCTTTCAATTGGGCGCTTTCACCCACGGCATCATCTCCGGGCGCGGCTGGGTTGCGATTGCCATCGTTATTTTTGGCAACTGGCATCCCATCCGTGTGATGCTGGGGGGGCTCATTTTCGGCGGCACATTTGCCCTGCAGCTCCGTTTGCAGGCAATGGGTTTACAGTTACCCATCCCTTACGAAACCTTTTTGGCCCTGCCGTATGTCGTCACCATCATTGCGCTGGTAATTGCCGGACGAAATGCTTCTTACCCTGCAGCCCTCTTGAAACCCTACCGCAGGGAATAGTATTCTTTTTGGAGCTTAAGAAAGGAGTGAAAAATGGCTTACAAGTATTTAGGAAAAAGTTACATCAGACCGGATGCCATCAATAAAGTTACCGGCAAAGCAGTTTTTCTGGATGACATCCGGCTGCCGGGCATGCTGCACGCTGCCATCCTGCGGCCACAATTTGCCCACGCCCGTATTCTATCCATTGACATCAGCGAAGCCGAACAATGCCCCGGTGTGGTCAAGGTAGTCACCGGCAAAGGCTGCACCTACCGCTACGGGGATAATATCCGCGATCTTGTGCCCATGGCAATTGAAAAAGTCCGCTATATCGGCGAACCGGTTGCGGCGGTCATTGCCGATACCCCCCGCCATGCCTACGCGGCGCTAGACAAAATCAAAGTCGAATATGACCCCCTGCCGGTTTACATTGATGCCCGCCAGGCAATGAGTGAAGATGCGGTTCTCATCCATGAAGAACTGGGCGAATACTGGCATCTGCCCACCCTCAATCCGAAGCCCGGCACGAATATTGCCAATGTCTATCATTTGAAAAAAGGGCGCGGTGAGGAGGGTTTTGAGGAAGCCGATGTCATCATCGAAGGCGAATTCAACTATCCCCTTGGTTCCTGCGCTGCCCTCGAACCGCACGGCTCCATCGTCTGGTTCAAAGAGGACCGCACGATCGAAATCTGGTCATCCTCCATCTGCCCCTTCATCATCCGCGATGACATTGCCCATTCATACGGCGTGCCGATTTCGGATGTGCGCGTTCACATCCCCGATATTGGCGGCTGTTTCGGCTACAAATCCGACATCACGGTTGAACAAACCGTCGCCTGGATTGCCAGTTTTGTCCCCGGCCGGCCGGTCAAATGGGTTGCCAGCCGCAAAGAAGATATTACCAGCACCCTGCTGGCACACGGCATTCGTACAGTGATGAAGATTGGCGCCAAACGAGACGGTAAACTGGTCGCCCTCAAAACCACCGTTTACCATACCGGCGGGGCATACTCCGATACAGCCGTCAACGTGACCATTGCTGCTACGCATAACTCAACCGGCCCCTACGAATTTGAACATTGCGACTTGACCGGTTATACCGTCTATACCAACACACCGCCGGTAGGCGCTTACCGCGGCTACGGTCACCCCGAATCCCAATTCGCCACCGAACGAATGATGGACTTGCTGGCACGCAAACTCAATATAGATCCTTTTGAATTGCGCCGCAAGAATTACCTGCGTGAGGGCAGCATCAATTCTCTCGGAGAGCGCATGTGGAAATCGAATGGCGACATCGAAAAATGCGCCGACCGCGTTCAGGAAGTTGTATTCAGTCAGCCAAAAAAGAAAGAAGACGATCAATTCTACTATGGGCGTGGCTTTGCGGCGGTGATGAAGTCCCCCAAAGGCGCTCCATTCTCCACCAAAGGCTGCTACATGAAGATGAACATAGACGGCAGCGTTTCGGTCAACATGGGCGGCGCAGAGGTTGGACAGGGGCTGCGCACGGTCGTCCGCCAGATTGCCGCAGAAGCCCTCAAGATTCCACCCGAAAAAGTGCGCTGCTACAACGAAATTGACACCCAGTTCTCCCCCTACGAATGGCAAACCATTGGTTCCATGTTCACCATGCAGGGCGGGCGCGCCATCGTCCGCGCCGCAGAAAAATTGATTCAGGGCTTGAAGAAGACCGCCGCTCAGGTGTTGCGCACCGACGAGGACTACCTCGAATACGATGGTGAATATGTCTATCTGCGCAGCGACCCGTCCATCGGTGTCCCCGTCACTCAACTGGCGCGCGGTTACATCACCGATAACGGCATCACCATCGGTGATCTGGCACAATCAGTGGCCGATGCCCGCCTTCCACGCTATTCCAACCCCGATCAAAACGGGCAGGGTAGTCTGGGGGTAACCTATACATTTGGCGCACAGGCAGCAGAAATCCGCATCGAAAAGAAAACCGGCAAGATCTATGTGGATCACTTTGCATCCGTCTTTGATGTTGGGCAGGTGATCAATCCCTTGCAGATTCGCGGCTCAGTCCTGGGCGGGGTAACCATGGCAATTGGAGCCGCCCTTTACGAAGAAGTTAAATTCGATGAGCAAGGGCGAATCCTCAATCCGCATTACTTCCAGTATCACATTCCTACCTATAAAGAGGCCCCGCAGCAAACCATTGAGTTTATTGAGACACCCGATCCCATCGGCGCTTTCGGCGCGCGCGGTATTGGCGAACATTCCGTCATCGGTGCGCCGCCCGCCATCCTCAACGCCATTTACGACGCCATCGGGGTTGACTTCTACGAAATCCCAGTAACCCCCGAAAAAATCAAACAAGCTCTCGAAGCCCGACAGGAAAAGGAGTATGCCTGATATGACCGAGAAAATTTCCTTTACTATCAACGGCGAATACCGCTCCGTCGAAATTGACGAAGAGACGATGGTCATTGATGTGATTCGCGACATGCTGGATTTAACCGGGACCAAGCGTGGCTGCGACAATGCCACCTGTGGAACCTGTGTAATTGTGATGAACGGAAAAGCCGTCAAATCCTGCAATACACCCGCCAGCAAAATGCAGGGGGCAGACATTCTGACCATCGAGGGCATGGCAAAAGGTACGGAATTACACCCCATCCAGAAAGCCATCGCCGAATCAGGTGCGGTGCAATGTGGATTTTGCACCCCAGGGATTGTGATGGAGCTCCATGCCCTGCTGGAAAGCAAACCGGATGCGGGCGAAACTGAACTTGCCAATGCCCTCAATAAACACCTGTGCCGTTGCACTGGCTATGAACCGATCCGCGATGGGGCGCTGATTGCCCAGCAGATTATCCGCGAGCGCATGACCGAAAAAGCCTGAAAATCTAAATCCTGCCCGTACAAACTACGGGCAGGATAATTTAATTTCTACACTCCGGAGGGAACAATGACTTTGGATTACCTGATCAAGAACGCCAAAACCCGCTTTTCGGGAAATGAGCTGGTGCAAATTGGCATCAAGGATGGGAAAATCGCTGCCATCGCACCAAAAATCGAGGGGGACGCAAAGCAGGTTGTGGATGCCGACGGCCATCTGGTGACCGAATCCTTCGTCAATGGGCACCTGCACCTCTGCAAGGTTTACACCCTTTCGATGATGGACGATGAAGCGCTGGGGGCTTATACGGGCGAGGCAATGGGTGGAGCAATGACCGCCATCGAACTGGCTGCCCGGGTTAAAGAAAAATACGATGAATCATGGATTATCGAAAACGTCCGCAAAGCGGTCAAACTGGCCATTCGCTTTGGCAACACCCACATCCGCGCCTTTGCCGATACGGATACCACAGCCCGCCTTGAAGGGGTAAAAGCCCTCATCCGCGCCCGTGAAGAATTCAAAGGCAAAGTGGAACTTCAAGTGGTCGCTTTTCCGCAGGACGGCGTAGTGCGCGACCCCGGCGCAGAAGATTATGTGGAAGAAGCCCTCAAATTGGGAGCGGATGTGGTTGGCGGCATTCCGTGGATTGAATACACCGATGCCGATGCACAGGAACACATTGACCGTATGTTTGCCCTGGCAAAGAAGTACAACAAACCTGTTTCGATGCTGATTGACGATGCCGGCGACCCCACCCTGCGCACACTGGAAATGCTGGCGGTCAAGACTATCAAAGAAGGCTGGGAAGGGCGTGTAACCGCCCAGCACGCCCGCGCCATGGCCCTTTATCCGGAACCCTATTACCGAAAGATCGAATACCTGCTCAAACGCGCCCAAATTGGCGTGGTTTCTGACCCGCAGACCGGCCCGCTTTATGCCCGCGTCAAGTCGCTCTACAAAGCCGGCGTGCGCATTGCTCTCGGGCAGGATGACATTGCCGATGCCTACTATCCCTTTGGGCGCAACAATATGCTGGAAGTGGCCTTCCTTGCCGCTCACCTGATGTGGATGACCAGCCGCGAAGAATTGGAAATCCTCTACGACCTGATTACCACCAACGCCGCTCTGGCGCTGAATATCCCCAATTACGGCTTGAAAGAAGGTGGCAATGCCGATCTGGTCATTCTCAACGCTAACTCAGTTTGGGAAGCCATCTGGAATCACGAAGCCCCTCTGCACGTCTTCAAAGACGGTGTCGAAATCACCGAAAAATAAAAAGGTTGGGTAAAGCAAGAAAAACGGCGGAGGGTTCAACTCCGCCGTTTTCTTTTGTGTAACAGGTTACGATACTTTGAACTGACCCACCAGGCCGCGCAGCGCAGCCGCCATTTGCGAAAGCGAAACGGCCGCCGAAGTCACATCCTGCACCTGCTGGCTCATCTCGCGTGCCGCAGCGCTGATTTCCTCAATCGAAGCATTGGTTTCTTCATTGATGCTGGCGATCATTTCCATCGCTTCAGAAACCTCACTTGAACTGGCCGACATCTCTTCGGTGGAGGCAATGTTTTCCTCGACCACCGAGGATACCGAATCCATGACATCAATCAACTCGTTCGAAAAACCGGAAATCTGCTTAACAGCGACCGCGATGCCCTCGGCTTGCTGACGCACCTGTTCGATAACCTCTAAAATACGCATCAGGGCTTCATTAGATTGATGGGTTTGTGCCACACCATTTTCAACCTCTTTGGCGCTCAGGCTCATCGCTTCAACGGCTTCATGCACCGTTTTTTGAATTTCGGAAATCAATTCGCCGATCTGGCGGGTTGCCTGGGCTGAACGCTCAGCCAGTTTGCGGACTTCATCCGCTACAACCGCGAAACCCTTACCGTGTTCGCCGGCGCGGGCAGCCTCAATCGCAGCATTGAGCGCCAGCAGATTGGTCTGATTGGCAATATCCTCAATCGTTTCCAGGATGACACTGATCTGCTGAGAGCGGCTGCCCATTTCCTTAACCCGCTCCATCGAGAGATCAACTTTTTCTTTGATCAGCTGCATCCCGTGGATCATCTGATTGAGTGTCTCTGCGCTGTTTTGGGCTACCTGCGCTGCACTGACGGCGTTTTGCGCACCTTCGGTAGCCGTTTCAGCCACACTTTGCATCTTCTCCCCCATCTGATTGGAAACCTGCGATGCAGAAGTGACGGCTCTGGCCTGTTCCTGTGCGCCTTTAGCAACACCATCAATGGCATTCGCCATCTGGTGCACGGAACTGACCGTACGCTGAACCGATTCGGCCTGCTGGGATGACCCCATGGCAATCTGCTGCATAGTTTGGGCAATCTGCTCCGAAGCTACCCGTACCTGTTCGGCAAAATGTGCCAGTTCTGCCGAGGCTTTATCCAGTTCATTCGAGCTTTGAGAGAGACGCAAAACAGTGGACTTGAGGCTGGAAATCATGGTGGAGAAAGCCTGCCCCAAGCCGTCCCGCTCAGAACGCGGCTGGACTGAAAAACTTAAATCTCCTGCCGCCAATCGGTTGGCAACCTCAATCATTTCGGTGAAGTAGCCAACCAAGCGCTGAAAGGCGCGCCCAACCGTGCCCAATTCATCCTTGCGGTGGTAAATGGCTTCCAGTTGCTTCTGCTGGACTTCAGAGAAAGCCAGATCACCATCTGCCAGCTGATCGGCGGCTTTCTCAATCACCCCCAGCGGGCGGGTAATGGTATTGGCAATGAATAAGGCTGATACAAGACTGATAGCCAGCAGAATCAGCGTGGCAATCACGGCTGTGATTAAAGTCTGACGAACCTGCTGAGTTACGCCGGCCGTGCTCATGAATACCGTGATGGTTGCCTGTTCACCGGAACTGGTCTTAACCGGATAAACAACGCGCAATGCATTGGGGATTTCATCTACAACCACCTCGCCGCCGCTCAATGCTTGCTCAACGCTGTTCTCCCAATCGGTACTCAATAGATCGGATTGCGAGAAACCCTGACGAGCGCTGAAAACGACCGGCTGCTCTGCTACTTTAACGGCGACAGCATTGACATCCTTTACGGAAACCGTCTTATCCACCAGGGTTTGCAGGTTCATGCTGCGCGTCACCTCATCCAGATAGGTTGCTTCCACACCCACTTGCACAATGCGCGGGCTGTCCACGCCGGAAACCCCCACATATTTATATAGCTTTGAATCCAGTTCACGCACCTGCGCCGATTGAATCACCTCTCCGTTTTGCTGCTGAATGAGTTGATAGAATACATATGCCTGCGGCTGCTCGTTTGGATCGGGGCTGAAGGCAAAGGGGACATCAAAATTGGAATAAATCACCGTGCCACTATCATCGGTGATCCAGAACTCTTTCAGATCGGTGGTATCTACAATAGCGCGCAGCATGTCCTCAATCTGAGTTTCGCTCAAACCGGCTTTCAATGCTGCATCAATCAAATAGGCCGAGATTCTGGCCTGTGTGACCATTTGCCTGCCAACAATCCGGTCCACTTCCCCCGGTATCCGGTTGGCAAAATCCACCGAATGAGCAAACATTTCTGCCAGCGCCACGGCATTGGAACGGGTCTGTTCCAAAAGGGACTGGCGTGCCTGTGTTACCATCCAGGCCGTATTGACCCCCATTACAAACACCAGAATTAGCGTAATAATCAAAATCAAACGGTCTCTGAATTTCATACTACCTCTCTTGGGTTTATAAAGTTTTGTAAATGTATGACAACCGCAAGATATGATGCCCCGTTTTAATGATTTTGACCATAAGGACGGGGTAAAAGGTGTATAAAAAAGAGATAAATATTTCAAAGAGAAATTCGTGGTATAGTCTGTTTAACCAGAACTACTGCCGGAGGAATCCTGTGGAAAATCGTAAAGATCACCAGCGCAAGATTGTCGTTGAAGCCACCGCGAGTTCGATCGAAAAATGGCGCAAGCAAGTCATTGCCGGGCAGCCCGAAACCGGGCGTATGTTTGCCTTCATCAGTGATGAGGGCAGCTACATTCCCGGCGGTGAAGGCACAGCCCCAACACCCCTGACCTATTTTGTTTCCGGCATGGCGCTTTGACTGATCTCCCATGTGACGCAGGTTGCGTCCAAAAAGAAATTGAACATTCAAAAGGAAATCGTCAAAGTAACCGCCCATTTTCGGGAACAGGGCTCGGTGCTGCGCGGTGATGCCGAAGCATTCTGTGACGGCTTCGAAATCGAAATCCAGGTCGAATCGGGGGAATCCCCCGAAACCATCCGCGACCTGATTCGCCTTGCACGTCAAATGTGTTTTACAGAAGTAGCGCTGAGTGGTCAAACCCCTGTTACTCTCAGCGCGAGTTTGAACGGCGCTCCGCTGGATCAGCCTTAATCATCCCTATTAATGGTTTTTCTTCCAAACTTAAACGCCGCGAGAGTTATCGAAAGGCAATTTATGCCATAATAAACTCAAAGTCACAAACCTTTGTCGCCTAATGCCGGCAAGTTTCACGAGGAAAAACATGAATCAAATCTTTTATCCGCGCAGTCTGGTTGTCGTCGGGGTCTCCGACAAAGCAGATAACCTTGCCCGCCATATAGCCAACAATTTGATCGAGTTTGGTTATCAGGGAGAACTTTACTTGCTTGGACGAAATGAAGGTTACACCTTAGATCGTCCCATTTATAACTCCGTAAAACAATTACCGGCTGGGCTGGATTTAGCCATCATCCTCACTCCGGCGGAAACGGTGCCGGGGTTACTGGATGAATTAGGCGCTCATGGAATTCGTTATGCTGTGATCGAATCGGCTGGTTTCAGTGAATTTTCAGAAGAAGGCGCAAAATTGGAGAAGAAGATTCACCAGATTGCCCAAAAATGGGGTATGCGCCTCATTGGCCCAAATTGCATCGGCATCATCTGCACGGAAAGCGGCATTTGTACCATTTTTGTCCCAACCGATCCACAGGAAATCCGCCCAGGCACAATTTCGCTGGTTTCTCAAAGCGGCGGTGTGGTTTTGACCTGCATTGACATGCTTGCTGCAGCCGGATTGGGCATCTCCAAATCGGTCAGCGTGGGTAATAAAGTTGACCTTAAAGAAAGTGATTACCTGGCCTATCTGGTCAATGATCCGGCTACACAGGTTATTCTGCTCTACCTCGAAAGTATTGTAGAAGGCCGGCAACTGGTAGAACTGGCTGCTCAATCTCCCAAACCGATCATTGTCTATAAATCGAATACCAGTCAGGCCAGCGCTAAAATAGCTCAATCACACACTGCAGCACTGGCAAACGATGAAGGAATTGTCAATGCCGCCTTTCGACAATTTGGGATTACCCGTGCAATGACCTTTCGGGAAATGATGATCTACAGCAAAGGGTTTGTGCTTCCGCCGGTGCGCGGCAACCGTCTGGCAGTATTCTCACGTTCCGGAGGTCATGCCATCATAGCCGTAGATTGTGCCAGTCAGTTTGGGTTTGAGCTGCCGCCTTACAGTGATGAATTGATCGAAAAAGCGCAGCCTTTCTTTCGCGTCAACGTAATTGAACGCATGAACCCGCTGGATTTAGGCACCGTTTTTAACTTTGAAGCCTATCCTGTCCTGATCGAGGAAGCCATCCGGCTCAATCAAGCGGACGCCATTTTGCTGATTTTTAACTATCGCCGCGAAACGATTCCGATTGCTCGCGAGGTTGCCGAAAAAATAAAGTCCCTCAGTCAGCAGCATCACATCCCCGTTGCGCTTTGCTACTTCACCGAAACCAGTGAGTTTAACTATCTGGAACAAAATTTGGGCTTTCCAATTTTCAGCGAAGTCTATGAAGCCATTCAGGCGCTGGCTGCCTCTCGTGATCATTACCGCCGCCTCGAACTGCTCCGCACCGCTCCAACATCTGCCTTATTCTTGCCAAATGACGCCCAAAGCAAAGCCCATTGGGTCATCAGTCGCAAGTCTTCCGCTTTGCTGGCGCTGGATCAGGCCATGCAGGTGTGTGAGTCCTATGGTTTACCGGTAGCGCCATGGGCAAAAGTTTACAATCTTTCGCAGGCTGTTGAGGTATCCGCGCGCATTGGTTACCCGGTCGTGGTCAAGGCCATCTCTGAACAGGTGACGCATAAAACTGATGTTGGCGCTGTTGCACTGAATATCCCCGATCAAGTCCTGCTGGCTTCCGCTATGTTGGAAATGGAACAGCGTTTCAGCCAGCAAGGGCTTGAACCGCCCGAACAATTCCTGATTCAGAAAATGTTGAACGGCGGCAGAGAGATGATTCTGGGCGCCAAACGCGATCCTTCCTTTGGCCCTGTCCTGTTGTTGGGTCTGGGTGGTATTTACGCAGAAGCCCTGCAAGATATCGCCATCCGCCTTGCGCCCGTAAGCCGCGCAGATGTTGAAGAAATGCTGAATGAGCTGCGCGGCGCACGCTTACTGCGCGGAATTCGTGGTCAGCCGCCCGCCGACCGCGCTGCACTGGTGGATGCCATGCTGCGCCTGTCTCAATTGATGATGGATTGCGAGGAAATTCTGGAAATTGACCTCAACCCTGCCCTGGTATTTGAACACGGCCTGCAGATCGTAGATGCGCGCATTGTTTTGAAAACTTGAAAAACAGGGCTTACCTGCTCAACGGTAAGTGGAATTGACGAACCTCCCGCACCGGCTGCAGGATATCCAGCATCTCTGCGGCAGCCTGCATAACCAGGCGTGCGTAGCGATTCCAGTCTAACTCATCGGCGCCGGGGGGTGTAACACTGACCCCCTGCCGGCTAAACCAGAAAAAAAAGCCGCATACCGGCGCGCACCGCAACCCCCTGTGACTGTAACTGTCGGGCGGCCTGTGCTGCTGCTGAAGGACGGCGGAAAGATTGCGGGTCTCGGCTGAGTTTAACTGCCATTTGCAGCACATCCGCTGCCACTTGCCGGCGCTGCAACAACCTCACCCGCTGGTTGACGAGCGCCCATGCCTCCCTCCAACGTTCACGGGGATCATCCGCCTGCGCCAGACACTGCAAAATATCCAGTTGTGTTTCGGCTACATACTGGCAGGTATCATGCCGACGCATGGCTATACCGCGGTATTTCAATGTGCCATCCTCAAAAACGCCAAAATAGCGGTTTGCAACTGGGATGCGCCGGTCACGTCGTGCCGGCAGAAACACCAGCCAGCGGTACACCCCTTCGAGGGTAACTCCAATGCCGGTCTGTTGCTGAATTTGCTCGACCAGCGGGATAAAATCTTGCTCACTCTGCGCTCCTTCCCGCTGCACAAACAGACTGTCCACATACATGTGCAGTACGCTGAAGCCCATTTCTTCGGCGCTTTCTTTTGCCTGCAATAGCAGTTCGCGGCTGATGGCGGTTACCGCCTCATGCGACTCCACCCGCCCAAAGCGGGCATTTTTGTACCCCAAATACCCAAAACACACCACCAGCAGCCATTTGAGCGCGGTTTGGCGGGCTTTCAACTCGCTGACGCGGCTGTCGCGCCGATCGAGCGTACGCAGGCAGTGCTTGAGCGCCAACCGCTTGACCAGCAGCGGTTGCAGGGTGCGTGGAATCAAGCCGGCTGGCGCATCCTTTTTATTCAACGTTTCGGGCGAGATGTTATAACGCACCATAATAGCGGGGTACATCGAAGCAAAATCCAGCTCGGCCGCATGGCAGTGCACCCCCACCAGCGGCTGATAGACCATCCCGCCGCGGTCATAGCGAATCAATCGGCTGAGGGTGCGTGCCGACTCGGCTTGCTGTTTGACCGCCGGGATCAGCACGCCGTCCCGCAAGGCAGTTTGCATCTGCATAGCGGTAATTCCGGCGCCGGGTGATTTTCGCACCCCTTCCTGCACACCCAAACCGCTTACCCGCGCCAGTTCCAGCGCGCCCGCCAGCCCAATCTCCCCAAACAGGGCAGCATTGCAACGGTCAATGTGCCAACGCCCAAACAGCAATGCCTGCGCTCCGCGGTAAAGCACCTGTCCGTAAGCAAACAGGCTGCGCTCACGACGGAATTCAACTTTCATCTGTTCGTCGCGGTTGGGGTTAAACAAGGGATCTGTTTCGCTTAAGAAGGGGAACAGCCAGGTATCCCCGTAGCGGGTCAGAATCACATCCGGGTCGTAAATCCGCAGCAGCGCCTGCAAGTTGACCAGAAATGCCCGCAGTGGTTGCAGGCTAAAGCGATAGCAGCGTTTTGCACAGCGAATCACGATCTGCTGCGGCGGATGGAGTGCCGGGTCTTGGTCACAATCTATTTCCATCAAGCGCAGAGGCGGCAGCGAAGGCTGCATCTCCCACGCCGATTCGAGTGGCTGCAATCCCAGTAGTTGCTGCCCATCCGTTTCAAAGCGGCAGCGCCCCACCAGCGATACCTTTGTGCTGGCAACAAAGCGCACCGAGGGCGGCAAGTCGGCATCGTAGTAGTCCAGTCCCGGAAAAGCCTGCGCCAGGCGGCGGTACACTTCTGGCAGCCGGCCCGGCAAATCCACCGTTACTGCCAGCACCGTGCGTTCTCCCTCAAACAGGTCACGGCGTACCTGCCGCGAACAGCCTGCACCGCGCCCTTGCAGAAATCGCCACGCCTGTCGCAGCACAGACAGGCTACCAGCCACGCAAAACGTGACCGGAAACGCCATCGTTAACAACCAACGCTGCCCGTCCTCGCTTATCAGCCAGCACACCAGTTCGCCGCTTGGGCGGGTGTAAACATCCATCAGCCAGCCAATTTTTTCAACCGTTCCCATCACGCAACCGCACCAGTTCCTCCTGCAAAATGCTGACCTCTTGCTGCAAAGCAGCAATCTGGCGCGCCTGCTCGACCAGCATTGCCAGCAACGCTGACTCAAAGGGCAGTAACGCGCCGCTGGCTGAGATGGCTGCCACATAACGGCGGGCGGATGCCAGCAGCCCATCCAGCAGAGCCTGATCGCTGCGCCGCAGCGTGCGCCGAAAACTTTGCAGCATGGCTTCGGTTTCATTCAACTGACAGGTAACGGTTGGAACAGTGCGACCCATTGTTTTACCCCTTAAACAGAGATGGCTGAACAAAGGACGAAGACGTCTGCGGCTCAACAAAAAGCGTATCTGCTTTTTTACAAACCATCTCCTGTAAAAAGCGCCGTTGGGATGTAGGAAAAGAAATCAGCAGAATGAAAACCGGCGCATGATTCTGCAAGCGGTCAATCTGTTGCAGGCAGCGCTGGATCAGCCAGCGCGCTGACCCAACCGCCAGCGTTTCATCGTAGAAAGTTGCCAGCAGGTCAAGAATGACCAGCGGCGAAGTAAGAGCGGGGGTACTTTCCAACAGCGTCAACATTTGATAGGCAGTGAAGGCGCGCCGAATCAGCAGCCGCTGACTGAGCAGATCGAGTCGCGTGGTGCGTTCGCGCAGGGCACGCGCCAGCGGATAAGCCTGTAAACGGTTACCGCCGTCGAACACCAGCACCTTACCGCGCAGCGCCAGTTCAGCCAGCAGAGAGGTAGCCGCATCGCTCAGCCTGTCGCGGCTGCCCGCCAACACACATATCCCTGCCGAAACACTCGTCGAAAGCATCATCGTTTTGATATTAAGCCAGAACTCACGCTGATTCCATCCCCCGCCAGGGGAGAAAAACGGTGATTTTGGGGTTAATCCGCTGGGTAAAATTCAAAGAAAAGCATCGTACTCGAGATTCAGCAAATCATACCGGTTTCGGCTCGCCAGTGTTACAAACCACCCTGCCCCTTTTGATATCACCCGCTCAGGATGCGAATGGTTAGTCGTCATCCTGACTGAGTAATATGGTGTACAGGATGAAAATTTCTTCACATTATCTTAAAATCTTCATAATAAAAAAACTAAAATTAATGTTTATCTTTATGAATATGAAAAGATTGTTCATCTGTTTCTTCCTTACTACAATGCTGTCTCTGGCCTGTCGTTTCACTGTTTCAACGCCGAGTGTCATTTCACAAACTCCATTGCAAGCATTTTCCACACCCTCGGCTGAGTTCAAGCCGCAGGTGGTTCAGGTTGGCAACGCCGATGTCAATTATTCCAACGTGGAATTTACTGCTGACAATCAGTACATGGTCTGGTTCGAAACGATTGATAACAGGGGTAACGGGATTGTCTGGCATTGTGGTGTCAATCCTCAAACGGGGGAACTGATCCCCGCCGACGGTAAAGGTTTCCGCGCTTTTGAAGGTACCGTCCTCGGGCGCGCTAATCCCGGCATGGATGCAATGGGTGTTTATTATGTTGGCATGGACCGGACAGGTAAGTTACTCCTCGTCCGCCCAACCGCCCCCAATGCCGGTGAGATACAAGAATTGTCCACCCCCCCTGACCTGAGACGGCGGGCAATTTACCCCACCATCCTGCCACAGCAACAAGGTGGTTTCGTTTTCTGGATCAAAAATGAATCCGTTCCCGCTGGAGGCACAAATCGGGGAAATGACTGGTTCGAATTACAATACATTTCGTTGGACAACCCTTCACAGGTGAATGTGATCGAGCGGCAGCAACGCCCGTTTCGCGGTTTTGCACCTCTAGATTCCGCTTTTGTGCGCTGGATGAAGAACAAACCTGCACTCACCTATGGGTTTGAAGACGAGAATGGCATCGTTCAGATCCGAATGTTGGATCTGACCCAGCCATATCCTGCGCCTCAGGCCGTGACCCATGACGCAGGTAACAAGGTAGATCCCTATTCATGGTTGTATAATGGTCAAGAAATTCTCTTGGCCGGTATAAACGCCGAAGCACGTAACCATGTCTACGTTCGGGGGGCAGGAGAAGCGGAGTTTCACTTAAGAGAGATAATCATTCCAACCACTTCAGGGTTGACAAATCCTGCTCTGGCGCAATCCAATGAGCCGATTGAGTTTAATGGTAAAGTATATACGGTGTATCAAATCAATGAAGCTGGAACAAGTTTTTGGGACGTGACCTTTGCTAAAGCAGGTGAGATCTGGCTTTCTACACTGTTTGAGTCACCCCAACGACAATGGCTGTTAAGCGATTCTGTAACCGCCAAAGCCGAGCCTGAACCCTTCGTAGGAGCATCCCGGGTATGGGTCTTTTATAATGTCATTGAAGGAGATAATCCCCTGACGGCCAAATGGCATCTCTATCGGGCAGAAACTCCCATTCATTAGAAAAAGGCTATGAAGCGAAAACACTTCCTGTTTCTTGGTTCTCTTCTTATCTTTCTCGCCCTTGCGTGCAGGTTTTCTCCTCCTGAATCCCAGCCTGCCGCACCTTCACCTTCCATGCAGCCTGTTGAAACGGCAACCAGTTCGCCCCCACCCGCTTTACCAGCCGGTGAAATCAGCCGAACCATAATTCATGATGGCAGAGAACGCAGTTACATCCTGTATGTACCCACCTCGCTCAACTGGAATCAACCGCCTGCATTGGTGTTCGTCTTTCACGGCGGAACAGGCAATGCGCAAAATGCCATTCAGATGACCGGCTTTCATCAAGTGGCCGATCAGCACGGTTTTCTTGTGGCTTACCCCAACGGCACAGGCCGCCTGAGCGACGATAAACTACTGACCTGGAACGCCGGTAACTGCTGCGGTTATGCCTATGAAAGAAAAGTAGATGATGTTGGTTTTGTTCGCGCAATTGTAACAGACCTGGAGACGCTGATAAACCTTGATCCAAAGCGCATCTACGCAACCGGTATGTCGAACGGTGCACTGCTCTCGCATCGGTTGGGTTGTGAGGCCAGCGACCTGTTCGCCGGCATTGCGCCGGTGGCTGGGACGCTTAATACCATTCCCTGCAACCCTTCCCATCCCATTTCCGTCATCATGTTCCATGGCACGGAAGATCAGCACATTTTGTACAACGGCGGCGCAGGTCCTCAGTCCCGTCTCAGCGTGGATTTTACCTCGGTACAAGATTCGGTGGAGTTTTGGACAGCCTTCAACAATTGCGCTTCTCAGCCTCAACTGACCACGTTTGATGACATTCAGCACCAGATTTGGAGCGGTTGTGCGGCTTCCACATCTGTGGAACTCTACACGATCATCGGTGGCGGACATGCCTGGCCGGGAGGACGTTCATCAGGCCGTCCAGATGCGGACCAGCCCACGAAATCTATTTCCGCCTCTGATCTTATATGGAAATTTTTTGCAGCACACCCCAAACCGTAACCGCTTAGTCTCCGAAAACAATTTACTCCTTTTTTATTTCAGGGAATGGCTGGTTGGCTGCATTCCTTAGGGCTCTGCTACGGTAGGAGCAGATTTTTCGAGTTCCGTTCAACCCCTTCCAGAACGAAGCGTATTGGTAAATTGGCGGTTTTTGGCACGCTCCGGATCGGTATCTTTTGTAAATTGCGCTTCCAGCTCGATAAGGTCAGGTTCGCGTTGCAGTGGAGGTGCGGTGGGCTTTTCAAGCCCAAGTCTTGCTCCCGGCAATAAACACAAAATCACGAGTAATACACCACAAATGAGGTAAACCAAATGATTGAGAATTGGTGTTCCCCAAAGCAAAATTTGCAATCCAAGCCACAAAATGAGCAGAACACTTTGTACCAGAGCCGCAGCCCAGGCCCAACTCAAGCGCTGCCATATTCCATAGGTTATCACCAGCGGACTTACGCCCATTATCGCTATTAACAGTAAACCGGGGATGACGAAATCGATAATCGGCAAGTTTCCTAATATTCTTGCTGATGAACCCATCTCCGCCCCGCCTGGATCAGTTAGCAGGGTAGTACCTTCAATCAACCCACCCAGTCCAAGCAGGACAAGGAATATCATCAATCCATAGCGTGCAATTTTTGTAATCATAATATTTCCTCACAGTCATACATCATCCGTCCTGTAAAAACCCAAAAAAAGATGGTAGAAAATTTTTCAAGATCCCTGTAGTTCCAATTAACAAACGATCGAGGGAAGAAAAAACATCTCGCCCCGCCATTAAAGATACAGCTTTTCACAGACACATCAAACTCACCAGGAAAAAACCTACTTCTTTTTATTTTGCATCAAGGTATCTGGTTTTTGTCAAGACATAGTGAAACCGCCATCGCTATATGGTGCGTAAACATTGGCGAAACCTGCTTCACCTACCTTTTTCTTTTAACATCTTCCTTTTTTCTATTATAGGGAGTGTTAGGCGATTCTCTGTATCTATTAAATTAAGGTTTTGTTAAGGTTTTCGCTCGAAAAGTAGGTTTATGTAGTGCAAGAAGGATTCGGATGGCATCCCTCGATGGTACGTTCGACCAATCCGGTAGCAGTGAGCCCGGCAGGATTCGAATAGCATCCCTCGATGGGACGTTCGACCAATCCGGTAGCAGTGGGCCCGGCAGGATTCGAATGGCATCCCTCGATGGGACGTTCGACCAATCCTGTAGCAGTAGGCCCGAAAGGATTCGAATGGCATCCCTCGATGGGACGTTCGACCAATCCTGTAGCAGTGGGCCCGGCAGGATTCGAATGGCATCCCTTGATGGGACGTTCGACCAATCCTGTAGCAGTGGGCCCGGAAGGATTCGAAAGGCATCCCTTGATGGGACGTTCGACCAATCTTGTAGCAGTGGGCCCGGAAGGATTCGAACCTTCGACCAAGCGGTTATGAGCCGCGCGCTCTGCCGCTGAGCTACGGGCCCCGGCGGCATTGGCTTGCCTTGCAGCCAAATTATATCACATTGACATTTCGCTGCGAGTAAAATGATAAGCAAATAACCGCTGGCTAACCCAGCCGCTTCGCCGCCCAACAGGCCGCCCCAATCACCCCGGCATGATCTCCCAGCCGCCCCGGCACAATTTCCACCTGTTCAACCGGCATGATGTGCACCCGCTCGCGCATCGTTTTTTCCATCGGGTCAAGTAGCAGCCGCCCAGCATGAGCAACCCCGCCGGTCACAATAATCCGCCGAGGGCTGACCGAGGCACACAAGCTGGAAGCCGCTACCCCCAAATAAAAGCCGGCCTGTTGGTAAATCTCACAGGCAATCTCATCTCCTTTCAGAGCCGCTTCTGCAATCAAAGCAGGAGTGATGGCGTTCAGGTCATAAGCACACAACTCGCCGATTTTGGTGGTCAGTCCCTGTGCAACAGCCTTCATACCCATTGCCGCAATTGCCGGCCCGGAAGCAAACGCCTCAAGACATCCGTAATTACCACAGCCGCAACGCGGGCCGTTGAAATCAATCACCATGTGGCCCAGTTCACCAGCCGTTCCCCCAATCCCCAAATGCAATTGTCCATTAATCACCAGGCCGCCGCCAATACCGGTACCAATTGCCAGCACCGCCACCGTATCCACACCCTGACCGGCTCCAAAACGCCACTCCCCAAAGGTGATCGAACGCACATCATTCAGCAGTGCAACCGGTAAGCGGGTTTTTTGTTGCAGTACATCTCGCAGGGGCACATGCGGCCAGGTACCGGGCAGGTTGGGCAGGAATAGCGTTTCACCCTTTTCAAGGTCAAGCACGCCCGGCACGCCAATACCAATCCCGCCTATATTCTCTGTTACCAGTCCGGCAGTCTCAATCATCGCAAGAAATAAATCTGCCATGCGCTGCATTACCGCATCATGCCCTTCGCGTGCCAACGTCGGAACGCTTTGTTGAAAGAGGACATGACCGGTTTCCACATCCACCACTGCCGCACGCAAGTTGGTTCCGCCCAAGTCACAGCCAATATATCGCTTCATAACTATTTATTCTGAAATTGATTATTCAGGAGAGCTGTGCCCGACAGGCCAACACTCGCCGGGCACAGCCTTGACCAGATTGAGATTAGTGGATATAGGGTTTCAACACATCTCGCGCAAGGTAAAATCCGCGCTTGACCAGCTCTTCGCTGCCTTCAAAGACTCGATCCTCATGTTCAATGCTGACGACATAATCATAGCGAGCCGCTGTCAACGCTGCAAAGAACTTCCCCCAATCCATATCGCCCAGACCGGGTAAACGCGGCACCTGCCAGCCCATGCCTTGTGAGAGTACCCCGTGATTGTAAAGCCCTTCGCGGTCAATATGCAGATCCTTGGCATGAACATGAAAGATTTTAGTGGCAAATTCGCGTACAACCCGCTCATAGTCAATCATTTGCAACACCAGATGAGAGGGATCAAGATTTAAGCCGAAATTGTCTTCCGGAATAATCTCCCACATCCTTCGCCAGATGGCCGGTGTGCTGGCCAGGTTATTACCACCCGGCCACTCATCATACGAGAAAATCATCGGGCAGTTTTCAATGGCAATCTTCACCTCTCGTTCCTTTGCATATTGCACAATCGGCGGCCAGATTCGCGCATAATCTTCCAGATTCTGCGGCACAGTTTTGTTTTTATCCTTCCCGATGAATGTACCCACCATGCCAACTTCCAGCAAAGCCGCCGCATCAATCACCTTTTTAAGATGGGCAATCACTGTTTCGCGGTGCTCAGGATCAGGATGCAGGGGATTAGGATAGTAACCTAAGGATGAGATCATCAAGCCATAGCCTTCCAGCATTTTGCGAATCTCTCTGGCTTTGGCTTGATCCAGCTGGACAACATCAAGATGGGTCACCCCCGCGTAACGGCGGGTGGCTTTTTCGTGCGGCCAGCAGGCAATTTCAATCGCCTGAAAACCGCTCTCTGCCCCCCAACGGGCAACCTCTTCCAGCGTACTGCCGGGCAATGCGGCGGTAAAAAATCCCAGTTTCATCGTTCCCTCCATTTCAAATTAGACTTTGGTCCAGACTTTTTCTTTGGCACTGCGTTCGATGGTTTCACACAATTGCATTTCGTAGTGACCATCGGCAAAAGTTGGAAAATCAGGGGGCTTGCTGTAATCCCCGTTCAGGATATAGGTGTACACCTTATGGTAAAGTTGCTTGAAAGTATCCGGAAAACCCTCATTATGACCACCCGGATAGGAAGTTACCGCGCGAGCTTCGGGTGAAAGCAGCGCCGGGTCTTTCATGATAATCTGATTGGGTTGAGTGCGATGACCCACCCACAATTCATTGGGGCGTTCCGAATCCCATGCCAGCGAGGATTTTGAGGCATTAATCTCAAAAAACAGGCGGTTTTTTCGCCCTGAACAAACCTGCCCCACTGTTAAGACACCCCGCACATCATTCTCAAAGTGCAGCAGAATCGTTGCATAATCCTCCGTAAAGATGGGTTGATCCACGTAATCTTCTGGCTGGAGAATCTTACCTGTGTAAGTTTCGACCGGTTTGGCAGGTTTCTTGCGCACCGGATGCATGGTTTTGAAATCCGCAAATACTTCGACTACACGCAATCCGGTTATAAAAGTGATTAAATCCAGCCAGTGCGATCCAATATCACCCACCGCGCGCAGCGTTCCGCCCAATTCTGGTTCAAGCCGCCAGTTCCAATCCGTTGGGAATAACAGCCAATCCTGCAAATACGAACCTTGTAGAATGAACAAATCCCCCAATTCACCACTCTGCACCATACTGCGCGCCTGTTGAACCAGAGGATACATGCGGATGTTGAAATTCACTGCATTGACTTTACCGCTTTCCTTTGCCAGCTGCACCAGTTCCGCCGATTCGCGGGTATTCATTGCCAGCGGTTTTTCACAGACCACATGTTTGCCAGCCAGCAGCGCCGCTTTGGCGTGAGGATAATGGAGATAATTGGGGGTCGCCAGATGGACAACCTGAATATCCTCGTCCTTCAGCATTTCCTCCAGCGAGCCGTAATTGCGCGGAATACCCATTTCGGCTGCCTTCTGTTGCGCTTTTTCGCGGGTATTCTCAGCCAAACCAAGCACGGTAATCCCGTTACGGCGCAGGGCTTCGATGTGAGCAGGCCCAATGAAACCAGTACCGGCAACCCCAACGCCTATCGTGGATTTGCTTTGTTGCGGTGTCATAATCATCCTCCCCTGTCAGTACTCCCCACCGATTTTCACTTCACCGGTAGAGGTTTGTTCACCAGCCAGACGTGCTTTGAAGTCATCCAGAATCTTCGCGGTTGCTGTGGCTCCGCAACGGGTTACCCCGGCTTCAATCACTGCCAGCAGCGCATCCAGTGTCCGCACCCCGCCAGCCGCTTTGATCTGCACTTTCTCACTGACCGAGCGTCGCATCAAACGCAGATCCTCCAGGGTTGCCCCGCCGGGGGCAAAGCCGGTCGAAGTTTTCACCCAATCGGCACCCGCTTTTTCAGCCAGCTGACATCCGCGCACTTTCTGCTCATCCGTCAGATAGGCATTCTCCAGAATCACCTTGACTTTTACCCCACGCGCATGAGCCACATCACATACGGCCTTAATGTCCTGGAAAACAAAATCATCATTGCCGGAACGCAGCTCGCCAATGTTGAGCACCATATCCAGCTCCACCGCCCCGTCATCCATGGCGCGCTGTGCTTCGGCTACCTTGATCTCAGTAACGCTGCTGCCGTGCGGAAATCCAATCACCGTGCTGACCAGCACATCCGAGTCTTTCAATTGCTCGGCTGCCAACCGCACATGACAGGGTTTGACACACACGGTCGCCACGTGGTAACGGGCTGCCAGTTGACACCCTTCAATCACCTCCTGAGAAGTTAACTCCGGACGCAACAATGAATGGTCAATTACCTTGGCCAATTGTTCATAACTGATTGTTTTCACATCGATGACTGTCATGATACCTCCAATAAAGATTTAGAATTTTCGCCACAAATCAATTGGTTTTTCAACCTGCGGCGGATTGTACGGAAACTCAATCCGTCGGCCTTCTCCGGCGGATTGATAAGCAGCATACAAAATTTTCAGCACTTCGCGCCCGTCTTCCCCGGTTTCAATTGGTTCTTCTTTTCCAAGCACGCAATTGACAAAATGCTGCATCTCCTGCGGGAAGCCATAATTCCAGACCTCCTCGAACATGGTAAACGTCCAGCCGCGGGTCGTACCGGCTTTTTCCACGGCATAACCGTACCCTTCCTGGCTGTAAGTCCACAACGAACTTCCCTTTAACAAATCGGCGCGGGTGTTGCCTTTTGTGCCATAAATCTCACAGCGGTCATCCACGCCGCCGCCTTTTGCCCATGAATTTTCGGCAATGTTGATCTTGTTGCCCTCGTACTCGATCACCATAATCGAGTGATCTTCACCTTTGGTGCGGTTATGATGGACAAACGTGTTGCAATAAGCGGTAACGCTTTTGACTTTGGGTTTACCAAACACCCAGCGTCCGTATTCAACCGAGTGACAACCCATATCTAACAGCACACCCCCACCCGAAAGGTTCACATCCCAGAACCAGGGCATGTGTGGTCCGTCATGTTCCTCGGATTGTTTGACCAGGAACGGTTCACCCAAAGCACCTTCTTCAATCAGCTGCTTTGCGCGTACATACTTGGGCGCAAAACATAATTCCTCAGCATACATCAGCAGGACACCCGCTCTTTGAGCAGCCTCAATCATCTGGTCAGCCTCTTCTAGCGTCTTGCAGAGCGGTTTTTCGCAGATGATGTGCTTTCCGGCCGCCGCTGCATCCAGCGCAGCCTGACAGTGCAGGTAATTCGGGATAGCTATCGTGATCACATCAATTTCTTTCATCTTCAACATCTCACGATAGTCATTGAACGCATTGGGGATGCCATGGGTTCTGGCAAATTCCCCTGCCCGATTTGGGGAGGCCACAGCTACTACTTCTGCATTGTGAACATAATGCTTGAAAGCATGTGCATGGATATCGCTGACGAATCCAGCCCCAATCATGCCAACCTTAACTGTCTTAGTCATGGCTTACCTCCTGAAGTGAGAAAATTTACTGTCTGAAACCGCGCTGCCTGCCATAAATTGAAATCATGACCAGCAGCGTTGCACCCAAAACCATCCTGCGCACGGAATCGGGCATTTGCATGGTTGTCAACAGGCTGGTAATCAAGGTCAGCACGATGGCACCCGCCATTGTGCCCCAATAACTGCCTTTACCTCCCGAAAGCAAAGTGCCACCCACTGCCACGGCTGCGATAGAAGGAAACAAGAACGGCTGTCCCAGCGCAATGAACACCACACCCGTATTGCCTACCACCAGAAATCCACCAAATCCAGCCAGTGCACCTGCCAGCGAATACACCGCCAGATTGGTTGCGGTTACATTGACTCCGGAAAGCTTGGCAGTCACCCGGTTAACACCGATTGCAAACAAATGCTTACCAAAAGTTGTTCGTTCCAATAACAGCCACATCAGAATCCCAAAGATAATCCAGATGATGATGGCATTGGGTATTGGAATACTGGAAGAGAATGGACGGGCGATCAAGCGCGTCATAATGGGAGCCACTTTTCCGCTCACATTGCCGTGATTAATGATAATGATCAGGCCGGTCACCACACCGGACATACCCAGCGTCATTACAAATGGAGATATTTTTAAGAAAGTAATCCCCAATCCGTTCACGAAACCGATCAAAGCGCCTACCGCCAGTGAAATCAGCAATGCCAGCAGGACTTTATCATCCTCTCCTTTCACGGTGACGTAGGTAAGGATTGCCGTTAAAGTCACCACCGAACCCGCCGAAAGATCAATCCCTTCAAAACCGCTGATGATGACCAGTGTCTGGCCGGCTGCAATCACCCCCAAAAACACCGCCAGCCGCACAATGTTGGTAGCCTGAGCAATGGCAACATTTATATCATTACCAAAACCGTTTGGCAAAAACCCCGAAAGCAGGAAAAGGATGATTGCAAGCAAAATTGCTGCAACAGGAGGTGAAATACTCAACCTTCTCATAATTTTTTCCTCCGCAGCAGATTGATCATACCGGGAGCCGCCAGCGCCACCACAATGATGGTTGCCTTGACAAAAGTCTCCCACCAGGTATCAATCCGCGAAAAGGAAATAATGTTTTGAATAATCCCCAGCGTAATCGCACCCACCACCGGGCCTGCCACTCCCCCAACACCGCCGCTCAAGGCGGTACCGCCAATAACGACGGCTGTAATGGAAGTCAACGTCATCGGCACACCGATTTCGGCATTCCCCGAACCGCTCAACATCGTAATGGCAATCCCCGCCAGTGCTGCCATGAACCCGGAAACCACGTAGGTACTGAAAAGCACCCAGGTTACCGGAACAGCTGTTTCATAAGCCGCTTCGGCGTTCCCCCCAACCGCATAGAGGTAATTCCCAAACCGGGTTGATCGGATGTACATCCAAATCACCAGCACGACCGCAATCACATAAAAGGCGAGCGGCAAACCCAAAGGCGTTGTGTTTCGGTACACGTTAGCAATATCGGCTGGAATGCCGCCGCCCGGGTTTGGTAGGATGAACAAAGCAAAACCGACGTACAGGAAACTGGTAGCATAGGTGGTAATAATCGGTTGTAAGCGCAGGAAAGCAATGAAGAAACCATTGATCGCCCCCGCCAGTATACCCGCTGCCAGCGAAACTAAAACATACGCCCACATTTTTTCCGGCGATCCGTTCAATCCAACCTGCGTTGCCAGAATGGTGTTAACAATCGAAACGATTCCACCCACTGAAATATCAATACCTCCGCCCAGAATCACAACGGCCTGCCCGGCAGCCAGCAAAATCATCGGCAGGAAAACACGCATGTTGCTGTTCAAAGTATCGCGGGCAAACATGTTGGGCTGCAAGATTAAGTTGATGATCAGCGCCACAACCAGTAAGAGGATTGCAAAGAAGGCGGGATAGCGGTTCATCATTTCATCCCAGGAAAACCTTTTCATGCCTCACCTCCATTGGAAACGCCCATGCTGGCAGCAATCAGATTTTCCTTGGTCAAAGAAGCGCCTTTCAGTTCAGCGCGAATTTTTCCATCATGAAGCACAATCACCCGGTCACATAGCCCAATCAATTCATCATCATCGCTGCTGTAAAACAAAATGGATTTCCCTTGCTGTGAAAGATCGGTCAGCAAAGCATAAAACTCGGCTTTGGTGTTGACATCCACCCCCTTGGTCGGGTCATCCAGCAGGTAACAATCCGGATCACGCAACAGCCATTTTCCAATAACCACCTTTTGGGCATTACCGCCCGAAAGGCTGCTGACCGGAGCCATCAAGCCAGACATGACCAGACTCAGCCTTTCACTGATTGCCAGAGCATCCCGCTTTGCAAGTTTCATCTTGAGCGGAAATCCATATTTCTGCCATGATGGCAGTAAAAAATTTTCCAGTATCGAGCGAATATAGAGCAACCCTTCCTTTGCCCGATCACCCGGCACAAGCGCCAGTTTTTTCTGCATCGCCTGGCGGGGATGCTTGAACCGCACGACTTCACCCTTAATTCGAACCGTACCCTGGTAGGGAATATCCCCAAATAATGCCAGCAGTAAATCTCGCTGGCCTTGCCCCTGTAAACCGCCAATTCCCAGCAATTCTCCCTGCTTAACCTTCAGGCTGATTCCACGCAGGGTTTCGGTAGTCAGATTTTCAACTTCTAAGTAAACTTGATGATCCACTCCGTTTGTTTCTTCAGCAGCGGCTGCTTTAGTGAACTGAAAGACCTTTTCTTTTTCGGTCATCAGTTGAATCAAATCTTTCTCCGTTATATCTTTGATGTCCCCCTGCCCAACCGTTTTACCATTCCGCAGGACACTATAACGATCTGCTATTCGGAAAATTTCTTCCATGCGGTGAGAGACAAAAACGATTGCTTTACCTTCTTCTTTCCAGCGCTTTACCAGTTCAAACAAACGCTCCACCTGACGGCTATCCAGGCTGGCGGTTGCCTCATCCAGAATCAAAATGTTTGGATTGAGGCTGATGGCTTTCAAGATTTCTACAATTTGTTTTTCATCCGGGTGTAAATCGGATACAAGCGTTTCCGGTCGTAAATCAGCTTTGAAGGTTCCGCTGAATAGATCCAGCAAGGCCTCCGTCTTTTCTCTCATCACCTTGCGGTCAATCATCCCGTTGGTTTTCAGCGGTTCGCGCGTCAACCAGATATTATCCGCTACCGTCATTTTGGGGACCAGACTGAGTTCCTGAAAGACGGTAGCTATGCCCATCTTGCGAGCTGCCTGCGGGGAAGAGAAGCGCACGGGTTTACCATCAAGGAGTAGTTGTCCTCCATCGAGGACAACTACTCCGTTGATGACCTTACTCATCGTGCTTTTGCCGCTTCCATTTGCCCCGATCAGTGCAACTACTTCACCTGAATGAATATCCAGGTTCCCGTCAGAAAGCGCAACCACACCCCCATAACGCTTGACTATATTGCGGGCAGAAAGCGACACACTCATAGTTTATTTCAAGAAGAAGGTATTCAGAACTTCCTGATCGGTCATGATGCCGTCCAGCAGGTAGGCATCCGGCTTATCCTTGCAGATGTCCAGCCCTTGCTGCAGGTTCGCTTTGGTAATGACAATCGGCACCGGGATGACGAACGACAAACCATTCGCACCACCCAGTTTGCTCTTGTCTACCTGCTTGCCCAGCAGCATGTTCACCGCAATCCGCAAGCCAGTCGGCGATACACCCGGCGGATTGGCTACCGCAATCGTCTCAAAGTCCGGGCGGTCCTTCAACACCT
>NZ_DAOUBL010000045.1:0-7791 GCF_034432615.1 Bellilinea sp. | reverse complement strand
AGCGCGCCAGCAGATACACCCCTGCATTGACCATTGTGGCTGCATGAATCAGCGCACTGATGGGTGTAGGGGCTTCCATCGCATCCGGCAACCAGGTCTGGAAGGGGAATTGTGCCGATTTTGCCGCCGCCGCTATCAAACAGCCAAACCCCATCCACGCCAATACCCCTGCCGGCACGATGGCCGGATTTTCCAGCAGCGGTTGAAAATCATTACTTCCGGTGTAAGCATATAAAAGCAATGCCCCGGCCAGCAAGCCAATTCCGCCGAATTGAGTGATGATCAGCGCTTTGATGCCGCCGGCAACAGCTTTGGGGTCATCATTATGAAAGGAAATCAGCGCGTACGAACATAAGGCTGTAATTTCCCAGAAAAAGAACATCAACAAAAGGTTGCTGGTCAGCACCAGCCCGGCCATCCCGCCGATGAAAAACAGCACAAAGGCGTAGTAGCGGGCCAGCTGCTGTTCACCGTGCATGTAATCCACCGAGAAAATCACCGCCAGCGAACCAACGACTGTGGCAATGGCGGCCAGAAATACACCCAATCCATCCACCACAAAGGTGAAATCGCCAAAAACCCCTCCCATCGGAATGGCAAATAACAGCCGTTCTTTGCCGTAGGGTAATAGAAGCAGGGCTGCCCCACCCGCGGCAACCGAAAACGCCACAGCCAGCAGGTGGGTAAATTTTTCGTCCCGGTCACCAACCAGCCAGATGACCAGCGCCCCCAGCCACGGTAAGCCAATTGTCAGCATCAGCCAGGTCATCGCCATAGGCTACCTCCGCAGCGTGGTCAACGCTCTCAAGTCCAGACTGCCAACCACCCGTCGCACCTGCACGGCCAATGCCAGACCAACGACCGCCACAATGGTGTCGGCAACGATCACGGTTAAAGCCATGCTCTGCCCAAGGTTTTCCTGGCCCTGCAAACGGCCGGCCAGTACGAGTGCCAGCATTGCCCCTTTGACCATAATTTGCAGCGCTACCACAACTTTAATTAAATTGCGAACGGTCAAAAGCGCATAGATGCCAATCCCCAGCAGTCCAACCACAATCAGAATGACCACATTAGGAACGGATAGAATCATCCCTTCTCCTCCAGATGAGTCTGGCCTGTCGGGGTTGATTCCTTCTCGCCTAACAAACCCAAAACCCCCAGCACGCCGCAAAACACCAGTACCGCCTGCAAGATCACATCCATTTGACGATTGCCCCACAATACCGCTTTTAAGGCGGGTTCACCCAAAGATGGTGCAGCCCGGTCAACCCCCGGAACCAGTAAAATTCCCAGCAGAACCACCATAAGAATGGTTACCACCACAGCCAGCGGCTCTTTGATCAATCCCTTCAAATCGGTGGCTTCCTCGCCGGTCAGGTTGATAGCAAAAACGAACAAAACCGTCACCAGCCCGGCACCGACACTCAATTCGATAACCCCGATTTCAGGCGCGCCGAGCAAATACAATTCCAGCGCAACCAGCGCACTAGTGCCTGCCAGCCACAGCGCTGAAACAATCAAGCGCCGGGAGCGGATGGCCTGAATTGCACACACCAGAATCCCGACCGCCGTTAAGAGATGGAGCATGATGGTTTTTCCTCCGTGGAGTGAGTCTTAAGATTGAAATGTCTGCCGACGCGCCGTTAAAAAAATCTGCCTGACCACACCTGATTAACAACGTAAAAGGGGAAACACGATCGCTGGTATAGGTATATCATTATTTTTGATGAATGTCATGTGAATTTCATCACAAAATTAACTTAAAAAATTCCTGACCCCCGCTATTAATCACAAAACGGCTTTGCAGCCATTTTGAAGCTGCAAAGCCGTTCAGGGACCATACAACAGTTTACATGCGAGTCAACTGGAAAGTAACGCCGTAATCCGAATCCTCCCCATCTTCCGGGGTAACATAACGGTGCTCTACTACATATCGAACGGTTGCCGGAGTGTCAGGGGCTTTGGGTTTTGGATTATGACTTGTGGATACTTCTTCGAATCTGTAACGCTCAACGGGGGGTAGTTGTCCCTTTGGACTGGTCAAATTCCAGGCTTTGCGTGCATCCAGTGTGATCAAATCCACGGCTATCCGGTCGGCTGGTGCCCAGGCAGCCCAGAACAGCCCCACAATAAGAATCAAAGCCGCAACAACCGCCAGAACGATCAATCCCTGGGTCAATGTCAACGAAATCATTTTTGCGATGGATGCAGCCGTGCCTTCCATCGCAACGGCTCCTTGCCAGACACTTTCAAGGTAATGAACAAAGGCCGAGCCAAAATCCCGCAATTGTTCTTTAGCCGCCGACTCGCTGTCCACCTCAAAGCCAATCAGACCGGCTGCCATCAACCCTCGATTGAAGGAACCGTTCCAGAAATCAGCGCTATAGGCGCCTGAGTCTTCTCCTGAGTCCATATCATCCCAGGCGTCCCGATTAAACTCAACATGCTTCACCGGCGCAAGGGTATGTTTTCCAGAAGGCATCGAAGCCGGTATTAAGTGGGCAACCCATGCGTCAAACCAGATTTCATCTGAACCCAGACCATCCGTTTCCTCGTAACAACGGCCGTTTTCGCTCCAAAAATGAAAGGCGATATTGGGATCGGGTTCAATTTGAAGGATTAGTTTATTGGACTTTAGCCGGGGGGCAACGCCGCCTGCATAAACTGCCGAAAGCACATTATTTACCTCAATCCACACATCATAAAGGCCGGGCGGAAAAGGGGCGCCGGGTTGTTGAGGATGCTCTTTAGGAACATTGACCACCACTGAATCAGATACCCGCCAATCATGAATGGTATGACCAGTTTCATCCTTTACCGGTGTTTCCAAATCTCCAAAAACTGGTGCGTCGAGAGAAATTTTTAAGCCGGTATCCCGATTCACGAACCATACCTTGACCGTTTCGGTTATGAAATTGAATCCTCTCAAGCAAAGGGTGGCACCGGGTTCAACTACTGGAAATTGGAGACATTGCCCGTTGAAGGTGTACTCCTGCCCCCCTTCACAAAAGTTAGGAAACAAGGCTCCCGGCGGAGGGGGCGGTGGGGTTTTTGGCGTGCAATTGGCAATCAGTTCACCCGGTTTGTTGACATTTACCGAAACGCTACAATCTTTGGCAATTTGATAAGGTTGGAACGTGTAAACATTTTCCAATGAAGAGCGAAAGCTCGCCACACTGCCGTACTCTTTATAATCGCCTACATCCGGCCGGATGGCAGTCAACCATGGCCATGGGCCGCTGAAAATCCGCGGCTGTTGAGAACCGTTAGGAGTAGGAGGTAGAACTGCATCCCAGATTCTGACCTGGCCGGGACCTTTCACACCCTTTGAATGGGACATCAGGGTTTGAGCCGTGTAAGCCAGCCCTTCAAGAATAAAAGCCTCGATCACATCCCCAGGCTGAACTCCATCACCGCGGACTTTATCCGCCAATCGTTCATCGAACAAACATTTACGCAGACGGGGCGAGAGGTTTTCGTAGCCCTCAAATCCTTTTTCGAGCGCCTTTACTTGTTTTTTGCTAAGGCGCGAGAGCGCCGTATAAATCATCTCCTCAAATCCGGGGCGCGGACCCTCGCCTTTCGTAAAACGATTAAAAATCTCTGCCATCAAGGGCACAATGGCATCCACAGTTGGTAAATCACAGCAAAGGCAATCTGCTTTTGTACCGGGTCGTTGTTTGGGCTTGCGGAAATCGTCCACTTTGACTCCCGGTACCCGTTTCAAAATCTCTGTAATCTGTTCCTTTTCTTTGGTCTTGCGGGAACGTCCCCCGCAATGACAATCGCCTTTGGGTTTGGTTATTTCTCCGGTGGGTGGAGAACATGGATTTTCGGGTGAAATTTCTTCCTGGACTTCTTCCGAAGAAGGATGAGGATAGAATGGTTCCTCTTGGGTTGGTTCTTCCTCTTTTTTGTCACGTGATTTCATCAGATACTCCTCTTGACCAATCGAATCGGATTAAGAAAACCAACAGGCCAATATGGCCAGGATGACTTTCAAATCTTCATAAGACCTCCTTTAAGGCCGGGGGAAATACGTTTCCGGCCTTAAATATAAAAACTACTCGATCCTATCCATCAAAACCATAGGGCTGAGTGTCTGCTTTGGGTAAAATCACTTATTACAGGCTGCGTTATTTTTAGAATAATATTACCTTTTTTATCAACAATTCGATTATATACCTCCTAACCCAAAAGTCAATAAAGAAAATTGCTGCTAATTGACCAGCCCTCAGGTAAGATTCTTTTTATCCTTAACCGGACAGGGGGTGAGTGAATCAACTATTGACAATCATAACGCAATGCGTTATATTGGATATAACGCATTGCGTTATCAAAAGGAGGTCGAAATGGCAAAACGAACTGAACACGAATTTGTGGAAGATGTCGCCGGTCGCGGCGGATTCACCGAACTTTCCCGCAAAATCCTGCTGGCAGGCATCGGTGCCGCTGCCCTGGCTCAGGAAGAAATTGAGCGATTTGTCAACCGTCTGGTAGAAAAAGGCGAACTGGCCGAAAAAGATGCGCGAAAAATGATTCAAGAGATCATGGAGAAACGCGAGAAACTGGAACAGGAACGCCGTGCCGCTGCTCAGAAAAGTCGCCCAGCTCCGGTCACCCAAGCGGATATTGAAGCACTCAGCGCCAAAATTGCTGAATTGAGCAAAAAGATTGAAGAATTACGCAAAGAACGCAGCGAGTAGACCGGTTCTTGATGCTGCACATCAAACGCTACAGCAACCGCAAATTATATGACACCGTCAACCGGCGTTATATCACCCTGCCGGAGATTGCCAGATTATTGCGGGAAGGGGAGGAAATTCAGGTCATTGACCATGACAGTGGTGTTGACCTGACCACCCTGGTAATGTTACAGGCCTTGTTCAGCGCCGAAAAGCGGTTGGGCGGCTGGCTGCCGCCCAACCCGTTCGACCGCTGGATCGATCTCGGTGAAAAAAACTGGCAAACCCTGCTGGCCTCTCTATTTGGTCGTGTTGATTTCGATCAGCTGGTCAATCAGGAATTATCGCAGCGGTTGGATCAACTGGTCCGTGACGGTCAATTATTGCCAGAAGAAGCCGAGCGGCTTGGCAGCCTGCTGATGAAGTCCTCTTCGCAGTCCACCCAATCCGAAATGCCGCAAGCCGCCCGGCGCGAAACGCTTGAAAATCTGCTGGCGGATTTGGAGCGGCTCTCCACCATTTTGGATGAACTCTCCACGCCACCAACTGATTAAGTTCGGCCTCTTTATTCGATCTTGAACACGGTACCGCCTGTCCTGCCCTGAACATCGGGGAAGTAATAGGCATATGCCCGCGCTGGCAGCACCCGAAACTCGCCTGCCTGAAGAGGAATAAACCGGTATGTCAGCACGTACGTCCCGGCCGGCACATATGCCCCCACCCAGCGGATGTGATCAGCAAAAATGCGCGGTTCATGAAAGTACCACCATCCCCAGCCGCGGCTGAAGCGATCCTGATTCACAAACATCATTTGCTCCACTTCGCTGCCTTGCCGGGTAGTTTGCAGGGTTGTATTCACAATCTCCGCACCGGCAGGAATGTAATCTTCCACCACCAGATAGGTTAGGTCTTGAGGCACGGTGACGGACAGGCGCACCTGCACGACCGGATTGCTCATCGAACGGTTGACACTGGTGACTGGCAGGCAGGTGTCTACCCCGCAGTCAGCCCCTTCCAGATAGTATTCCCGACTGAGGACGATTCCTCCATCCATCGGCTGCACCGTTTCTACCGGCTGACCCACCTCCAACACCGCGCGGTAATACAATCGTCCGCTACCGGCACCGCGTTGAATACGCAGCGCATTGCGGTTTGAGGGCAGTTGAGCCACCGAGACACTACCACGCACCGGGTTGAAGGTCTGTGCGCCACTCGCCTGTCCGCTGGCAATCACCGCGCCGTTCAAGACGGCAGAAAAGGAGTAATTACCCTGCAATTCACCGGTTGCCCGAACGGCGCGAGATAGAGCTGCCAGCACCCAGCCGCTGCCAAAACTGTTCACCCAGCCATGCCCGCCGCGTTGGAGCGTCAGGTAACGCACGGCATCCCCGACCAGCGGTGAGGCCGGGTCAATCTCAAGCAGCGCCATCAGCACCATGGCAGTGGAAGCATAGGTATTTGCAAAGCGGTACAACGAGTCTTCTGCCTGCCGCCAGTAAGTCCCGCTAGCAGAGCGAATGGCGGCGCCTTGCAAATCGGCAAGAATTGTCTCAGCCGATTGAGAGTCCCCACCGGCGTTGAGTGCCATAGCCAGGAATGCCTGGCCCCACGGATTCAACCGTGTCCGTAAGCGGACTAATTCCGGTGGCACTTGATTTTGACGGCCGTTTTGATTGAGCACAAAGTAAGCAAAAGCCAGTTGATCCAATTTCGAGGTTTCCTGTACCATCTCCGGTGTATACAGACTGGCGGTTACAAAACGGTTGGCATCCATGATATGGAATGGCTCAACCACAAAACCGGCTGCGCTCGCCTGATCCAGAATCCACAAGCCGTAAGCGCTCAGGAAAAAGTCGCTGGGTTCTCCTGCCAACCAACTCCAACCACCGTCGGTCTGGTGTTTACCAATCAGTCGGTCAAGGTCGCGGCGGATATTTTGTTGCAAGCGCTCGTTCAGGTCAGGCGTCGCAAAATTGACCTCCCGGCTCAACTGATACAAACTCAAATTGGCTAACAATCGGGAAAGGATTACCTCGACAAAATCATCTGGATAATCCTCCATCCCATCCAGACCGGCCAGCACACTCCCCGCCAGATTGGGAGACAATTCCACCCCCAAATTGCCATTGCTGGGGGTAAACGAACGCGGCAAACTGACAACTTCCAGTACTTCACCCGCCTGTTCCAGGATTCCCGCGGTCATAAAGGATTGGGGAGTGGTGTAGCGGCGGATGGGTAAATCCTCACCGGAAATCATGACCGCATCCTGCAAACCGCCGCCTTCCACAGCGAAGATCAGGGATGCGGAGGAAACATCTTCTACTTTGACCCACCAGTTCACCCGCTGGCGGCTGTTTGCCGCCAATTGAAGGGCTTGTCGTTCCAACGCCGGATCTTCCAGAGCCAACCCGCTGCTTTGCAGTCGAATGGTGACATCCAGTTGGCGGTCGGTATTGTTCTGAACCACCGCCCCAATCTCCAGCCGGTCGCCGGCCACCACAAACCGCGGCAGCACCGGGCGAATCAGTAAATCTTTACTGACCACAATTTCACGGGATGCTTCACCGACTCGCGCATCGCGGGTCAGCCCGCGCACCATCACCACCCAGGTCGTTAGATTATCGGGCAGGGCAAACTCAATCCGTGCATAGCCGCTGGAATCGGTTTCAACGGCTCCTGCCCAGAAGGCGGTATCCTGAAAATCACTGCGCAGAGAAAACTGGAGAGCATCACCGCCCCCACCACCGCCCAGGCCACGCGGCAGCAGAGGAATTCGGCCGATATAAGCAGCCAGCGACAGGCTGGTAAACACCCCCAACGGTTGTTCGCCATAAAATGCAGTGACGATATCGGCAGCATTCGGATTACTCAACGCAAAAATTGCCTTATCCACCACCGCAACAGAAAATTCACCCTGAAGGGGATTGCCGCGCTGATCCTTGACCAGCAAATCCAGCCCGACCGTCTGCCGCGGTTCAAAGCGGTATGCAGGAGCAATCAGCCGCACATCCAGTTGAAAAGCCTCGCGTTTTACTTTCAACTCAAGATAGCCTTGCCTAAAATCCGGCCTGCCACTTTCGTTAGCTCCCAGTATGGTCACCGAAAC
>NZ_DAOUBL010000044.1:0-30453 GCF_034432615.1 Bellilinea sp. | reverse complement strand
CTCGTTTTTGATTCAGGTTGTGATGAGCTGCTCAGGAAATTAAATGCCCCGAAAAACTTTTTGGTTGGCGCAAATTTCTTCTTTGAGCATTTTACCCAGGCGAGCGATTCCCTCGTTGATTTTTTCAGGAGTCGGGTAAGAGAAATTCAGGCGCATAGTGTTTTTACCACCGCCATTGGGGTGGAAGCTTTCACCGGGGACATAGGCCACCTTGTTTTTTACGGCAGCCGGGAAAAGTTCAGTGGCATCGCACTGCTCGGGTAAGCGCAGCCAGAGGAACAATCCGCCTTGCGGGTGAGTCCAGGTTACACCTTCGGGCATGTGTTCTTCGAGGGCTTCCAGCATGACGTCCCGGCGTTCCTTATAAACCTGACAGATTTTCTTGACATGTTGATCTAGAAAACCGTGGCGGCCAACTTCGTAGGCCACAACCTGATTGAATGTGGCGGTGTGCAAATCGGTGCCCTGTTTTGCCAGCACCAGCTTGCGAATGACCTCCGGAGGAGCAATGATCCATGCCAGACGAATTCCGGGTGCAAGGATTTTTGAGAACGTACTCAGGTAAATCACATTGCCGGTGTAATGACCGTTTTGAACCCGAGTGCGGGCATCAATCACCTCAACAGCGGGCAGATGCTTACCTTCAAAACGCAATTGACCATATGGGTCATCCTCGACAATCGGCACGCCGTAACGGTCCGCCATTTCGACCAGTTGTTCGCGTCGTTCCTGTGATATGGTAACCCCCATCGGATTCTGGAAGTTTGGGAGTACGTAGATGAATTTGGGACCTGCTCTTAACGCGCCTTCAATGTCTTCAGTGACCATACCGTCATCATCGGTCCGCACGGTAACATATTCTGCACCATAAGTATTCCATGCCTGCAATGCACCGAGGTAGGTGGGTGACTCGACCAAAATTCTGTCGCCGCGATTGATGAAAACCTTGCCGATCAGGTCTAATGCCTGTTGAGAGCCGGAGGTGATCATCACATTCTCGGGGGAAATTTGGATACCGTAACGAGTAGTGTGGCGGGCAATCATTTCTCGCAGGGGCAGGTAACCCTCGGTTGAACCGTACTGCAGGGCAAAATCCCCCTGCTCTTTGAGAACCCGAATACAGGCTTCTTTGAACTCTTCAATGGGGAACACCTCTGGGGCGGGAAGACCGCCAGCAAATGAAATTACATCGGGCTGTTCAGTAAGTTTGAGCAACTCTCGGATGGCTGAAGCCTTTATGCGTTGCATTCGCTGGGCATAGCGGTGATCCCAAAGGGTCTGCATATTTTCACTCTCCTTTTTGATGGGTTGGAATGGGCAGGTAGGTTTTGGTTGATTTCCTGATAAAAATCACAAGGTGTACTGGAAAATCCGGTACACCTTGTGAGCGACACTATTTCGGGAAGCGGCTGATAATTACAGCCGCGCTGGGAAGCAACACCCGATCTCCGGTTTTTAACTCGGCAGGCGGTTTTCCGGCGCTGGTGGGAGCAGATTGGTAAATAAACAATGGGGTACCCTCTTCGGAGGATTTGATTTCCACCAAAGCCTGGCCGGTCAGAAATCCTTCCGAATCGATGGCGCAGCTGGTGACTACACCAATGGTGCGGCCTTTGCGGTCAATCACCGGATCACCAAGGTGAGCCATGCGCACACCTTTTTCCGTGAAGCGGAAGCGTATCACCACGCTGTTGCGGGTTTTCTCGCGTTCCAGAAAAGCCTCGCGGCCAATAAACCACGGTTTATAAGTTTTGACATAACTGCCAAAACCGGCCTCGGCTACGCCCAAGTTTAACTGACCGCCCATCTCGTGTCCGTAAAGGGGTAAACCAGCCTCGGTACGCAATGAATCGCGAGCGCCTAACCCGCAGGGTTTTAAGCCGAGGGGTTTTCCGGCTTCCAGTAAGGCTTGCCAGAGCTGAACAGCCTGATCTGGATGTACGAATAGTTCAAATGCCATCTTTTCACCGGTGTAGCCAGTGCGTGAAACAACGAGATCCATTCCGCCGACCACCGCTTCGCACAACTCTGTGCGTTTTAGTGCCATGATGCGGCGACGGGTTTCGGCATCGGTTCCAAGTGCCAGTAAAATCTCGCGCGATTTTGGCCCCTGCAAGGCAATGTCCACGCGCATATCCTGCCCCTCTTTAGGATCACGGAGATTGCGGAGGATGACGTTGCGGCCAAAGGCGCGTGCCCATGGGCGTTGGCGGTCCACCATGACTTCACCGTTGCGGACGGCGTTCAGCCATGCCCAGTCTTTATCATCATTGGCAGCATTGACCACGATCAGGTATTTTTGGGCGGAGCGGCGGTAAACCAGCAGGTCGTCAATTACATTGGCATTTGGATCCAGAAAATGCGTATAACAGGACTCGCCAACCTCCAGAGCCGAAATGTCGTTTCCGCATACTCCATCCAGGAACACACCGGCATCGGGGCCTTCAGCCTGATAAACGCCCATATGAGCAACATCAAATAACCCGGCAGCCTGGCGGGTTGCCAGATGTTCCTCAACTACCGATGTGTACCAGACCGGCATTTCCCAGCCGGCGAAAGGTATCAATTTGGCTCCTAATTGCTTATGCGCTTCGTAGAGCGGCGTTCGGCGGAGTTGGTCGGTTTCTTTGTCCTCCCATTGGAAAGCAGGCAAAGGGGTGCCCTGAGTTTCAGGCTTGATCCCAATGAAATACGGTTTCCGGCTGCCATCCTCAAATTCCAGGGCTGAGGTTATGGCACCTTCGGCATCTTCAGTCACATAGATTGGGCCGGGCGTGCGACGGAGCAGGTCCTCGTCAAATTTTACATAACCATCCGAGAGGTCTCGCAGCCATGTGGCTGCCAGCCCGGCTTTTTCAGCCGGCAGGCTGAAGCGGAAGTGTTCGGCGTCCACACAGGTAAGGATACCCTGTACTTCGCCGTGTGGCGTAATCAGGGAGGTGGCCTGGGATTGCCCCGTTTTCAAATCTTCACTATCTGCTGTAAAGACATAATTGATAAAGGTGCGGATACCACGCCCATTCAGTTTATAGGCTGTCCAACCCTGCTTATTTTCGGGTTGATCATCCATAAAGAAGAAGTGCGGATAGCCATGCTTGCTGGTTTCGAGATCCATACCTGCCTTTTCCGCTAAGGTGCGCACGCGGATTTTGGCATTTTCCAATACATCAAAATTGACCTTTGCCCGGATGGCATCCCCTTTGCGGGTTTCGAGTGAATAGGGATGAGTTGCCAAAAGGACATCGGCCATGATATCCGCAATTTCAACCATTTCAGTTTCTTTCAAACCACGCTGGGTAACCCATGGCGTACCATAGCGAATGCCTGAAGCATTCAGCGCAGTTTTGTCACCCGGAATGGTGTTGCGGTTAAGCACAATTCCGGCAATATCCAAAATTCTGGCAGCTAAATCACCGGAAAGAGGTGTACCGTCATTTCCCACAATTGTTTTACAGTCCACATTCCCTAAATGGGTATTGCTACCGCCATAGGGAATTCGCAATCCACGCTCCATCAGCCGTTGGGTGAGTGCCTGGCAGTTCTTAACAATCTGGTGTTGTAATTGGCGGAAGGAATCGGTTTGGGCAATTTTGAGCGCTGTTGCCAGTGCAGCAATAGCGTGCATGTGCGGCCCACCCTGTTCGCCGGGGAAGACAGCCCGATCAATTTTACGGGCCAGGCTGCTATCATGGGTCAGGATGACGGCACTGCGCGGTCCCATTAATGTTTTATGGGTGGTAAAGGTAACAATCTGAGCAATACCCACCGGTGAGGGAATTGCACCACCGGCGATCAAGCCGGCAATGTGGGATACATCGGCCAGTAAAATTGCCCCGACGGAATCTGCAATCGCTCGAAAGCGTGACCAATCCGGCACCCATGGATAGGATGAATAACCAGCAATGATAATTTTGGGTTTGTGTTCCAGAGCCAGGGCTTCTACTGCTTCGTAGTTAATCTGTTCGGTCTGCGGATTGACATTGTAATGAATGACATTGTAGAGTTTGCCGGAACGATTGACGGATGATCCGTGGGTAAGATGACCGCCGTGTAACAGGTTCATGCCCAGAATGGTGTCGCCGGGATTAAGCAGGGCATGATAGACTGCATTGTTGGCGGGTGCGCCGGAGAGGGGCTGGACATTCACAAACAATTGATCGGCAGGTGCCCGCGGGGTAGCAAATACTTCCGCACAGCGGCGGCGGGCGAGCGATTCAATTATATCGGCGTATTCAACGCCTTTGTAGTAACGAGGGTCGGAATAGCGTCGGTAGTGGGAAAGGCGAGCGGTATAATCAAGAATCTCATCCTCGCTCATCCAGCGAGTTTCTTCGTCGGGGTAGCCCTCGGCATACAAGTTCTGAAAAACGGAACCCAAGGCTTCCCGAACAGCCAGCGGGGCGGTGCTTTCACTGGGGATGAGGATTAGCTTGCGAAACTGGCGCTCCGTTTCAATTTGAATCAGGTCGAAAACGGCAGGATCAATATCCTTCAAAGCGCCACGAATCAAATAATCAGCCATTGACACTCTCCTCTTTTTCCGTTGATTAGATTGTTAAATTGCAGTGCAGTCGTGCCCTTTCGGTGCACCACGTCCATGATTATTGTAGCCCGCAGGGATAGCCGGGTCAAGTCCATTTATCCTGAAGTGGGGTGAAAGTTGTAACCGATTATTGAGAATGGACGGGAACCTGCTCTTCCAGCCACTTCAGGATGACTTGAAAAACTTGTTCCTTATCCGGTTCGTTGTGTAATTCATGATAGCCCCCTTCCCATTCGATGTAGGTAACATATTTCCGGTTTTTTTCTGCCAGTTCACGCGATCCTTCTACAGCGGTTAACTGGTCAGCATTGCCATGTAGTAAGAGCACAGGAACTTGAATCTGTTCTCCATTTTCTCGAATCCACTCACCGGTTTCAATTAACTGAATAGCCAGCCGGGCTGAGATCCATGGGTGAACAAGGGGATCGCTTTTGTAAGCCTGTATGACTTTTGGGTCTTTGGAAAGTCCTTCCAGTTTCAAACCATTATTCAAGGCCGTAGAAGGCACCAGCCGGTTGAGAATTTTTCCAAACACAAGCATAACGCCGGGATCTGAAACAAGTTTGATGCCGGGCGAGGTCACAATGGCACCGGCAACGTTGGGAGCGCGCTTAAGCAAATAAGCCAGTATGATACTACCGCCCAAGGAATGTCCGTACAAAAAGATTGGAAGGTCGGGATAATTTTGCCTGCTGCGGCTCAGGAGTGTGTCTAACTCCTCAAAGAAACATTCATAGGAATCCACATGACCGCGTTTGCCGCCGGTCTGTCCGTGTCCGGCGTGGTCGGAGGCAATCACAGCATAACCGTGCTGGTTAAGCAGTTGGGCAAGGTGTTGGTATCTGCCGCTGTGTTCACCCAAACCGTGAACAAGGATGATCACACCGCGAGGAGATTGATCTGGTTTCCATTCAATCCCATAATAAGAAATCTGATGGTCGCTGTTCCAGTTGAATTCAATTACAGTCATGGAATCCTCTGTTAAGGGGTTGGTGCTTTAATAGTTTATACCTTAGGCAACAATCCGACAAGTCAGTTGGTGGTAAAATCAGTCGAGCGCGTGGTGGTTAATTTCCCAAGTGAGGTGAATCCCGATGACAGATCCAAGATTAGAAAAATTAGCGGATATGCTGGTCAATTATTCGGTGGCTGTTCAGCCGAGTAACAAGGTTTGGATCCGTGGTGGGGTGATCGCTCAACCGTTATTGCTGGCAATTTATAAAAAAGTGTTGGAGGCGGGCGGATATCCCTATTTGACTCCTACCTTTCCCCAGGCAACCGAAATTTTTTACAAGACGGCTAACGAAGATCAATTGAAATTTATTGACCCGCCGCGCAAGTTGATGATTGAAACCTATGATTGTTCGATTAACATACTGGGAGATGAAAACACAAAAGCCTTGAGCAATGTGGACCCGCAGAAAATGGTGATTGCATCTCAGGCTCAGCAACCCATCTTCAAGACTTATCTCGAAAGGGCAGCACGCAAAGAATTCCGCTGGACTCTGGCTCAATTCCCAACCAATGCCCATGCACAGGATGCCGAAATGAGTTTGGAAGAGTACTCCGATTTTGTTTTTCATGCAATGATGCCGGATCCAAATGATCCGGTGGGGTACTGGAAGAAAGTATCAGCCCGTCAGCAAAAAATTGTGGAATGGTTGAAGGGCAAAGAGGAAGTGCGGGTGATTGGCAGAGAAACTGACTTGCGTTTGAAGATTAGTGGACGGCGATTTATCAACTGTGACTGCCATGAGAACGTGCCGGACGGCGAAGTGTTTACTGGTCCGGTAGAGAACAGTATTGAGGGGCAGGTTTATTTTTCTTATCCGGCAATTTATGGCGGACGAGAAGTCAGTGGGGTGCGATTGTGGTTTGAAAAAGGAAAAGTGGTCAAAGCAACCGCTGAAAAGAATGAGGAATTTTTGCTAAAAACGCTGGATACAGATGAAGGCGCGCGTTATGTGGGTGAGTTTGCGATTGGCACTAACGAAGGAATTACCCGTTTCTCGCGGAATATCTTATTTGATGAAAAGATTGGGGGTAGTTTTCATATGGCGCTGGGTGCCAGTTACCCGGAAACCGGCGGGCAAAATCAATCCGCCGTTCACTGGGATATGATCTGTGACTTGAGGGACGGAGGCGAGATTTGGGTAGATGATCAATTACTTTACAAAAATGGACAGTTTGTTATTCGGCTTGATGATTAAAAATCAACATGGATAATTCGGTTGAGAATTTTCCCGATACTTCTTCCAATGATCTTGGCCTGACTCACAATGGGGGCTGTCTTCAGACGGCTCTCTTTGTCTTCTTTCTCATCTGGTTGGGGGCAATCAGTCTGATTGCCCTGGTGGGAATTTGGCTGTTCGAAAACTTGTTGTTTGAGGGCTCGTTGGGGCTGCCCGATGGGCGTGGTTGGGCAGGAATGGGGTATCTCATTTTGGTTGCTTTGCCATTGGCGTTGCTGGCCTGGCTGCCGGGAATTCAACGCAGTTTCTATCGGGCGTTGTTTTTACCGACTGTTGCCGGGCTTTTAATGCTACCGGCGAGGTGGTTGTTCCTGACCGATTTTCAGACGGCTGCGTGGATAGTGATTGGCTCGTTGGGAATTGTGATCTGGATCGGTTTGAGAATTCTTTCCCGTTATCCTTCCACCGATTCGGATATTAAGACTCGTTTCCCATCGTTATTTGCAATTCTCTGGCTGATTATTGGCCTGGCATGGATTCCATATGTTTTATGGGGAGCCTTTGGCTCACTGCTGGACTTGATTTTGGGATTAACCATTGGGGCATTGTTGGGCTGGTTAATGGCTTTGTCATTAGATTTGTTTGTCGCCAAATCCCGCTCCGCTCATTCTACTGCTAATTTTCATACGCTTTTCATAAAGATCCTCTTTGTGGTTTCAGCGGGTTTGATTTTGAGTACTTGTCTGCCGTTGGTTGGATATCAATTCAGTTTGACTTTGCCTTTGATAATCAGTGCAATTGGGGCAGCAGTAATTCACTCTGTGATGGAAAACGCTGTTACTTCATTGCGCCGCGGGGGTGTGGCTTTGTATGTTGGGGCAGCCATCGCTCTTCCATTGATTTTCATTGATGGCGACGAGTTGATGCTGGTTATCACCTCGACAGCCGGTGAATTGATGGGGTTTGCGGTGAGGATGGCATTCCTGCATGGTATTCTGTTGTTGGCGGCTGGGATTGCTGGCGTTGTATTTATCCGAAAACTCAGGGCTCTGACGCTATCCAGCAATCGGGGTTATTTTGCGGCTGCTTTGATATGGGTGGTTGGTCTGGCGGTGTATATTATCCTCGGTCAACCCGGCTTTTACGGGGAGCAGCTGTTTGTCATCTTTCGAGAACAGATCAATTTTGATCAACAACCGCTGCCGTTGGATCCGATAGAACGACGAAAGATTGTTTACCAGATGCTGGTAGAAAATTCCGAAAGGACGCAGTCGGATATCCGAAATCAATTGGATCGTTTGAGGATTGACTACCGGGGGTATTATCTGGTCAATGCGATGGAAGTCAACGGTGGACCGCTGATTAAGTTTTGGCTGACCAGTCATCCTGCAGTGGAACGTGTCTTACCCAGTCCACACCTGCGTCCCTTGAGCCAACCTCTGCCAGCGGTTAAAGGCAATATTCAAGAGGTTCAACCCGATCAAGATTGGAATTTGAAGATGATCCGTGCGCCGGAAGTATGGAGTGAATTGGGGGCGCGCGGGGCTGGCATTGTGATCGGTTTGGCCGATTCGGGGGCGGATTGGAAACATCCCCAATTATATGATCAGTACCGCGGGAAGAACGGTGATCACAATTATCACTGGCTGGATGTCTGGTCCGGCAATCCTATCCCAACGGATACCAGCGGTCATGGCACTCACACGCTCGGTACCATTCTTGGGAAAGATGTGGGAGTTGCGCCAGATGCCGAGTGGATTGGCTGCGTTAACCTGGCGCGTAATTTAGGCAATCCTGCCGTTTATTTGGAGTGCTGGCAATTTTTGTTTGCGCCTTTTCCACAAGGTGGTAATCCATTCACGGATGGCAGACCGGAGTTAGGCGCTCACATTTTCAATAATTCGTGGGGCTGTCCAGAAGTGGAAGGCTGCGATGCGGCGGTGTTTTTACCGGCTGTGCGGGCGCTTGAAGCTGCGGGGGTCTTCGTAGTAGTTTCTGCCGGCAATTCCGGCTATTCCGGCTGCGGGAGTGTAGATGCACCGCCGGCAATATATGAGGAGGTGCTGACGGTTGGAGCGGTCAACCGAAATGGAGACCTTGCCGGTTTTAGCAGTATTGGGCCGGTAATTGTGGATGGTAGTCAACGGTTGAAGGCGGAGATTTTAGCTCCGGGTGAGGAAATTTTCTCTTCCTACCCTAATTCCAGTTACGAGATGGCAAGCGGTACCTCGATGGCTGGACCCCATCTTGCCGGAGTGGTAGCGTTGATGTGGTCGGCAAATCCGGCGTTAATCGGAAATGTGGATTTGACCCGCCACATCATCTTTGATACTGCCCAGCCCTATCAAGGAGTATTACCTGAATGTGTGAATGCAGTTACCCGTCCGGCGCAGGGAATTGGTTATGGAATTGTTGACGCCTTTGCAGCGGTTCAGCGCGCAAAAGAAGTTCGATAGATTCCAGACCATCGAATTTTTGTATAATAATATTTGGAAATAAAAAATGTTTAAAGGTTGGCGATATTGGAGATTGAGGTTAATGGTCAATGGTGTAACCTCAATCGAGGTTTGGGGTTTATTTAATGCGCGTAAAAATTGGGCAGGGATGACACCGTGGAAGAATTAAGCGACACCGAAGTCATCAGCCTTGCATCGGAAGGCAGCCAGGAAGCCTTCAGCGTTCTTTACCAAAGGTACGTCAAACGTATTTATAACTACATCTACTACCGAACTGGCAGTGTGCATGATGCGGAAGATCTGACCGAAAAAGTCTTCTTTCGCGCCATGAATCACATCCATAATTATCGTAATCGTGGACTGCCGTTTTCGGCATGGCTGTATCGGATTGCTCACAATCTGGTGGCGAACTGGCACCGGGATAACAAACGGCGGAAAGAGGTGCCACTGGAGGACCACGCCTACACGATTCGACACGGTGGTGAACATCCGGAGAGTGCACTGGTCAAAGGGCAAGAGATTGAACATTTGATCAAAGTTTTACAAAAATTACCGGAAGACCGTCAGACGTTGATTATTTTGAAGTTTGTTGAGCGGCTATCGAACGAAGAAATTGCCCAAATTATGGGAAGGAGTGAAGGCGCTATCAAAAGTTTGTATCATCGCACGTTAATTGCCTTACGCGATGAATTGGATTTGCAAATTAAGGAGAGAGAAGAATGATTAAGATTGTAACGGATGGATCGGCGGATATGCCGGAAGGATGGGAAGAAAAATACGACATCAAGATCATCCCCCTGTCCATCGTTATGGGAGACCAGACCTATCTCCAATTCCGGGATGTCACCTCAAAAAATTTCTACCAGCTGGTCCGGGAGAAACGGTTCCCGCCAAAGACTTCTCTTCCGTCCCCCTATCAGATCATGGAATTTTATCGTTCCATAGCCCAAAAAGGGGAAGAGGTTCTTTCCATCCATCTGGCAAGTAAATTATCCGGTACTTTCGCTGCAGTCAAGCAGGCTGCGGATGAAATAGCCGGAGAAATCAAAGTATATCCCTTTGATTCAGGCGCAGGATCAGCGGCACTCGGTTTTATGTGCCGGGAAGCGCGCCTGCTCAGTCAAAAAGGTTGGGAGATACCGAAAATCATCCAACACCTTGAGGGTGTACGAGATCGTCTCACGGTCATTTTTACACTGGAAAATCTGGAATTTGCCTATCTGAGCGGACGTATCAACAAACTGCAAACAGCGTTGTCTTCTCTCTTACGCATCAATCCGATAATCGTGTTGCGGGAGGGGCTGCTGAATATGTCCGAAAAGGTTCGCACCCGCCAGCGAGCGCTGGATCGCGTTCTCGAGCAGGTTCAACAGCGGGTTGGAGATAAAATGGCAACGCTGGCAGTGGTTCATGCGGCTGCGCCCGAAGCGGCTCAGGCCATGGTCGAGAGGTTAAGAAAGGTTTTTCCGCAAATTCGCGAAATTGTGGTGACCGAATTGTCCATCCCGGTTGCTGCCCACCTCGGACCCGGGACCATTGGGATTGTGGCATACCCTGAGGACAGGGAAGAGGAGTGAGCATCATGCAGGCGCCTGTGGTTTTGGAAGGATTGGAAAGCGATTTGGCGTTGCTATTTAAGCCGGTTGACCCCAGTCCAGTATTTGTTGAATCGCTGGCAGTACGCTTGAAAAAACCCAGACAGGTTCAACTGGAAAAGGCGGGGAAAGCCCCCCTTCTGCTCATCATGGTTGGCAGCGGACTGCTGGTGGGTGTGTTGTTTTACCTGTTTTTGCGGGTAATTCGATTATTCTTTCAAAATGGATAGCGGTTTTAAACAACCCCGAGTTTCTCTTTGAGTTGCTGGACAGTTGGCTCAACTAAAATGCTACCGTCAGGGAAAACAATGGTTGGCACACTGCGGTTGCCGTTGTTGACCTGTTCAACAAAACGGCGACCTTCCATGTCTGTGTCAATATCAATATATTCATAAGGTATTTTCAATTCATCGAGGGCTGCACGCGCCCGGCGGGACGTATAACACCAGGATGTACCATAAAAACGAAGCGCTTGTGAAAAATTAGTCAATTTTGTCCTCCATCCATTGGTTTAATTCCTGAATAAATTGTCTGGCAGTATGCAATAAATCCACTGAAACTGGTAATTGATGTTGGGGGTTAACCCGCATGGTAAGCGTTTCAGCGTATCGGCGAATTGAATCGGGAAAATCTGCATTTTGGCTCACAATGAATAGGGCGTCCAATCCATTGATACGGCGGATATCTATCCCCGACCTCGCAAGGCAGGCCTGAGCAGCAAAACCCGCAGCCCGGCGGGCACAAACGCGTGTCATACCCTCATTATTTTGTAACCGGGCTTGTTCAGCCAATTCAAATTCCCGGTTGATTTGTGTGAGGATCTCACTGCTCAGCATTAAAGCAATTTTACCAGTAATTCATAAGCAGGTTGTTTAAATGGATAAATGCTTCCTGGCGGAATTGCAAAGAGCCGGGAAGCATTTTAACAGCGGGTTAATCTTTTAAGCCCAGCCCTGATTTTTAACGAAATCAGTAATGACCGGCAAGGTGATATATTCACCTTTATTGGCGCGAATCGCCAGCCAAATGACAATGCCCAGGGTCAAAATTGGGCCAATGCATCCGATAATGGGGATGAAAGCAAGAATGGTATTAAGGATGACCAACACAATTCCCAGCACCAAAGCCTGCATGTAATGAGCTTTGATGAATGGACGATTTTTCTTGTCTTCCATCAGCAGGATAATGATTGGGACGAGCGGGGTTAATAAATAGGATAAGAGCGCCCACAAGCGGTCATCACTGGTGATGCCATCCGGAGAAAAGGATACGTCAGACATGGGGTATTTACCTCCTTGGCGAAATGAATTGAAAATCAGAACATATTTATTGTATAACGGTTTTTGGATGAATAAAAGCCAAATTCTCAAGGAGTTTTTAATTTTGTGTTAAAATTTCCTTTCATGATAGAACACCGCATCGTTTTCATGGGTTCACCCGAGTTTGCCATTCCTTCTCTAAAAGCGCTTGCGCGGTATTATCAGGTAGTGGGGGTTGTCACTCAGCCTGATCGGCCGTCGGGGCGGGGTCGAACCCTAACTCCACCGCCGGTTAAGGTCGTTGCCCAGGAATTGGGAATAGAAACCATTCAGCCGAACCGCTTGAAGGAAGCCGGGGTTTGGGAGAAGTTGGTGGAATGGGCGCCAGATGTGATTGTTGTGGCAGCCTTTGGGCAAATTTTGCGGCAAAATGTACTGGATTTACCCCGGTTTGGATGTATCAATGTGCATGCCTCCTTACTGCCGCGTTGGCGCGGGGCTGCACCCATACAGGCCGCAATATTGCATGGCGATAAGGTCAGTGGTGTTTCTATAATGAAAATGGATGCCGGCATTGACACCGGGCCTGTTTTGTCGCAACGCAGCATACCCATAGAAGCGGATGATGATGCAGCCAGTCTTGGCAATAAACTGGCGATTGCCGGGTCAGAATTGCTGCTTGAAACACTTCCAGATTATCTGCGTGGTGAAATTATTCCCCAAGTTCAGGATGAATCTCAGGCAACCTATGCGCCAATGTTAAAAAAAGAAGAGGGAGGACTGGACTTTGCTCAACCAGCGGAGTACCTTGAGCGGAAAATCCGGGCATTTTTCCCGTGGCCAGGTGCTTATTTGGTTTGGGAGGGAAATTTTTTGAAAGTCAAGCGTGCTTCTGTTCTTCAGCAGAGTGTCTTGCCGCAGGGTAAAAGATCGGTTGTAGATGGCCTGCCTGCTGTTGGCACGTCAGAGGGAGTTTTGTTGCTGCGTGAGGTTCAACCGGCCGGCAAGAAATGGATGAACGGCGAGGAATTTTTGCGTGGCGCACGGCAGTGGCGTGAAGTGTAAGGCCAATTTCCGATTAATGGGTGGAATCAAATGCGTTTTTTGATCTTTGGGATGGGGGCGATCGGAACATACATCGGTGGCAGCCTGACTTTAGGCGGCGAGTCGGTCATCTATCTTGAGCGATCGGAGGTTGCCGGACGTTTTAACCTGCAACCATTAATACTCGAAATTGAGGGCAAAGAAAAAACTTTTGTGCCGGAAGGGGTGAGCGATTCGCTGGAAGAGGTATTTGGTCACTCTCCCATAGATGTGGCGTTGGTGGCGGTCAAGTCTTTCGACACACTGGAAGTTGCCAGACGCTTGCAGCCCTATCGCGATCAGATTTCAGCGGTAGTCAGTTTACAAAATGGCGTTGAGAATGAAGAAGTTTTAGCCGGGTATGTGGAAAAAGACCGGGTGATTGCGGGCACCCTGACCAGTGCGGTTGGTAAAATAGAAACCGGCAAGGTTATTCTGGAAAAAAAACGTGGCATCGGTATTGCAAGGGGGCACCCGCTTTCTGAAAGTATCGTGGAATCATTCAACCGGGCAAATTTGAATGCCCGCCTGTATCCACATGCCGGCGAGATGAAATGGTCAAAATTGCTCACGAACCTTCTGGCAAATGCCACTTCTGCCATTTTAGATCTAACCCCTGCCGAAATCTTTTCCGACCCTCGCTTGTTCCGAATTGAAACGGCGCAAGTCCGCGAAGCAGTCAGGGTCATGAAACGCCTCGGATATCGAGTGGTTGATTTACCGGGTACGCCGGTTCGTTTGTTGTCGGTTTTGTTTCATAAAATCCCGGAGGGGATTGCCCGCTTGCTTGCAGGTAAGACACTGGCAGCCGGGCGAGGCGGTAAGATGCCCTCTTTTCATGTTGACCTGTATCGCGGATACCGCCCTTTGGAGGTTGATTACCTGAATGGAGCAGTTGTGCGATTTGGAGAACGGCTTGGCGTTGCCACACCGGTCAATTCATTCTTGAATGAAACCCTCTTGTCCATCGCCGAGAGACCGATTGAAGAAAATGTTTATCGAAAAAATCCCGAGCGATTGATTGCGGATTTATCGAAAAGAGTGAGGTTATTTTCATGAACATCCCAGAGTGGGTGAAAGATAGTATTTTTTATCAAATTTTTCCGGATCGGTTTGCGAATGGAAATACAGAAAATGATCCGCCTAATGTTCAACCTTGGGGCAGTGCGCCGGATCCTGTTCATTTTCAAGGGGGAGACCTGGCGGGCATCGAACAAAAATTGGATTACTTGCAGGATCTGGGTATCAATGCAATTTACCTGAATCCGATCTTTTTATCTCCTTCTACCCATCGCTACAACACGGTGGATTACTACCGGATTGATCCCAAGTTGGGTACGCTGGATGATTTTCGCAGATTGCTAAAAAAAGTACATCAACGCGGCATGCGAATAGTTTTAGATGGTGTGTTCAACCATTGTGGACGAGGTTTTTTCGCTTTCAATGATTTATTGGAAAATGGAAGGAATTCTCCCTATCTGGATTGGTTTCATATTCGGGGATTTCCGTTGAACGCTTACAGCCGGGGAAAGGCGACCCGATATGAGGCATGGTGGGGCTTCAAGAGTCTGCCAAAATTTAATACCAATAATTCAGCCGTGAGGCGATATCTTATAGAAGTGGCTCGCTATTGGGTTGAGGAAGGAATTGACGGATGGCGTTTGGATGTCCCCAATGAAATTGATGATGATGAATTCTGGGGCGAATTTCGGCAGATCGTAAAGTCAGCAAACCCAAATGTTTATCTGGTGGGGGAAATTTGGGATCTTCTTGCCCGGTGGGTGAATGAAACTCACTTTGATGGGGTCATGCATTACCCCTTGCGCTCGGCGATTCTGGATGTGCTGAGAGGCGGCATTGGAATCAACGATTTTTACCTGCGCCTGATGCAAATTGAAGAGACTTATGGGCAGGATGCCTTATTCGGTATGTATCTGCTGCTTGGTTCTCACGATACGGAGAGAGTAAAGACCCTCCTCAATGGAAATGCCCAAAAATTGCGACTGGCTTATCTGCTGATGTTTGCTTTTCCGGGGACGCCGGCGATTTACTATGGGGACGAAGTTGGCCTGGAAGGTGGCAAGGATCCGGATTGCCGCAGGGCGTTTCCGTGGAATGAAAACGGGTGGGATCGCGATTTGCGCCAATGGATTCAAAAATTAATTCAAATCCGCCGCGAAACACCACTGTTACGGCGAGGAAAATGGAAATTGCTTGAACCCACGCAATGTGATGGAGTCGTTCGCATGGCTCGGGAGGGTGGTGGTGAGAAATTATTAATTCTGGCGAATCTCAATTCTGAGCCTTGCTGGATTTCATTACCTGCAGAAACGGAAAACCCTCTCCCCCATCAAACACTGCGTAATTTGCTGGGTGATCAATTTCCGATTGAGAAAAATCAAAATCATTGGGAAATTAGCTTACCTGGCCTGAGCGGCGGGTATTTTTCAACTGCTTTTTGATTCCCAATCAGATAGCCAACCGATCTCTTCCGCGGCCATGAACAGGTCGGTTGCCGTGATCATGCCGATCAGTTCGTTGTTTTCATCAACAACCGGCAGATGGTGGACGTTCTTCTCCTGCATTTTTCGGGAGCATTCCACGAGAGTCCATTCCGGATGAGCAACCTGAACGGGGGTGGTCATGATTTCTCGTACGGTGGTTTCCGCCGGGTTGCGAGAGGCTGCGATGATCTTGTCGCGAATATCCGTGGTTGTGACAATCCCATAAGTGGTGTTGTGATGATCTTTCAAAACAACAACCAGGCTATGAATATGGCGGCGGCGCATGAGGGTCATGGCAAATGAAACACTGCTGTCAGCATCAATGACCACCACGGGACTTGACATCCAATCTCGAACCAGATGAGACATCGCGAATTCCTCCTAACTAAAACGAAGCAGGTTTGGTATCTTCTCGTGAGCGGTAAATTTGGTCAGTTTTTGCTGCCATGATGAAATCGTTGCGGTGTAAGCCGTTGACCACATGTGTCCACCATTCCACCGTCACTTTTCCATACTCAATGGTGAGTTTGGGGTGGTGATCTTGCTCGTCTGCAGCCAGCCCAACAGCCATGCTGAAATCCAAAGCATCTTTATAGCGTTTGAATCGAAAGGTTTTTTGTAATTTTGGCACCTCCTCGGAATCGATGACCATCCAACCTTCTGCCATTGGCAGAAGTGTGTCAATCTCATTGTGGTTTAAAGGTGGGGTACCTTTTTGGGGTCTAACACACTGCTCACGACTTAATTCGCTCATGGTTCACCTCTAAGGAGTTAATTGATCCATTTCACTTAACCTATCCATTAAATTTGCAATTTGATATGCTGCAAGTTGTTCTGCCTGCAGAATTTTTTGAGTAATTTCGTGGACGGCAATCAGGGTTTCCAAAATCGAGGCATGGGTGGAAGCGGGTTTTCCAACTTCGTTCAAAACTGCTACCCAGTTCATCCACCAGATGAAATCATAAAAGGATTCTTGATTGTACCAAAGTACATCCTTATAACGGTTGACTCCGATAAAGCGTTGAACTTCCAGGTCAGAAAGCCAGTATTCCATGATTCTGGAAAGCGAATACGAAGACCATTTTTCATACCATTCCTGCTGATTTATCAGGATGCGCAGGGTTGGGGAAATTCTCCAGGTCACTGCCCCATCCACGCCAATTTGATGGGCGGTATCCATGACTACATCCAATAACCGCCATTCCTCCATCCACGACAGGGTTTGGGATTGAGCGTCTTTTGCATCCTTAAGGATGCCCAATTTATGAAGGAAGGGATAAAGAAAACCCACATAGGAAATATCCCTGGCTTTGTTCATTCCCTTTTGCAAATATTCAAATGCTTTTGGAGCCAGACCGCGAATGGGAACCGGTAAAACTTTTTGAGGGGATTGGAGATGCAGCAGGAATTCCAGTTGTTTTTGGAGAGTGGTTAGGATCAGATCCCGGTGGTTGCTGAAGCCGGTCATTTGAGTAACGCCATTCAGCAGGTTTTCCAGCTTTTGACTGGCTTCCGGTAAAAGATGTTCGGGTAATTGTGGTTGTTGCTGAGTGACCTGATGTTCCAGTAAAAAGCGGATGTAACCGGGGTTTACAATTTCTCTCCACGGACGAAGGATTGGGGCAAGCAGTAACTCGTGCAGGGCTTCCTGAACACTTGGGACACCCCTTCCAGCCAGATACTGCCATAGCGAACGATATGAACCAAATTCATCATCGCTGACTTCGCGGAAATCTGAAAATACATAGGCTTGATAGGCTGAAAGTTTAATATGCAAGCCTTTTTGCGCCAGTTCATCTGCCGGGCGGATGTACTCCATTCCGCTCAACAGGTCTCGAAAGATTATAAAATGGTCTTCCCGCCCGGATAAACCCAGACCCTCGCTGAGCGAACGCTGGGTAAGTTTGGTTGTTCCCTTTTCGCGGGACTTGAAACCAGCCGACCAGCGAATCCACCCTTCGGTTTCGGCAAATTTATTATGGTAGACGACCAGAGCACGCTCATTTTCGAGACGGTTGGAATAGGCAAAAACATCTTCGTTGACCCAGCCGCCAGAGGTGAAAAAGTCATAGAGGAGGAAATTATCAACACCGGCAAACAAAGCGCGCCGATGGAGCAGCGGGAAAATTTGGCGCTTGTGACGTTCCACCAGATAAGGATCGGGCTTTTCGTCCCAATAAGCACGCCGGAATTCCATGCCGTATTTTTCGGCAAAGCCTTCAATTTGCCCATGTCCAAACATGGGTAGGCCTGGAAGGGTGGACATCAATACACAAATGCCAAAATACTTATCCCCTTTACCGAATTGATCTACGGCGGTGCGTTCATCGGGATTGTTCATGAAATTGACATAGCGTTTGAGAATCTCCGGTTCAAACTCGATGGTGTTCTTGATCAATTTGCGGTAACCGGCGTTGTCCTCATTGCGCAGCATATTCATGAAAGCAGAGTTGTACACGCGGTGCATCCCAAGCGTGCGCACGAAGTACCCTTCCATCAGCCAGAAAGCCTCTGCAAGTAGGAGGGTATCTGGAGCTTCTCGGGCGACGCGGTCCACTACTTCGCGCCAGAATTCGGTAGGGAAGGCTCGATCAAAGTCCTCTTTGGTCATGCCATGTTCGGCGCGGGAGGGAATTGCACCTCCAGTTCCGGGTTCGGGAAACCACAGTCGTTGGTAGTGTCGTTTTGTGAGCGTCATGGCGGCATCAAAACGAATGATTGGGAATCGGTGGGCAACCTCTAAAATGGTTTGAATGACAGCCTCACGTACCTGAGGGTTTAAATAATTTAATTGGGCGGTGTCATTCCATGGCATACTGGTGCCGTCATTCCCATGATAAATATAGCGGACAGAACCAGTGGTGCGATCCGTGCGTTTGAATACAACGGCAGCATCCGTTCGTGTGTAGTAATGATCTTCCAGCAGAATTTCGACATTGGGATTACTGGAAAGATCCGGGCCGCTAAATGTGTAGGATGGGAAGGGACTGTAGTCCAATGAGATAAACCAGTCGGGATGCTCGATAACCCAGCTGGAATCAATCCCCATATGATTAGGGACCATGTCAGAAGCAAGACGGATGCCGTATTTCCAGGCTCTTTCACGCAGAGTTTGATAGGCTTCTTCACCGCCCAAATCGGCGGCGATGGTATAACCTGCCAGTGAATAGGCGGATGCAATGGCTTCGGGGTTGCCGCATAATTGTTTGATGCGAGCGGAAGCCGGGCTGCGTTCCCATAAGCCAATCAACCACAAGCCGCTAAATCCCCATTCAGCAAGTTGAGCCAGTTCTTCTTCCGGGATCTGGTCAAGGCGGGTGATGGGGCGTTGATATTTTTTACTGAGTTGATCCAGCCAGACGTAGGTATTTTTTGCCATTAATACCAGGCGGGGCATCCATTCGCGGTCGGGGCTGAAGTTTTCTGATTCAAGCTCACCAGACAGGCGATCAAAAACTGGAATTTCCACCGGACCGGGACCTAAAAAGGGAATTTTCTCCTCTTCCTTTAGGAAGTCCAGGCTGCTCAGCAATCGGTAGAGATATTTCCCAATCAAGTCCGCCCATCGTTTGCGGATGAACTCCAATTGTTCAAACAAAGAATAGGGGTGAGCAACTGCTGGCGCGCGCAGCAAGTCCATTAAATTTTGCAAATCCGGCCCGAAAGGCGGCTGCTGGTCAAAATAGTTATATAACTCTTGAATGGCTTTGGGATAGACCGTTTTTTGGGAGAGATTCTCATCGTCAAAGAGTTCCAGGTAGGGTGAAACGGCCGGGTTTTTATTGTTGACCCACAGGAGCATGATTTCTTCGAGAGAATTGGCGCGGTTGGATGCGCCGTTCGTGGACTGTTTGAGATATTCTTCGGCACTCACTTCACCCCGATAGACCGCGACCGGCGGAAACTCCAGTGTAAACGCCAGTAGAAGTTCATCCACTTTTTGTTTCCCAAGGGCTTTTTCCAGTTCAGACAGCGCCTGTTCCATTACCTGGGGATTTTTTTGCTGACGGTAGAGAAAAGCGACTAAATGCAAGATTTCGTCAATCAAACCCAAGGCATTAACCTGACCGGCTTTAACCGCCCTCTCCGGATAATTGAGCAGGTCACGGTAGACATTCATTTTTTGAGCAAACTGCCGGGCGGCATGAAAATTGGCAAAAACTACATTGCCGTTGAAGGAAAACAGACTCTCATCAAAATGGTAGCGATCACGAGCCTGCCGGGAAATGTGGAATTCCATGGATTTGCGCTCCTTAGGGATGGAGGATGAAACTGAATGATTTTATTATACCCTCGGAAACAAGCAAGAAATACAATGAACAATCAGGAAAAGATAGGACGATTAGGGGGTTTGAATTAATGTCGAAAGGGCATAAACCGGCTCTTTCCTGTTTTGCAGCTCAATTTCTGGTTGGATGATATTCCGGCTCACGAGCAGTTGGAGTGTCCGCTGCAGATCCTCTTTTCGCCAGCCGAACAGACGTTCCATCTCCCCCGGTGAAGCTGCCCCAACCGATTCAAAGTAACATTGCAGGATTTCAAAACGCGCCTGAGGTTCGGAAATTAGGCGGGACTGGTCAATCAACTGAGGGTAATGACGGTGGACGAGATCGTACACGAAAGCATACCGCCATGCGCCAGCCTGTGCCACACCGACCGGTAAGACCTTAAACTCCATTTGGAGCGTATCTAAAGCCCGGTTAAAGCGCGAAGTACTCTCGGGACTCGAAAGACGGGCTGCTTTTCGAAGAGAAATTGTATCCAGCGCACCTTCACGAAGCAGTGCTTCGTAAACCTGTTTGGCTTCCAGAGTCAAAGTTCCACCATGATATTGATCCAGATAGTCCTGTTCGGGGTCACCGAAATTTGGGGAAAGAGCATAGAAATAAGGCAGCAGCCGTAAAGATATTATCGTGTTCTTGCGGCATAAAATTCTGGCATAATACCAGACCTTCTTCCCAAGCAATTGATCTTTCCATCCCCAGGTGATATGACCCGGGTCATCGTGTTCGTTGGCAACCGGCCGATCTCCGGCAGCGGCTACCCATAAACTGGGCAAATTGACTCGTTGAATCGGCCAGAAGAAAACAAAACCACGCTGATTGACGAAGTCTATTGCTTCTTCCAGAGTGCGCAGCCGATCTTCCGGCCGAATGCGAAAAATTTTTTGGCGGTACGAATCGAGTGTCGAAGCTGAAAGATGAGGCATAATTTTCCATCCCTGCATTGGTCAGGATGGTTCAATTGTATTCCTTTATGCCAAAAAATAAAAAAGCAGAGGAAAAAGTCCTCTGCCTGAGATACTCAATTCATTCGAGCCAGGATATGGGTAATGATGTTCGAGCCGCTTCCGCCGATGTTTTGAGCCATGCCAATGCGCGCATCTGGAACTTGGGTTTGACCGCATTCTCCGCGAAGCTGCTGCACAACCTCGACAATCTGATACATTCCGGTTGCGCCAACCGGGTGTCCGCGTGCCTTTAAACCTCCGCGAGTTTGGACAGGGATGCGTCCTTCGGGGCGGATTTCGCCATCCAGTGCTAATTGGGGCCCCTTGCCTTTTTCCGCAAAGCCACAGGCTTCAAGTGACAAGGCTGCCATGATGGTGAAAGCGTCGTGGAGTTCAAATACATCAATCTGATCAGGGCCAATGCCAGCCTGGCTGTAAGCCTGCTTTGCCGATTTTTCAGCCGCGCTGAGCCACAGAGGAATTTTACGAGAGTGGACTGCCATTGTGTCGGTGGCAGCACCTGCGCCCAAAACTTTAATAACCGTACGAGGTGGAAAGCGGTTGAGCAGTTCAACCGGAACGAGAATCGCAGCAGCAGCGCCATCCCCAACCGGTGAAGCGTCCATTAGATTGATTGGTGGGGTAATCATTGCGGCTTTCAGATAATCTTTTTCGGTCAGTGGGGAGCGCAGGCGAGCGTTGGGATTGCTGGCGGCGTTGCTATGGGCGTTGATGGAGAACGGTGCAAAATGATGATGCTCCCAGCCGTATTCGTACATATAGCGGCGCATGATGAGGGCATTGATAGCCACAAAGGAAAGTCCCTGGCCAGCCTCCCAGTCAGCATCGGCAGCTGTGGCCAGTTCAGCGGTGATTTCTGCGCCGGGTGAATCGGTCATTTTTTCGACACCTACCGCCAGCGCTATGTCCATAAATCCAGAGGCAACAGCCATCAAGGCTGAACGAAATGCAGCAGCCCCCGAACTGCAAGCCGATTCAATGTGCATGGCATTCGAATAACGGACACCGATCCAATCTGCAACAAAGGCGCCTAATTGTTGCTGGCGGTTTGCCGAACCAGACATCATGTTGCCAACGAACACGCCATCTACACCGTTGATACCGGCGTCTTGAAGCGCTGCCAGCGCCGCTTCTCCGGCAAGCTCGCGCAAAGACTTTTCCCAATGTTCATCAATCGAGGTTTGACCAATTCCTAAAATGGCTACTTCACGCATGTCAAATTCCTTTTCCAAGTTGATTCAATGTTATTATAGCGAGGTTAACTGTCAATCTCTATCAAATCCAACATGTATAGAACCTTTGAGGTAGTATAATTGCCGCCGTGTTACCCCAAAAAACAATTTCCTTTCTGGTTGTGCAGTGTTTAAGGGTTGCGCTTGTTCTTGCAGGTATCCATGGCTGCACTCCTGTTCAGCCCGCCTCAATTTCGAGCGAGATAATCATTTCTGAAGAACATCCTGCAGCAACCCATTCACCTGCACCAATGTCGGAAAAACTCTCCTTATCTGCCGCAACCGCCACCTTTGAAAGTGACTCACCGGTTTACTTAAAGAGCGATCCGTTACCTGCGGCTGTTCAAACGAAATTGAATAATTTAGAGAATGTGGAGTGGGTTGACCGTGATGAGCTGGCAGACTATTCCCTAAAAATCAATCATTCAAATGAAACCGCTGGGTCAGTTTATATTCAGTGGGTTTATGCGGTTACTGCGGCTTTTCCAACCGTTCAGGATGAGATTGGTCTTGATCAAATAAAGGAATGCTGGCAGGGGGCAAGTAAAGCGGATTTCCGGCTTCTCATATCAGAAGAAGCGATGCCAATTTTCAGGGTGTTGTGGGGTGAAGCGGATCGAGAGAATGTAGAGGTATTTCCGGCAGAAATGCTGCTTCAAAAAGCCTGGCAGGAAAGGGACTTGCGGGCTATCATCCCCTTTGAACAAATCGAACCTCGCTGGAAGGTACTGCGAGTAGATGGTATCTCACCGTTGGATCAGGGTTTTGAAATGGATGCTTACGGTTTGACCATCCGATGGGAATGGCAATCCAACAGCCAAAAACCTTTTGATGTAATGATTGGTTCGCAGGCAGTCATCACCAATCGCCTGCCGGGAAAATTCACCAGACTGATCCTCACGGGTACAACCGCTTTAGTCCGCCAGACAGCGGAACGAATGGAATTGAACGGCCTGGAATACCCCGTTGAGGATATTGGAGTTATGCTGCGTCAGGCAGACTTTACTCATATCAGCAACGAAGTTTCTTTTTACGAAAATTGTCCGCCTGCCGTGCCGGTGAGGGGCGGACAGCGCTTTTGTGCCAACCCGCGATATATTGAGTTTTTGAAACTGGCGGGAGCAGATTTCATCGAATTAACCGGCAATCATTTGCTGGATTGGGGGAATGAGCCTTTCCTTTTTACGCTGGATTTATACAAGCAGAACGGTTTTCAATATTACGGTGGTGGTCGAAATTTGGAAGAGGCCCGCAAGCCGTTGCGAATTGAGCATAACGGTAATCGGTTGGCGCTGATTGGTTGTAATCGCGCGGGTCCAGAAAATATCTGGGCGTCAGAAGAGCAAGCTGGCCCAGCGCCCTGTGATTTTGAATGGCTGCAAGACACCATCCAAAATTTGGTTGAAGAAGGGTTTTTACCCATTGTTACCTTTCAGCACTTTGAAGTTGAGGATTTCATGCCCATGAACCTGACCCTGCAGGAATTTGAACAAACCGCCCAAATGGGAGCAGTGATCGTCAGTGGAAGTCAGGCTCATTTTGCCCATGGATTTGGTTTTTATGAAAACCGCTTTATGCACTATGGACTGGGTAATTTGTTTTTCGACCAGATGTTTCCCCTGCACCGCCGCCAGTTTATTGACCGCCACCTGTTTTATGATGGAAAATACCTTGGGGTGGAGTTGATTACCACCCTGCTGGAAGATTATGCCAAACCTCGCCTGATGACCGAAGAAGAACGGGCTCAAATGCTGGAAGAGTATTTTCGGGTGAGTGGATGGATGAATTCGGAGATGCCATGAAAGAAAAATGGATCAGGATTGTATGGTTTTTTATTTGGATTGCAGGTTGCACGGGTCCAACCATCAGCCCAGCTATTCATCTAACCGAGACAGTGTCCGCACCAACCAGTTCAGTAACTTCCATGAATACACCTGCACCAACAACGACACTACTCCCGTCTCCAACGGCGATTCCTCAACCGGTTGTCTGGTTAGATAACTCCCTGCCGGATGATCTGCTCAGGCAGCTTGAACAACAAAACACAGTTCCAGCGATCTCTCAAAAAGAAGAAGCCAATATCTGGCTCGAGCCAACCACGTCCGGACAGGGTCAGGTGGTGTGGGTATATGTGTTGGTGACACCCTTCTCATCGCTGACCGAGCAGATTAATTTTGACCAATTAAAATCATGGTGGCAAGGTCAACCTGATGAACAGGCACTTTCTATTCTGGTAACGGAAGATACCGCCAATGCATTGGAGCCCCTGTTGGGTAAATTTTCACCGCTTAATGTATCTATAGAGGCAGAAGAAAATCTTTTGAGTGCTGCCTGGACGAAGCGAGATGTGCTGGCGATTGTGCCCTTTGAACAACTGCAGCCTCGCTGGAAAGTGATTCCTTTGAACAACCAGTCTCCGATCAGCAATCAATTTGACCTGAATGCCTATCCGCTCGCGTTACATTATGGCTGGAAAGCCAGCTCACTGGAAGTTGAGAACCTTGATATACCAGTTCTAACCCCAAACCGCGATGCCAATCAATTGACCGTGCTGGTGATGACCGGTGTCACAGCACTGGTTCGCGCCACTGCAGTCCGCATGGAACAAAAAGGAATGACGTATCCCGGCGAGGCAATTGGTGAATGGTTGAGGGAAGCGGATCTGACTCACATTAGCAATGAGGTGTCGTTTTCCCCGCGCTGTCCCGATCCGAAAATGGAGCCCTTCCCATTAGTTTTTTGTAGCAAGCCAGAGTATATTGAATTGCTGGAATCGGTTGGAACTGACATCGTTGATCTTACCGGTAATCACGGTGTGGATTGGGGACGGGATGCGCTATCATTTTCACTTGATCTTTACCGTTCGCGCGGTTGGGTCTATTATGCTGCCGGAGAAAATCTGGCGGAAGCCCGGGATGCTGTCTTTGTGGAGCATAATAGGAATCGCTTTGCTTTTCTGGGCTGCAACCCAGCCGGTCCTGCCTACATTTGGGCAGGGGAAGATTTTGGCGGCGTAGCCTCCTGCGATTATGATTGGATCCAACAACGCATTAAACAATTAAGGGAGGAAGGCTACATTGTCATTTTTACTTTTCAATATTTTGAAACTTACCGTCATTGGGTTGAAGAGTTCGAGCAGAGAGATTTTCGCAAACCTGCGGATGCCGGAGCGGTTATTGTTAGCGGCTCACAAGCCCACCATCCGATGGCAATGGAATTTTATGGGGATTCCTTCATTCATTACGGGCTGGGGAATTTGTTTTTTGACCAGATGTGGGTGGATACGGTTACAATACCCGAAGGTACGCGAAAAGAATTTATTGACCGTCATGTGTTTTATAATGGGAAACACATTTCAACGGAGTTGTTGACTGCCTATTTGGAAGATTACGCTCGCCCGCGCCCGATGAGCTCGAGTGAGCGGTATGATTTTTTGAAAACAATTTTCACTGCAGCAGGTTGGGGACCTTATAATCCATAATTCTTAAGGAGGCTATAATGAAAATTTGGGATATTTCATTAACAATTTCACCGAATTTGCCTACCTGGCCAGGTGATCCCAAGGCGGTCATCGAGCGGGTCAGTGCAATATCGGATGGGGCAAATGCCAATGTGTCCCGCATGGATATGGGGGTACATACCGGCACGCACGTAGATGCACCGCTTCATTTTATTGACGGTAGCAGTGCCGTGGAAGCCATGAATCTGGAGGTGTTAATCGGACCGGCCAGGGTAGTCCAGGTAGCGGATGATGTGAATGTGATTGACCGCGAAGTTTTGGAAAAGTTGGAACTTCCCGCTGGTACAACCCGCGTGTTGTTCAAAACGCGAAATTCGAAATACTGGGCCAGCCAGGTGCGTGATTTTCAAACCGATTTTGTTGGAATTGATGAGAGCGGTTCAAAATACCTGGTCGAAAAAGGAGTACGTCTGGTTGGCGTGGATTATTTATCGGTTGCGCCTTATAAACAATCACGCCCGACCCATCAAGTTTTGTTGGGTGCCAACATGGTTATTGTGGAAGGGGTTGATCTTTCTGCGGTGCAACCGGGTGAATATCAGTTAATCTGCCTGCCTTTGAAAATTGAAGGCAGCGATGGTGCTCCGGCGCGGGCAGTGTTGATTCAGGAATAAGGACGCAATATCATCCCGGCGTGATGAGCGTATAACCGCCGTCAATGATGATGACTTGACCGCGGATCATAAACGCATCCGGACTGCAAAGAAACACGACCACTTTGGCAACATCTTCCGGTTGGACAAGCCGACCTGCCGGCGTGTTTTGAATGGCCCGCCTAATCACCTGCGGGTCGGAAAGCGAGGCAAAATGCTTCAGTGCATCTGTTTCAACCAGTGAGGGTGATACAGCGTTAACCACAATGTTTAGGGGAGCCAGTTCCACAGCCAGATAACGGGTCAGCGCTTCCAGAGCAGCCTTGGAGGCGCCTACCGCGACATAATCCGGCAATACGCGCTGGCTGCCGGGGCTGGAAACGGCAACGATGAATCCGCCGCCCCTTTTTTGCATGAGCGGCACCGCCCGTTGAGTGGAGAACAGAAAGGCGCGGGCATTGACATTCATGGTGTGGTCCCAGCCGCTTTCTTTTTGCTGAAGTGCCGGGCGGTTGAAGCCGGAAGCAGCATTACTGATAAAAATATCCAGGCCGCCAAAATGCTGTTCGACAAAGTCGAACAAGCGTTGAATATCCTCAATTTTTCCGACATTTGCACGGAAAATTTCTGCCCGACGTCCCATCTGATGGATTTTTTGGGCAACTTCCTCCGCGGGAGCCTGATTGCGCACAAAATTGATGACCACATCTGCGCCTCGTTCAGCAAGCAGGAGAGCGATGGCTCTGCCAATCCCGCGTCCACCGCCGGTGATCAGTGCCGTTTTACCTTGAAAGGGGAGGGTATTGTTCATCCAACATCACCTTTGAAGAGAATGGGTTTCAGCAAGTTGTGTTCAAACTGATTGAGGTTTTCACTGCCCAGTTCCAGCAATCGTTTTTCTGCGAGTAAAGCGTCTTTTTTCAGTTGATCGAGATTGACCGTGCGACAGACAGAGGGATAGGCCGCCAACCATTTTTTTGCGCGGGAGAACATTTTTACCGCTCCGGGGTAATTCCTGTTCAAAATGTGATAATAGGCAACGCCAATTTGGAGAACGCCGCGGTAAAATTCACGGACCGGCCCGGGTTCTTCCCGCCAGGCCAGTTCCAGGGCTTCATGGGCTTCAAAATAATGCCCCTGATTGAATAATTGAATACCAATTCTGGCCTGGGGATGTAATTTGCCCTGACAGGAATTTTGAATTTCCTCGCGGCTATAACGTTCCTGGGGGTATAAGGGTTCGCGTGACATTGAGATAAATTATCGCAGGCTTTGTTTTTGTTTTGGGATTATAGCACAGGTGAGTTGTTGATTTTCTTTTCAATCTTTTGTGAGTTGTGATAGGATTGAAAAAGACTGGCAAATCATTACTCAGAGGAAAAAAATGTCTTTCACCGCCTCCGATGATTTTTTGAAAACCTGTTTGGAGCACAATTTTTGGACCTGGTCGGCTCAAAGCAAAGTCAACCCCATTCCGGTTACCAAAGCCAAGGGAGTGTATTTCTGGGATACCAGCGGGAAACGGTATTTAGACCTGAATTCAATGGTGATGTGCGTCAATATCGGTCATGGGGATGAAAGGGTGATTGAGGCAATTGTGGAGCAGGCGCGTCAGCTGCCTTTTGCCGGTCCGCAAATGGCAACCCAACCACGTGGAGACTTGTGTAAAAAATTGACCGAAATAGTCCCACCCGGCCTGACCAAATTCTTATTTACCCTTGGCGGGGCGGATGCTAACGAGAATGCCATCAAACTGGCGCGCGGGTATACCGGGCGTTTCAAAATCCTCACCCGCTACCGATCCTACCATGGTGCTACTTACGGGGCTATCTCCCTGACCGGAGATCCGCGACGGGTGGCGTGGGAACCCAACACCATGCCGGGTGTAGTTCATTTCCTTGACCCCTATCGTTACCGCTCTACATTTCACCGTCTGAATGCAGAAATTCCGGAGGAAGAATTCAGCCGGGATTATCTGAATCATTTGGAAGAAATTATCCAGTACGAACGTCCTGAAACCATAGCGGCAATTATGATTGAAACGGTTACCGGTACCAATGGAATCATCATCCCGCCGGCAGGTTATTTACAGGGTGTACGCGAAATTTGTGACCGGTACGGCATCGTGATGATTTGTGATGAGGTGATGAGTGGTTTTGGGCGTACGGGTGAGTGGTTTGCAGTGGATCACTGGAAGGTGGTACCCGACATTATGACCATGGCAAAGGGTTTGACCTCGGGGTATGCGCCTTTGGGGGCAGTGGCAATGAAGCCGGAAATTGCGGCGGCCTTCAATGAGAAAGTGTTTGAAGGCGGTTTGACCTTCAATGGCCATCCCCTGTCGTTGGCGGCAGCAATTGCCACCATTGAGGTGATGCAGGAAGATCATCTGGTCGAACGGGCTAGGCAAATGGGTGAAGTGATGGCGGATATGCTGGCTGAACTGGCAGAGCGTCATCCATCTATTGGAGAAGTGCGTTCCATTGGTTTATTTGGTGCCATTGAGCTGGTCAAAAATCGTCAGAGTAAACTCCCCATGGCGCCTTTCAATCAGAACAGCCCGGAAATGATGGCTTTTCGTAAGTATTTGCTTGATCACGGCGTCTTTTTGTACACCCATTGGCATACGGTGCTTTTGATCCCGCCTTTGATCATTACTCAAGAACAGCTGGCTGAGGGATTTGAGGTGATTGACCGAGCGCTGGCAATACCCGATGCAGCCGTTGAATAGTGATAAGTCTTTAATGTAACCAAACTGATAATTTAACATCTAAACACTGGAATTCGAACTCAATGAGGAGATTGCATGATGGAATTTAATCTATCTGAAGTTGGATTGGGAAAAGGCCAGCAGAAAGAAAGCAAAGTGGAAAAAGTGTTGATTTTGGGAGCCGGCCCGGCGGGGCTTTCGGCTGCTTTATATGCGGCAAGGGCGGAGTTAAATCCGCTGGTCTTAACCGGAACCGAGATGGGCGGACAGGCATCCCTGACACACACCATTGAAAATTACCCCGGCTTTCCAGAAGGGATTGGCGGCGCTGAATTGGGTGAACTTTTCCGCCAGCAGGCGGAAAGATTTGGGGCCCGGTTTGAATATGATCTGGCTACCGCAGTAGATTTAAGTCAGCGTCCCTTTAAGGTTCGTACCTACAGCAGCGAATTTCTGGCAGAAACTTTGATTATTGCCACTGGTGCGAGCCCGAACCATTTGAATGTGCCGAGAGAAAGTGAACTGACCGGGCGGGGTGTTTCATACTGCGCGACTTGTGACGGCTGGTTTTTCAAGGACAAAAAGGTTGTTGTGGTAGGCGGTGGAGACAGCGCGCTGGAGGAAGGTTTATTTTTGACCCGCTACGCGACCGAGGTGAACATCATTCACCGGCGCGATCAGTTGCGTGCGGGAGCAATTTTGCAAAAACGCGCGCGTGAAAACCCGAAAATTCACTTTATCTGGGACACGGTTGTCAGTGAAATTCTTGGGAATGGGGTGGTCAACGGTGTGCGTTTGCGCAACCTGAAAACGGGAGAGGTGAGAGATTTTGAAACCGATGGTGTTTTCATCTTTATCGGACATACGCCGAACACGCAAATCTTTCAGGGTCAGGTGGAAATGACACCGCAGGGCTACATTGTCACGGATATGCAAATGCGCACAAGTGTTGCTGGCGTTTTTGCAGCCGGTGAGGTGATGGACCCCCACTACCGTCAGGTGGTTACCTCGGCAGGCATGGGAGCGGCGGCAGCCATTGAGGCTACCCGATTTTTAGAGGCGAACTCCAGCAGCTAACGGCTGCTCCGGTAAGATAAAAAAACGGGTGCGCTCGAACATGAGGCGCACCCGTCATTATTTTACTTTAAGGAGTGGGGGTAGAAGCCGCGCCGCCCGCACTCCACCAGACAAAAGTCCGAGAGTTGCTGGGGCTGCCGGCGGTATCATAAATCGGCTTGCCATCAGCGGAAGTACCAATCTGGCGAACCGGCACAACAAACCAGCGTAAGACGTGGGGGGTGTTATCGGTCGGCCGGAAGGAGGCCGGCACAATAAACTTGGTATCGGTTACATACTCGGTCAGGCGTCGGCCTTTCCCTTCGGTAATGTCTTCCACACTCACGGCATAGGCTTCGTTTTGACGAAGTGTGCCCACTGAGGCCCATTGCAAGGTAACCGAGTCGTTTGCGGCGGTAAAGACCGCTCCATCCGCTGGCAGTAAGAGATTGGGTGGGG
>NZ_DAOUBL010000043.1:0-9001 GCF_034432615.1 Bellilinea sp. | reverse complement strand
TGACCACACTGGCGGCCGGCCTTTCGCTGGCCTTGCCTTTGGATTGGCGGGCTTTCAGCATCCTGATTCTGGGAGCGGCGGCCATCTTCCTCAGCGGATCGCGTCAGGGCTGGTTGAAACTGAGCCGGCCACGTCTGCCGCGCCTGACCGGCTGGGACGCTGCGGCAGGCGCAGTGCTGCTGCTGGCGCTGCTGACCGTGCTGGAAAACGCCACTCACCAGGTTGCCAACCCGGACACGGGCATTTACCACGCCCAGGCAATCCGCTGGATGGAAGAATATCCGACGGTTGCCGGGCTGGGCAATCTTCACAGCCGCTTTGCTTATAATTCTCACTGGCTGGTGCTGAACACAGTTTTCAGCCTGGCTTTTTGGGGCGGGCGGTCGCTGCATCTGGTGGGGGCAATGCTGTTTGGTCTGGCGGTGTGGGATTTTGGCAACGGCCTGCGCCGCTGGCTGGGTGGAGAACGAACCGCTGCGAATGGGCTGCGCCTGTTGTTTTTCCCGCTTGCCTTCTACCTCTTGGGCTCACAGACTTCATCGCCCGGCACGGATTTGCCCGTGATTTTGATGCTGTGGCTGGTCATCCCATTGTGGCTGGAACAGTCAGCCTTGCAGAAGGAACAGCATGATATCCGCAGCCTGCTGATCTTCAGCACGGCTGTCTATTTGTTAACGGTAAAACTTTCGGCCCTGCCTTTATTGCTGCTGGCGGCCTGGCTGGTGCTGAGTGACGTTCGGCATCAACCGGTGCGGGTTTTGCGCTGGGGATTTTTAGGATTGTTATTACTGCTGCCGTGGCTGGCTCGCAACGTGATCCTTTCAGGGTATCTCATCTATCCTTTCCCTGCCCTGGATTGGTTCAATGTGGATTGGAAAATCCCCTACGAAACGGCTCTCCGGGAGGCGCAAATCATTCGCGCCTGGGCGCGTCTGCCCAATGTGGATGCCAGTCTGGTGTTGAAGATGCCGCTGGGCGAATGGCTGCCGGTCTGGTTCAGTGACCGCACCACAAATCAACGCCTGATTCTCTTGCTGGCAATGCTCTCTCCGGCGGGGATGGGCGTAGTGTGGTTGCTTGCCCGCCTGAAGAAGTGGAATTGGGCCGGTCAAGATTTTGGATGGATGGGCGCATACCTGTTTGCAATGGCGGGAGCGCTTTACTGGCTTTTCAATGCCCCAGATTTGCGTTTTGGGTACGGTTGGGTGATTTTGCTGATGATCCTCCCACTGGCGGGGTTGATGAGCGGGTTGGCGGGTGGATTGCGGGACAGTCAGGCGTTTCTGGTCAATGCCTTTCTGACGGTAGGGATGGTGGTTGTTCATCTCTGGTTCCTGACGGCTTCTTTTGAGGGGAGGACATTCTCCCAACGCTGGCTGCTGCCACCAGATTATCCTCTCCATGCCACTTTTCCCTGCTCGCTGGAAAACGGCATGGTCTTGTGCGCCGGTGAAGAGAGTTATACCCAGTGTTATTATCAGCCCTTTCCCTGCATCCCCAAACCGATTGAGGGGGTGGAAATGCGCGGGACAGATTGGGGGGATGGATTTCGTTCCGTTTCCGGGCGGTAAGTTTGCCTTCCAAAAATAGGGGAAATTCCGCATGACAGGATGAGCCTCGGAGGGTAAAAATATACCCGTCAGGCGACATTGCCAAATTCATAATTTCTATGGGAAAGGATACTGTAATGCCATGAGTCAAACCAATCAATATCAGGGAAATGCGTATCAAGAAAAGCCTCATCAGGGTCTCAAAAATCTGAGCGTTGTTTGCGAAATTCTGGGGTATCTTTCGTTTTTGGGTGGTTTTGTGATGGCAACGGCTATGGCCTCCGAAGCGTATGACCCTGCGATACCCTTTATTTTGTGGTTGAGTGTCGGGTTCGTGACTGGAATTGGCTATCTGATTGCTGGGGGTGTAATCAGACTGTTTGTTGCGGCCAAAGAAAATCTGGAGGAGTTGCTCATCAGCACGCGGGAAATTGCCAGTCATCTGAGAGAAACAAACGAAAAATAAATTCATCTTAAAGCATGAAAAACCCCGCTTCAGGCGGGGTTAATTTTTTTGCCCAAACGGGATCAGGGGGATAACACATCCAACGGATTGACGTTCTGTCCGATGCGCTTGTCAAAAATGTTGAGGTGGGTGTGGTAACCGCAATCGCGGTTGCGGCAGGACTGCCCGCGCCAGTCCACGGTGTAGCCGTGATTGCTTTCGGAGCCGACTGTCTCGCCAATTTGTACGCTTTGCCCCACCTCTACAAAATAATCACCGTGCAGCATCAGCACCTGCCAGACTTCATTTTCGAGGATGAGGGTGGTGTTACCATACTGGTCAATATAGTGAGCCGTAACGGTGCCGTTGATCGGCGCAAGAATGGGAGCGCCTTTACCCGCGGTCAGGTCAATGGCCAGATGCCCGTAAGATTGCCCGTGCGGTCCCTGAGTCAGAATGTACTCATCATAGGGGGCACGGATGGCGAACGGATCGGGAACGGGGGGCTCGGGCTGCGGGGTTTCGGTTGGGGTGGGCAGAGGGGTGGGAGGATTGCTCAACGGTGTGGCGCTGGCCGTCTGGCGGTCATGAAACAGGTTGAACAGCAGAAACAGCATGATGATCAGGGCTACCACCGATAATCCATTTGAAGAGGAAGAATGGGACATGCGGTTTCTCCTTGCTGATTGAATATAGAAATATTGTTCTATTATTGATTATATCACAGGCATCCATCCATCGTTCCATCCAATTCGCCAATAACAGAAAAAAACAGTACTTTTTTCGGCTATTTCATCTTGACAGGATAGAAAAAATCGCTATACTGTTTTTTAACGCAAAAAATTATTTTGGCGATAAAGGAATGTCAAATGGAAAAATCTTCTTCCCCGGCGTTTGTCATCCGCGATATGGAGACCATGCGGGTCATTTCCGACCCGATTCGCGCCCAAATCTTTGAAGCCTTGCTTCATCAATCGCAAACGGTGCGGCAGGTAGCCGAAAAACTGGGCATGAGCGCCAGTAAGTTATATTACCACTTCAATATGCTTGAAAAATTCGGCTTCATCTTCGTCCAGGAAACCCGTCAGGTAGGCAACTTGATTGAAAAAATCTACGCTGTTACTTCACCGACCATTGATGTAGATCCCAATTTGTTTTCTTTCCCATCCGGAGAGCATAATGAGCAACTCCTGAGCATTGTACGGGATACGATTGATGCCACCCGTGAAGATTTGCTGCGCAGTCTGCAAGCCCGTCTCTATGCGCTGGAGCAGGGAGAACCTCCCAAACCCCGCCGGCTGGTATTGAATCGCCTCCGGTCAAACTTAAACGATGAACAGGCTGCCCGTCTGCTAACCAAAATTGAAGAACTGCTCAAGGAATTTGAGCAGTCCGATGAAAAAGAAGCGCAGGACAATCAGTCCTATTCCCTGATGATTGCTTTTTACCCCAGTTTTTATTTTCCTGCCGAAAGTCAACCAGGCACCCCGGAGCAATGATGAACACCGACCTGCAACCGCGGAACATGCGCACTTTTCTGGTCATCTGGATTGGCCAGGTGATTTCAATTATCGGTTCTGGTCTCACCAGTTTCGCGCTGGGAGTGTGGATTTACCAGCAAACCGGTCAGGCAACCCCATTTGCAATTACGGTTTTGTTTGGCACATTACCGCGTATTTTACTGACACCGCTGGCGGGTTCGCTGGCAGACCGCTGGAACCGGCGCTGGCTGATGATTCTGGCGGATACCGGCAATGCGCTGGTCACGCTGGCGGTCGTGTTTCTGGTGATGAGCGATTCATTGCGAATCTGGAATATTTATCTGGTAGCGTTGGCCGGTTCATTGTTCGCTGCTTTTCAGGAGCCGGCTTACACTGCCTCGATCACCATGCTGGTGCCGAAAAAGGATCTGGCCCGCGCCAGCGGTTTGATGCAGGTAGCCCAATCTATGGAGATGCTGATTGCACCGCTGTTGGCGGGTATTCTCTTCGGTGTGATTGGGTTGAGAGGCATTGTTCTGATTGACTTCCTCACCTACTTTTTTGCAGTCGGTGCTTTGCTGATTGTGCGCATTCCCCAGCCGCCGCTGACCAGCCAGATTGAACAGGATGGACGGGGTAAAATCTGGCGGGATGCCTTGTTCGGCTGGCAGTACCTGCGGCAGCGCAGGGGTTTGTTCAATTTACTGGTGTACTTTGCGCTGGTCAATTTTCTGTTGAACCTTGCAAGTGTCCTGACCGGCCCGCTGGTGCTTTCGTTTTCTACCCCGGCGGTACTGGGTGCTGTTCAGACGGCTACCGGTTTTGGCATGCTGACAGGCAGTCTGGTTTTGGGGGTGTGGGGCGGTCCAAAGCGGCGGATTTTCGGCGTTCTGGGTTTTATTGGGCTGGGAAGTGTGGCTGTTCTGGCTATCGGCCTGCGGGCCAACCCGTTTTGGATTGCGACCGGTTTCTTTGTATTCCTTTTCTCGGTTCCGATTGCTTCGGGTTTAAGTCAGGCGATCTTTCAGACCAAAGTTGCCCCCGATGTGCAGGGCAGGGTATTTGCCATCCGCAGCCTGATTTCCCGCTCAATCATGCCGCTGGCTTTTTTGCTGGCAGGTCCGCTGGCCGATCAGGTATTCGAACCGCTGATGCGCCCCGGTGGGGTGCTTGCAGAAGGCCTGCCCGGCATGCTGATCGGGGCAGGCGCCGGGCGGGGTATCGGCTTGATGTTTGTGATCTCTGGCATTCTGTTGATGGTGGCGACTGCCTTTGCTTTTCTGAATCCGCGCATCCGAAACCTGGAAAATGAACTGCCGGATGCAATCCCTGACAAATTGCTGGCAGAGCAGTTTGTTGAAGAAGGCGAAACAATGGCCGTGCTTGCCGAAGATTGACAGGCCTCCTTCTGGATTGGTCACTGGTGGTTTGCGGTTTCTACATTTCTCAAACTTGCCAGTAACGGCAGAAAGAACGCGCCCGGCAGGCTGGCTGCGACGAACAACAGGCGCATCATCAGGCTGAGGGTGAGGGTGTTTTCCAACGGCACGCCGCCGAAGGTGTGATAGAGATAGGAAATGGAAACTTCCTGCAATCCCAGCCCGTTGATGGAAACCGGCAGTAAGGTGATAAAGTAGGACAGGCTCCATAAGCCGCCAATTTGCCAGAAGTCAAGCGGTGAACCGAGGGCATTCAAGAGCAGAGAGACACTCAGAAAAGTACAAGCCATGTGACCCAGGGTTGCCACAAACGCCGCACCCAGCCCGGCCGGATGTTTCAGCCAGTGCTGCAGGCTGATCAAAACCTGAGTAATGAAACCGCGCAATTTCTCGCGCCAACGTGCCGGTAAAGGCAGCAGCGAGCTGAACAAACCAGCTGCATGAAGTGCGGTTTTACCCAGCACGCTGGACAGGCCGACCGGCAGCATCACCGTCATGCCGGCCATGCCGATCAAACGGTCAGCAACCAGCGAGGCGGCGCTTAAGCCGCCATCCACCCTCAGCATGACGGCACCGGCCAGGCGCACCACATCTCCGCCGATGGTAGAGGGCAGAAAATTGGAGGCAAACAAACCGACAAAGACCAGTTCGAAAATGGATTTGAAGGAGACCGGCGCGCCGGCGGATCGCAACAATGCGTACCAGCGCAGCACCACGCACAAACGGGAAGCGAGCATGACCGCCAGCGTCATCACAAAAATGGGCAGCGGAATTTGTTTTACGGCAGAGAGTACCTCGCCCCATCCCTGCTGGCGAATCAAAATGACCAGCAGAATGATCGAGAGCGCCGTTCCTCCAATTTGAACCCATTGCTTCCAGTTACGAAAGCGGGATGGTTTCCCGGAAACAGGCTGATCAGTGCTCATTTGGGCACCAACACTTGCAGGTTTTGTTCACCAAAGTAAGCTTCTTCCCCATAATATTCCAGAATCGGGAAGGTAATGCGATCCACCCACAGGTTGTTCTCTTCGGCGAAGGGGTCCATTTTGGGACGCTGATAACTCGGATTGAGCCGGCCGGTAATGATCATGGCAAAACGACGTTCGCGCAAATCCTGATAGAATTTTTCCAGCAGGGTGCGGTTGTTGGAAATGGAAGCTTCCGAAAGTAACAGCAATTCGTAATCTGCCACCAGCGGTACATCTTGTACATAACCAAAGGTCAGCAGGTGACGCTGGGAGATGAACAGCACCTCACCGCGTTGAGCAGCGCTGCTGACCAGTTGATTTAAGGAGTTCAAAGTCACCTGTGCCTGCTGCAAGTCTTTGGCTGCGGGCAGTGAAAATTCGGCTAACGACCAGATAACCGGCATAACCAGAATGAGCCCAACCAGGGCCGCCGGCCGCTTCGTTGGCGATGCCGTGCCCGGCTGATCCGGAACGGCTTTGTCGAACAGAAAATAAGCTCCGATCAGCAGCAGCAGCACAAAGTAAGCATCCAGATTATGCAAATTGCTGCCACCGCCGATTTTGGTGCTGACCACCAGTCCGCCGCCAAAGAGCAAACCGCCAATCCCTGCCAGTGCCAGCAGGCGCAGCGGATGCCAGCCGGCACCGCGCCGCAGGGTGTTGAGGACAATCAATCCCAGCAATGGCAGCGAGACAATCAACCCGAGCGGCAAAATTCCCCAACCGGAGGTGGCACTGGGCAGCAAGCGGTGCCACAAAAGCAATGAGGTAAAACTGGAAGCAAACAGACTGGGGTCGCTGTTGCCGGAGAGCGGGATGTAAGCAGCCTGTGCCAGCAGCGCGCAGGATATTCCCACACCCCCCCAAAGCAGCGGGCGGCTCAAATAAGCCAGCCAGCTGCGCCGGGTGTGGAATGGGGTTTCCAGCAGGTACATGGCGGCGGCCAGCATGGCCGGCACGGGGAACCAGTTGACCCGGCTGAGGCCGGCCCACACCGAAGCCAGCATCACGCCCGCCAGGGTGCGCATCGGGCGTTGCGGGTGGTACAACCACAAGACCGGCAGAATACACAGGTGCAGATGATAATAGACCGGACCCTGCATCAAAAAAAGAAATGCCCAAAGGGTTGTCCCCCCCATCAGCAGCGCCGGGCGCAGCCCAAGCCGGCGGGCAAGCGCCCAACCGGTTGCCAGATTCATCCCAATCCACAGAATGACCTGCCAGAGGCGGTGAAACCACAGGGGTGAATCGGGAATGAGATAGGCTAAACTGAGCAGCAAATAGCGGGAGGCATGCAGTGGAGAAAGGGGGATTGAAAAACCGTAGATTTGTTTGGCAAAGGGCAGGGAAGCATAGTAATAACGGCTTGCTTCTGACCAGCCCAGTGAAAAGGGATAGGGGCTGACGGCAGCCGCATAGGTCATCAGAGTTGCCAGGAAGCCGCCGATCAGCATTCCCAGACCGACAGCCCAGAAAAACTGGATCCTTCCGGCTGCCATCCAAAAAAGGCTGGTCACCCCGGCCGCCAGCCACACAATCCACACGCGGTCGCTGAGGGCAGTAAAATGCTTGACAAAGAAAAAACGCATGAAAACAGCCGTGAGCAGCCAGCCGCCGAAATACAGCAGATAGTTCCACCGTCCCAGCCGTTGGAGTTGTTGTACCGCCTTTTCAGAAAACAGAATCAGGCGGCGGCTTCTGCCGTTTTGCAGTGCCAGCCATAACAAAAGGCAGGTCAGGCTGATCAAAAAACAGACGGTGATCAGGAGACTCCACTGCCACGAATAGCGGGCAATGAACCAGCCCGAATACCGCCCTTTTTCGAGCAGGTCGGGTAAAGTCAGCAGGCCAAAAATCCCGGTCAGCAGCAACCACAGGCGGATTGCAAGTCCATTCCGCATGGGTTCAGCAGGCAGAGGCAGGGCAGCAGCTTCAACGGTTGGGCTCATGAATAGGGTGGTTATTCGGCAGAATTTTACGGACGGTATAGGTTGGTTTGCCCTGTGATTCGTGGTAGGTGCGCACCAGCAATTCAGCAATCAGCCCCATCAAGATGGATTGAAAGCCGAGGATGAACACCATTGTGCTCATGATAAAGATGGGGGAATCCAAAACGGGGATTTGGAAGAATACCCGCCGCACAAACAACACCAGCAGCGTAATCAGGCTGAGCAGAATGAGAATGAAGCCGGCCCCGCCAAACAGGTAAATCGGTTTATTGCCATAACTGCTGAGAAATTTGACGGTGATCAAATCCAGAATGACTTTAACGGTGCGTTCCAGCCCGTATTTGGCTTTTCCAAAGCGGCGCGGGTGATGGTGGACGGGCACTTCGAGGATCTTTGCCCCAACCGAATGAGCATAAACCGGAATGAAGCGGTGCATTTCGCCGTACAGCTTAAAGCCGGTAATGACCTCGCGGCGGTAGGCCTTGAGGGTGCAGCCATAATCATGTAGATGAACGCCGGTGGTTTGGGAAATCAGCCAGTTGGCAAGACGGGAAGGGAGTGTGCGGGTGAGAAATTGATCCTGCCGGTTGATCCGCCAGCCGCTGACCACATCGTAACCTTCGTCCAGTTTTGCCAGCAGCGTGGGAATATCGGCCGGGTCGTTTTGCAGGTCGGCGTCCAGCAAAACAATCCTCTCCCCGCAGGAATGATCAATGCCGGCGGCGATGGCCGCTGTTTGACCAAAGTTACGGCGCAGCAGAACGGCGCGCACGTGCTGCGGGTCGGACTGGTGGAGCTGTTCGATGATGCGCGGGCTGGCATCCTTGCTGCCGTCATCCACCAGCACCATTTCCCAACGCAGGTTGAGCGGATCTAATGCCTGATGAACTGCTTGATGCAGTAAAAGGAGTGATTCTTCCTCATTGTATACGGGGATGATGACCGATAAGTCCATCGCCAACCTGTGTCTGGGGGGATTTATATAAAATAACGTCAATTTGGGATAAATCATTTTTACATCAACTTTCGAAGTTTCGTCCCCCTCCCCCCTCCCCCAAAATCGCAGGGGCAATTTTGGGGGAGGTGCAGGTGGGGGGCATTGGCATTGCATGCCAGGTTTTGATCTTATCCCAAACTCACGTTTAGATAAATTATACGCCCTCTTGTGC
>NZ_DAOUBL010000042.1:0-3705 GCF_034432615.1 Bellilinea sp. | reverse complement strand
CCAGCCGGTCAGTTTGGCAGCCAGGCGGGCATTTTGTCCATCCCGTCCAATTGCCAGACTTAATTGATCCTCCGGCACCACCACTGTAGCGGTTTTACCGCTGGATTGTTGCTCGTTCAGGTAAACCCCGCTCACACGCGCCGGGCTGATGGCTTTGGCAATGAAAACGGCCGGGTCAGGGTTCCATTCAATCACATCAATTTTTTCATCGTGCAGTTCGCGGACAATGGCTTGAATGCGAACGCCGCGGATACCCACGCAGGCGCCAACCGGGTCAATGCCGCTTTGGGTGGCTGAAACGGCTACTTTGGCGCGTTCGCCCGGTTCACGGGCAATCGAACGAATCTCCACCACACCATGGTAGATTTCGGGCACTTCATTTTCCAGCAGGCGGCGCAGAAAATTGCGGTGGGTGCGCGAAAGGATGATCTGCGGCCCACGATTGTTATCCTTGACCTCGGCAACCAAAGCGCGCACACGGTCGTGAATGCGAAAGCGTTCACCGGGGATCATTTCTTTGCGGGGCATGGAGCCTTCGGCTTTCATTTCCAGTCCAATGGTCAGTCCCTGGGCGCTGACGGCCTGTACGACGCCGCTGACAATTTCACCGAGCTGTTTCTGGTAATAATTCAATTGCGCCTGACGTTCGGCATCACGGATGCGCTGCTGAATCACCTGACGGGCGGTTTGGGCAGCAACGCGGCCGAAATCGCGCGGGGTGCTTTCGACCACAATCATGCCGCCCAATTGTGCATCCGGATCAATTTTGCGGGCTTCTTCCAGACTCACTTCGGTGCGCGGGTCTTCTACTTCCTCGACGATTTCTTTTTCGGCATAGATGGTAACCTTGCCGGTTTCGATATCCACTTTGGCTTCCACGTGTTGAGCATTGGAAGCATTCACTGCCCGGCGGTAGGCTGAAACCATGGCCGATTCGAGCGCTTTGAGAATCACTTCTTTTGGAAGTTGTTTTTCTTCCAATACTTCATTGAACGCCAGCGTAAATTCGTTCTTCATGCTTCAACTTTCTCCAGATAGTTACGGTTACTAAGCAGAAAAGTGGGGGTTGCCCACTTTTCGATGCGCTCTTCTTTCTTTCGCCTAACAACCATTATTCTATCACAGGTTTTGTTAACAAGCAAGAATTTTACTTAATGATTGGATTAAAACTTTTGACAAAAAACGCATCTCTCGGGTATGCTTATACCAGAACCGGGAGGAAATGATGACCATAATTGAAGATACATGGGTCAAAGTAGAGGGGATAAACACTCACCTCTTCACTGCTGGCGAAGAGGGTGAAACCGTGGTTTTATTGCATGGCGGCGGCACCGATTCGGCCTGGCTTTCGTGGCAGCCGGTCATTCTGGCGCTTTCGCCCCGTTTTCGGGTGATTGCCCCTGATCTGCCGGGATACGGTAAAAGCGATACTCCCCAAATTTCCTATACGCTGGATACCTACATTGATTTTGTGAAGCGGCTGCTGGATCAACTGGGGGTGGCGCGGGCGACCCTTGCGGGGGTCTCCATGGGCGGCGGAATTGCCATCGGTTTTACGCTGGCTTACCCGGAGCGGGTTCAGCGGCTTGTGCCGGTGGATACGTACGGCATCCAGCGCCGTTACCCCGGAGGATTGTGGGGATATATTTTGGTGCGGATGGAATGGCTTAACCGCTTTTCGTGGTGGCTGCTGGGGCGCAGCCGGGCTTTGACGCGCGCTTCTCTGCAACAGATTTTTTATGACCCCGGCGTACTTCCGGACGATCTGGTGAATGAAGTGTATGAGGAAATCCGCCGTCCCAAGGCAGGGGGGGCTTTTCGTTCCTTCCAGAAGCATGAAGTCCTCAAAAACGGCCTGCGCACGGTTTTTCTCGACCGACTGGGTGAAATTGAGGCTGAAACCCTTTTCATTCATGGCGAAAATGACCGGCTGGTGCCTTTGGAATGTGCCCGTGAAGCCCATGCCAGACTGCCCGGTTCGCGACTGGAGATCATACCGGCTTGTGGTCACTGGCCGCAGCGCGAGAAACCGCAGGATTTCAACCGCATTTTGCTGAACTTTCTGGAGTCCAACTGAATTCCCCAATATCTTTTAGAAAGGAACAAGCCTATGACGGATCAATTTTTGTGGTGGCGGGATGGGGTCATTTATCAAATTTACCCCCGTTCTTTTGCAGACAGCAACGGTGATGGAATTGGCGATTTGAACGGTATTCGTGCGCGTTTGGATTATCTGACAGAACTGGGGGTGGATGCCATCTGGCTTTCGCCGATCAACCCCTCGCCGGATGTGGATTTTGGATATGATGTCAGCAACTATCTGGATATTGACCCCAAATTCGGCTCACTGGCCGACTTTGACCAGCTGGTTGCAGAAGCCCATCAGCGCGGTATTCGGATTGTTTTGGATCTGGTGCTGAATCACACCTCGGATCAGCACCCGTGGTTTGTTCAATCGCGCAGCAGCCGGGATAACCCCTTTCGGGATTATTACCTGTGGCGCGATCCTGCCCCGGATGGCGGCCCGCCCAACAACTGGCAATCCATTTTCGGCGGCAGCGCCTGGGAATGGGATGCTCCAACCGGGCAGCATTACTATCACATGTTTTACAAAGAGCAGCCGGATGTTAACTGGCGCAACACGCAGGTGAGAAAAGCCCTGCTGGACGTTTTCCGCTTCTGGTGTGAGCGGGGAGTGGACGGTTTCCGGTTGGATGTATTCAACATGTATTTCAAACATCCTGACTTTCCCGATAATCCGCCGGCAGTTGGCTTACGCGGTTTTGACCGGCAGAAACACATTTATGACTGCGATCAGCCGGAAATGTTCCCCCTGCTGCGTGAGATTCGTGCCATTCTCGATTCATATCCGGAACGATTTGCGGTGGGCGAAACATTTCTTTCCACGCCACAGAAAGCCGCCTCCTACTCCGCTCCTGGTTTGCTACATACTGCTTTTGATTTTACCTTTTTACATTCTCCGTGGAAACCGGAGCGTTTTTTGAAGGCAATTCAGGATTGGGAGCAGGCTTTGCAACCGGAAGGCTGGCCGACTTATGTGCTGAATAATCATGATAATCCGCGTTCGGCAACCCGTTACGGTCAAGGGGAGGATGACAATCGCTTGCAAGTTGCAGCTGCCCTGCTGCTGACCCAACACGGCACTCCCTTCCTTTACTACGGTGAAGAAATTGGAATGCGTGACATTCCCATCACCCGTGAAATGGTGCAGGATCCGGTGGGTAAGCGTTTTTGGCCGCTTTACAAAGGACGGGACGGATGCCGTTCACCCATGCAGTGGGACGACAGTCTGAATGCGGGATTCAGCACCGGGCAGCCCTGGTTGCCGGTACATGCCAATTACCGCCAGCGCAATGTATCTGCCCAGCAAAATCAACCGGATTCGCTGTACCACTTTTACCGCAAGCTGCTTCAATTGCGGAAGGAATACCCGGTGTTAAGAAATGGCTTCTTCCAGCCCCTGACGTTTGAACCCCAACGGCTGCTGGCTTACCTGCGCCAAAACGCTGAGCAGACCATTCTGGTTGCGCTCAATTTTGGAAAACGTCCGGTGCGCCTGGCTTTGGGCGGCATGGTGCGGCGGGCAGGCTGGAAACTGATCCTGTCCAACCGGCGCGACTATCTGCCACCCTTAAATGATGGTATGCTGCTTCCTCTGCAGCGCTATGAAGTCCTGATTCTGCT
>NZ_DAOUBL010000041.1:0-5022 GCF_034432615.1 Bellilinea sp. | reverse complement strand
CGATGCCCATGATGCGCGGCAGCACACCTGCCGCCGCGCTGCTGACGATGCGCGCCATTGGCTTCAGCCCCAGTTGACGGGCTTTGCTTTCGCTCATCAGCAGCAGCCCGGCCGCCCCGTCATTCAAACTGGAGGAATTTCCTGCCGTCACCGTCCCGCCTTTGCGGAAAATGGGTGGCAGGGCAGCCAGAGATTCGAGCGTAGTATCGCGGCGGGGGCGCTCGTCCTTGACCACCCGAATCGGCTCGCCTTTGCGTTGCGGAATTTCCACGGGCAGAATTTCATCTGCAAAACGACCTTCATCCTGCGCCGCTACCGCTCGCTGGTGGCTTTGCAGGGCAAAACGATCCTGCTCGGCGCGCGGGATGGCGGTCATCTCTGCCAGATTCTCGGCGGTTTCTCCCATCGCTTCAATGCCGTACATGGCTTCCATTTTTGGGTTCGGAAAACGCCAGCCCAACGCCGTATCCCAGGCGGTCAGGTTACCAAAGGGGAAACCTTTTTCCGCCTTGGGCAGCGCATACGGCGCACGCGACATGCTCTCCACCCCGCCTGCCAGAAAAACCTCACCGTCACCAGTCAAAATGGCACGTGCCGCCAGGTTGACCGCCGCCAGCCCCGAAGCGCACAGGCGGTTGACCGTCAAAGCCGGCACCTCCGGCGGCAGACCGGCCAGCAGAGTTGCCATGCGCGCCACATTGCGGTTATCCTCCCCCGCCTGATTGGCACACCCCAGATACACCTCGTCAACCTCGCTGCCGGGCAGGTGATTGCGCTCGACCAGCGCGCGCAGCACCAGCGCCGCCAGATCATCCGGGCGCACCGCCGCAAGAACTCCGCCCAAATTCCCAATGGGTGTTCGGATTGCATCTACGATCACTGGAATGGACATAACACCTCCCACTGTCAATCGTTTTTTATTCGCGAATCAAACGCACACTCGTAAGCGCCACCACACTGCCATCCGCCATGCTGATTTCGGAAACTTCCAGATAAATCACCCCCGGCGGTACTTCGCTCAGATCAATCTCTTTCTGAAATGTCCCCGGATACCCATAATCCGGTGCATCCACCATGATATAACTGTTCTGATACTCTACCCCGTTTTCGGAATAGACACGGTAGTTCAGGGTCGCTTCGAAAGGCATCACCGGCACACCGCCGCGCACTTCCACCCGCTCACCAACCCGGCTGTCCTCCACCGGTAACTCAAGGTTGATTTCTCTCCACAAATCCCCAATGCGTGTTGAAGCAGAAACCAGATTGAGCCCGGCAGGCATCAACCGCAGCGCCCAACGAACGGGTTGATTGGGGCAGCAGCCCGGATCGTTCGGTCCATGCACCAGCCCCTCCAAAAGGATGCGGCTGTTCTCAATGGAGAGCTGCTCAATCATCGGGCGGTCATCAATCAGGAAGGCGGCGGCCTGCTCTGCTTTGCCGTTCTGGTTCAACACCGGCACGACCCACACAAACACACCTGTACCCCCGTAATTGGCTGCCAGAATAACCGCTGCATCCGGCAGGTCATCGCCGTTTAAATCTCCAAAGGCAATTACATCCCCCAGGCGCACATTGATAAAATCAATGGCAGCCGGGTCTTCACCGCTTTGAAATTCGCCATCCTTTAATTGAAAGGAAAACGGCTCACGATCCACAAATCCCGGCAAGGTGTACAGCATGTTTTCCAGCACCGAACTGCTGAGAAGAACCGGGGTTGAGGTTGCCTGCGGCAGGGGTGAAGACGAGGCAGCCAGAGTTTCCTCCCCGGTAGGGGTTACCGCAAGGCTCAGCGGCAGATTGCAGGCAGCCGTTATCCCCAGCAACAGCAACAGAACCAATAACCTTTGCCACATGGCTCGTTTCCTCCTTTTCTAAATCAAATCCACATCATGCGCACCGGATTCTTTTTGCCCGGCAGGGGTGATGCGGATAAATTCGGCATTTTGCCAGAGTTCCTGCAAGTTGTGCGCCCCGGCATAACTCATTCCGGAACGCAGCCCGCCCACAATTTGATGCAGGATATCGCGCACTTTTCCGCGGTACGGCACCAGGGCCTCCACCCCTTCCGGCACAACTTCACTCCACAATTCTTCAGAATATTCTTCTTCCTGCAACGGCTTGTCCAGCTTGCGCCGCTCAACATTGGCGGAAAGCGAAGCCATGCCGCGCACAACTTTGTAACGCCGGCCCTGGCGTACAATTTCAGCGCCGGGCGCTTCATCGGTGCCTGCCAGCATCGAACCGAGCATGACCGCGCTGGCCCCGGCAGCCAGGGCTTTGGTTACATCGCCGGAGGTACGCATCCCGCCGTCGGCAATAATCGGGATGCTGAGACGATGACCCTCTTCGGCACACTCCGCCACTGCGGTCAGTTGCGGCACTCCAAAACCGGTCACCACCCGGGTAATGCAAATCGAGCCGGCCCCAACGCCAACTTTGACCACATCCGCGCCGGCTCCGGCCAGCTCGCGCACCCCTTCAGCTGTCGCCACGTTTCCTGCAATCACTGCGACACTGGAAAAAGCCCGCTTCAAGCGGCTGACCATTTGAAGGGTATGCTCGGAATGCCCATGGGCAATATCCACCACCAGTACGTCTGCACCGGCCTCCACACAGGCAGCTGCTCTTTCCAAATCTTCGGGTTTGACCCCAACCGCTGCACCGACCCGCAACCGCCCGTGCTGGTCTTTGGTGGCAAAAGGGTGATCCTGAATTTTGATGATATCCTGCACCGTGATCAGGCCCGCCAACCGGCCTTCCTCATCCAGCAGCGGCAATTTTTCCACGCGCGCCTCATATAACTTCTGGCGTGCCGACTCAAGCGATGCCCCGGCTTGGGCGGTAACCAGCCGATCCCGCGGCGTCATCACCGTGCTGACTGCTGCCGATTCGTCCATTGCTAGCAGCACATCGCGGGTTGCAACCAGTCCCAACACCCGGTTTTGTTCATCTACCACAACCAGGCCGCCCACATCCTCCGCTTTCATCAACTGGCGCGCCTCGCCAACCGTAGCCGATGGGGAAATCGTCAACGGGTTCAACACCACCAGACTCTCCGCGCGTTTGACCTTGCGCACCTGCTCGGCCTGCCTCTCGATGCTCATAAAACGGTGCAGAATGCCCAAACCACCCTGCTGAGCCATCGCAATCGCCATCGGCGCCTCGGTGACCGTATCCATGTTGGCAGAGATAATCGGTATGTTCAGCTGAATGTCCTTTGTCAGGCGGGTTTGGGTTGAAACATCCTGTCTTGAGCGAATGGAAGATTTTTTGGGCACCAACAACACATCATCAAAGGTCAATCCAACCTCTGGGCGAAGATTCATCGCGCACCTCCTGCTGAGAAATCCTGCGGATTGTTGTACAATACGGGCATGTCGTCACGTTCCATTTTACCGCCAAACTGGTACGAACAGGATGTTGTTTCGGCCGCGGCGGAGCTGCTGGGCAAACGGCTGGTGCGCCTTGTGGAGGGTCAACGGGTGGGAGGAATCATCATCGAAACCGAAGCCTACCGCGGCGAAGAAGACCTGGCCTGTCATGCCCGCGCAGGTTATACCCCACGCACAAAGGTGATGTACGGCACGCCTGGCCGGGCGTATGTCTATTTCACCTACGGCATGCACTGGTTGTTGAATGTCGTCTGTATGGCAGAGGGATACCCCGCGGCGGTGCTCATCCGCGCCATACAGCCCCTTGAGGGAATTGAAATCATCGCACGCCGCCGCGCCGGACAGCCACCGGCGCGCTGGACCGACGGCCCCGCCAAACTGACCACCGCACTGGATATTGACGGCCGTCTGAACGGCGCCGACCTGACCAGCCCGGCTTCGCAATTGTGGATTGAAGATGCGCCCCTTCCGCCGGGCGCCATCATTCTTCCCTCGGCGCGCATCGGCATTCAACGCGTGCCCGAACCGTGGAGATCCATGCCCTGGCGTTTTACCTTGAACCTGGACAACTCAACAGGGCAGGTCAATCCCATAAAATAAACGCTGGTGTTCGGCCATCGCGCGCAGGATATAAACCTGAATCAACGGGAATAAACGCCGTTCACCGTTCAATTCCATTTCCAACTTTTTCAGGCTGAGCGGTGCAGAAAAAGTAACCCGCGGTTGAATTTTCCACCGCTCTGGCGCCAGAACCTGAAAAGCCACCTGCATCACCTCAGCGGCCACCTGAGCATTCCAGGGTTTGCGGAAGAATAATCGCCCCACTTTCAACGCCAGCGGCGCAGTTACCTGACTGATGATTCCAATGACCAGCCGTGTTTCCGGCACCTTGCGCAGCCACAATTCGACGCTGGGCAGCCAGTGACGCACCTCGCTCATTGCACCGGCCATGCTGCCGGGGTCAGGTTCAATCGTCCCGCGCGGAAAGGTGAGCAGGACGCCGCCATTTTTCAAATGCTGAATAACCTCCCGCAGAACGGCTGCCCGCTGGGTCATATCCCGTGTTGAAAAAATGAGATGGCGGCTGATGTGCGGCAAACCCCGCAATAAAGGCATGTCCCGGGCAATTACCCGTACGTCCTCACGCTGCAACAATTTGGCAAGCACAAATCCATCAAACGTGCCCGGATGATTGCAGGCAACAATCAACGGCCCTTTTTGAGGAATAGGCTCTTCGGCTGCCCATTCGATATTACAGGCAAAATGTTCCAGAAAACGGGTCAACCCTACCGTCAGACCAAAGCGGCGGGTATCCTCATCCAGCGCGGTCAACACCCCCGCCAGCCGGTGGAGCGGGCGATTCAGCAACGCCCGGAACAGTCTTCGCCGCCAGTCGTCCGCCGACCAGCCCGAAACCCGAAAGACCTCATACTCCAGTGCGGCGTGCAGTTCTTCGACACTGGACGGGGAAGGGGAATAAAGCACAGGAATCTCACTCGTTGTCATGGCTAACTAACCTCAGTTCGGGATAAATCCTCTTCCTAATCCTTTGAGAATGTTTGACCCCCACCTGCACCTCCCCCTAAATCGCCCCAGCGATTTAGGGGGAGGCGGGAGGGGGTAATTGCTT
>NZ_DAOUBL010000040.1:0-10841 GCF_034432615.1 Bellilinea sp. | reverse complement strand
CGGCTGGGGCTTTCTCATCCGGAACTGGTGCGGCTGCGGCGCGGCGCACAGCTGCACGATGTGGGCAAAATCGGCATCCCGGATGCGATTCTGCTCAAACCCGGCCCGCTGGATGAGGGCGAATGGCAGGTGATGCGCCGTCATCCGGTGTATGCCTACGAACTGCTCAGCCCAATCCCTCATTTTTACGACCTGCTGGATATACCCTACTGCCATCATGAAAAGTGGGACGGCAGCGGCTATCCGCGCCGGCTGCGGGGGGAAGAAATTCCGCTCAGCGCGCGCATTTTTACGGTGGTGGATGTTTGGGATGCGCTCAATTCCAACCGCCCCTACCGCTCGGCGTGGCAGCCCCATCAGGTGGTGGATTATCTGCGCTACCAGTCCAACCGTCACTTTCAGGCGGAGGTGGTTGAGGCGTTCCTCGATTTGATCGGCGGATACAGCGGCGGCAGCGCCTCCCCGCGTGGTTCAATGTTTACCCCCGGCCGTTTTTACAACACCCGCCGGCAGTGAAGGTAAGGGACGACGGAATAAAGCCGGGATTGTTCTGGTCAGCCGGTCTTTTGCCTTTTTTCAAGCCACTTTTGCAGGGAAGTTTGGCTCTCGCCTGAGGGAATGCCCAAAATGAGATGTTCGAGGCTGATGTCCTCGTCCAAATCCGGCCAATGGATGCCTTCTCCGGAGCCTATCAGGCGGAAATGTTCCCGCTCCGGTTGGGTTGCATGAAACAGGCGGGGATACCATGCCAGCGGGATGTAGATCGTTCGGCCGTCCTGTAAATCCACAATCAAAAAATCAGGTTCAAAACGCACTGCCTGTATAGCCGCTGACTTCAGGTCAGTCCGAGAAATAGTCATTCCAGGCCTCCAAAAATTGTTCTTGATGGGTTTCTACCAGACTCAAAATTTCGCGAATTTCGTGGGCGCGAAAACCCCGATTGTGATCCAATCTGACCGGATGAAGCCAGATTTTGGCAGTACACTGGTCCCGTTCAACATGGATGTGAGGGGGTTCCTGAAAATCGCCTGAATAGAAGAAAAAACGAAATGAACCAATTTTCAATACTGTGGGGGTCATCAATTGTATTATACAGACCGGAAGAGGGCTTTACAAGGTAACCCGGGACAATCGTATTTCAAAAGGCAAAGGAGAAGGGATGACCTTTTGAGCGGGTGCGGCAATCTCCGGTTGCACCCCTTCGCCTCCCCAAAATCGCTGTGCCGATTTTGGGGGAGGTGCAGGAGTGGACGATTCCCGTCAGCACGGATGTATGCCGCTGCGCGGGGAGTGACATGGCTTAACAAGGTGAAAAAAGATTGATCGCCAAGACGCAAAGACGCAAAGGAACCTCTTTTTTCTTCCCTGCGTCTTTGCGCCTTTGGGTTAATTTTTGAGTCCGCTGCAAACAAGCCGGCGCTGGATTTGCCGAGAGATTTAACCCAGGACACAAAACGCGTTCTCGCCCTGGACGAAGCGGCAGGCGGAGTACGCGCTGGATGCGCTGACGGCTTGTAATGCCACTGCCCTGAGATGGATACCAAAGGCTGCCCTTACGGGCAGGGGACGGCGGCCAGTGTATAGGTCGGCAGGGGCGGCAGGGTGGGGACGACTTCATCCGCCCGGCTGAGCCAGCGCCGCGCCGCCAGATCGTAGTAGTACAGGCTGCCCTGTTCATCGCTGAGGGTCAGACGATTTCCATCCGCGGAGAGGATGCGCAACGCCCCGCCCTGCTGGGGAGCGGGTTCTTCCTGAAACGGGGCGTTGACGGTGAACACGACCAGCAACCCTTCCGCCGGGTTGGAAAAACGCCAGCCGGCCAGCGCGGTGACCTCGTTGCCGTTGACCCGCCCGCGCCAGCCGTTGACCGCCATCAGGTCTATGTCCTGATAATCGCCTTCCCCGTCCAGTTCAAAAATGCCCTGCGGCAGGTCGTCGGGGTTGGGTGTCGGTTCGGGCGGCGGGCAGACGCCCAGCGTCAGGGTTGGGGCTGCCAGCAGGATGGATTCCTGGCGCGCCTGCTGCACCTGTTCCAGCCGGCTGCGTTTGTCCTCTAGCAGGGCCTGCTCGGTGGGGTTGGCGGCGCTGCGGAGGCGTTCGTCCACCTCTTCGAGCAGCGCCGAAAGCCAGCCGCCTTCGTTTTGCGGCGGGTTGGACTGGCCGCTTACGGAAAGGATGCCGCCGCCCACCAGCAGCAGCGCACCGGTCAGCGCGGCCAGCCAAAGGATTGTTTTTCTCATGGGGGGTTTCATCCTGTCCTCCTCGCTGCACCCGTTAGCGAATCTGCCAGCGGATGTCGGTCACCCAGCGCAAAACCTGCTGGGCGGTGCGCGGGTCTTGATTCAACCAGTAGTACAGCTGCGACCAGCCCTCATCCGGGGTATTGTCGAGCGTGGCGCATTCCGCAGTACGGCGCTGCTGACAGGACTGGTACTGGGTCATCGCCCCGGCAAAGGTCATCTTGCCGCCTTTGTAGAGCGCGCCGTACAGGCTGACCGCCTGCCACTGGCGCGCCAGATAGCCGTCGTTGCGGTAGATTTCCGGCAGCGGCAGGGCGGGCGGCGCGCCCCACGAAACATAATACACATCCCCCTGACTCCAGTCCATGACCACATTGTTGGCATCCCGTGTGGTTGAAAATACCCAATCCAGTCTGGGACTGGTCGGGCAGCCGACGCAGGCGCCGTAGTTGAGGTAGAGCTCGCGCCCGCGGCTGTTGGCGTTGAAGCCCTCCACCCAGCCGCCGGTGACATACGGCGTGTTCCACCAGTAGTAGTATTTACCAGTTTGTTTATCCAGTTCGCGACTGTCCCACTCGATATCCAGCGCGCCCATCACCCACAGGCGGCCGGCGTAGCCGCTGGCGCGAATCCACTCGTTCAGATTGTAGGTGGTATCCGCAAAGCGCTGGCCGAAGGCATAGGCGGTCTGGCGCAGCGTTGCCTGATCGGGCGAGAACTTGTCGCGATCGTTGTCAATATTCATATCATTGTAATTGTTACTGCCAATGCCCAACGCCAGCAACGACTCGCCGTCGCTGCAGCTCAGGTAGCCCTGCAGGTACTGGCGCGCCAGATTCTCCACCTCGGCGAAGGTCAGGTTGGTGCGCGTGCCGGTATTGGGGTTGGTATAGGTGCGCAGGGTATACTGGCTGCCCACCTTCCACATCTGGCCGAAAGCCAGCACCACCAGATTATCCTGCTGACCGGGCAGGTTCTGGTCGCGCAGCCCTTGCGCGCAGCCAAAATTGTAGAATTCACTGCTGGTGGGGTTTTGAATATAGATGCTGGTTGCATAAAGCGGCGCCGGCGGCAGGTCGTAGCGGGCAACCAACGGTAAAAACAGAAAATTTTGCGGGGTAAAAGCGATTTCCGGCGTGTGGGTGGCTGTGCTGAGTGGGGGCAGCAGCGGTTTGGGGGTGGGCGTGGGGGTCGGAGGGTAGTCGCGCAGCACCAGCGGCAGATAAAGCGGCGGGGTTTCTTCCTGCCCCCATACCCCGGCCGCCGGCAGCAGCAGACCAAAAATCAAGATGAAAAGAATCAACCCCCGGGCAATGGACTGGGTGGAAAGCGTCTTTTTCATCCGTCAGGGTGGTGGTTGACCTGTTCAGCAAAGGTGGAATACATACGAACAGCAGTGCAAGAAGCATACCATATTTTAACCGCCGAGGTCAATGTGAAATCTGGCTGCGGATGATATTTGCAAGGCAGATGAAATGTCGGCCTCAACTTTGCGGAGAGGCGGGGCGCAGACCCGCTTTCTGCTTTCTCTTGCGCGCCGGCAGATGGGCTGCTTCAACATCGCGGATATTTTCCAGCGGATAGGCGTAATCTTCCTGCGGGTCGTGATCGGCGTACCACACCTGCGCAAAAAACGGATTGCGGCGCGCCTGCTGGTCGCCGTTCCAGTGCGCCGTGCAGGTTGGGCACCAGTGCCCGGCTTTCAGCACGCTGTAAGGGCGGGCGCTGAACTCATGTCCAAAGGCGCAGCGCCAGCCCAGCGGCTGGTAGCAGTCCTCCTGCCAGTCGGTGGAAAGCAGCGCTCCGCCGCGAAAGGCGGCTGCCCCATGCAGATCTGCCGCGGTCAGGTGCGGCTTTTGCTCATCATAACCGTGGCTGAGCCGCCGGTAGTCCGCAGGCGGCGCATCATCGAGGGCGGTGTTCCAGTTGGGGATGGCGAGAAAATCCTCCATGGATTTGAAGAAGGCGCGGATGCGCCACAGGTTGCCGCTCTTCACCCATGAATAAGGACTGTTGGGATGGGTTTCCACCATCCGCCGCTGCCAGCGGTATAAGACACCTTCCATCCAGCGGCGCACAGGAGGCAGACGCAGCGCCAGCGCGCGCAGCGTTTTCAACGGCAGCGGCATACTTGCCAGAATTGCCTGACGAAAATCAGCCAGTGAATCGCGCTGGTGGTGCAGGTATTCATTCAAAATCCACCCATCCTCGTAGAACTGCAGGTGAAAATTGCGCAGGGCAAACCAGTTGCGTTCGGTGCAGGCTTCCAGACGCAGGCCGAACATCCCATAAATCATTTGCAGGAACTGATACGCGCTCAGCCGCATGGCCTGGCCGCCGCCCATGTTATACACCCGCCACCAGAAATCGGATTGCAGGGGGATCTCGGCGCAGTTCGCCAGACCGTAACCGGCATCCCGATCGGTGATATTTTCCATGCAGGTGTTTAACGGAAGGTGAAAGAGAATCGGGTCGAACAGGCTGATGAGTTCGGCAAAGCGGGTGGGAAGGATGAAGGACATGCGCAGGGATGCCCAGTAGCGTAAGCCCGACTCCAGCACCAGCCGCTCGCCTTCGATTTTGGTGAGGGCGTAGTAGTCGAAAACGGCCGGCTTGTGCGGGTCGCCTACCCGCCCGACATGGAAACCCGGCGGGCGGTTGCCGGTTTGCGCCACCGAACCGGTATGAACGTATGCAATGCGTTCGGCCCCGCCCGGCTCACTTTGAATGGCGCGCAGGATGTGAGAAACCGCCTCGACATTGACCCGGCGCGCCTGTTCCGGGTTGTAGTCGGCCATCGGTGAGATGTAGGCCATGGCGTTCAACACCCGGTCGGCGCCGCGGATGACTTCGGCTACATCTTCGTAGCGGGTGGCATCCCCCCAGACGATTTTCAGTCCCTTCCCCTCGGCGATGCCCCTGCCGCGCAGGCGGGGAGCGCCGGCCTGCCGCAGGTAGGGGTCAAATATACCCGTTTTCTGATCTTCGGGTAGGGCGAGCAGGGCAAGATTGAAGCGTTCACGCCTGCGCCACAATTCTTGAAACGCCTGAAAACCCATTGTGCCGGATGCGCCAAACAAAGCGATGGTCGGTTTGGTCATACCTCCCTCTCAAATCAACGATTGGATCACCTTCTTGATACCATTGCCGCGTTTGAAATGGATGTGACGCCGGTCATATCTGCGGGCATATTTCGGCGTGTAAACCGGTGTGCGAGAGGGAAAAAGTTTTAGAAATTCCTTATAAGCAGCCGCTCACAGCATATTTCGAATGAGTTTCTATTGACTTTGAACTTTCTGTCGTTATAATTTAGATATAAATAGTAAAAAATTATTACTTTTGCAAAAATTATTAATGATGTTTTGCTGGTGATGATCCGGGAGTCCGCAGCTGGCCGTTTTGCCCGCAAAATTTGCGGGTCGGCTTTCGGGGAGCCCATAAAGAAATCGGCCCCGCAGCGGGGCGTTTTTATTCAATACCGGTCATGAGCAACACCCTTTTTGGGCATCATCAAGAAGAGATTTATGGAGGAAAACCGATGGACAACGGTATGACGAGGCAAAAAAATCGGCGGTTGTGGATGGTGTTATATAGCCTGGGTGTCTTCTTCTTGATTGCCGGCTTGCTGCTGAATGTGGTGGTGCTGCCGGTACAGGCGGATTGGGACGGCAGCGAGCTGGCATTCACCAATGGATGCAGCGGGAATTGCGAGGTTATTCAAGCCACCATCTGCAACAATGGCGCCAACATGCAGGGCACGACCACTTTTCAGGTGTTGTGGAAGGCCAGCGGCAGTGCCAGAACCGGCGTAGTGGTGCACAGCGGGATTGTGCCGGTGCTGCCAGCCGGGCAGTGCGCCGTGTTGAGTTTCAACCCGCTTTCGGTCAGCAACCCGCCGGTGGGTTACCCGCTGGGCAATTTTGTTTTTCGTGCCCAGCAGCGGCCGGATTACGTGGGGAATGAGCCGGTGATTTTCTCCGGTCAGTGCCGGCCCTTTAAGGATGCCGATGAGTGCCGCCTGCCCACCCCGACACCGACTTTTACCTTTACCCCTACCAACACGCCGGTAACCCCCACCGCGACCTTTACCTTTACGCCGACCAATACGCCGGTTACACCGACGGCAACCTTTACCTTTACGCCGACCAATACGCCGGTAACCCCCACGGCAACCTTTACCTTCACCCCCACCCCGCAGGACACCGAGGAACCCACCCCCACACCGGTGACGCCCACCCCGCAGGACACCGAAGAACCCACCCCCACGCCGGTAACACCTACCCCACAGGATACCGAAGACCCCACCCCCACGCCGGTGACGCCCACCCCGCAGGATACCGAAGATCCCACCCCCACGCCGGTGACACCCACCCCGCAGGAAACGGTTGAAATTACCGCCACAAGTGTGGTGCGTACCCCGGTGGATACCCCGCCGGCAGAGGGAACGCTAACCCCTGAACCCACCGATCAGCCTCCCCCGCCCGCTACGCTGGCGCCCCCGCCGCCTTCAACCACCGTGTTGATCCCGGTCACCGGCGGCACGCTGATTCCGCCCGTGCAGGCATTGCTGAAAACACTGTTCACCTACCTTGGCTTGCTGATGCTGGGGGCCGGTATGGTGGTGCAGGGCGCTAGTCGCTGGATGCGCTGATCATCATTACGCTGAAATAGCGTAACGTCTGTTTGGAATAAATCTTTTTCGCATCTACTTTGGAGTTTTTGGCCCCCTCCTGCGCCTCCCCCAATATCGCCAAAGCGATATTGGGGGAGGCGGGAGGGGGTTCACTTTGCTGTTGCGCAGGTTTTGCGCTTATCCTGCACCCACGATAGCGTACAACAAATGATCGCCCGAGTTTATTTAATGGTGCAGTTTTCCTCTCCGCCCGGTTTCAGGGAGCAGCTTTTTGAGTACGGTGGGTTATCCAGTATTTTGCCAGTTCCGCAGCAAGGGAAGGAATGAGCAACAACGGCAGGATGATGCGCCAGTTTTCCCAACTGAGCGGTACGGTATTGAAGATAGGATTGAAAAACGGCACATAGACCACCATCAGTAAAAGGAAGAGCGAAAACAGCACAGCCCGGTTCATCCAGGGATTGCTGAAAACCCCAATTTTGAGCAGCGGATAACGCTCGGAGCGAGCCGTATAGGCGCGCAGTAATTCCGAAAGCGAAAGGGTGAGGAACGCCATCGTTTCTGCCGAAGCCGGATCGTAGCGCAAACCCAAACCGAAAGCCGTCAGGGTAGCGGCGGTGATGGCCAGAGTCTGCACCAGTACCCCCCAGCGCATTGAACGGTTGATGATCGGTTCTTGTGGCGGGCGCGGCGGCTGATCCATGATGTCCGGGTCGCCTTTTTCGGTGCCCAGCGCCAGCGCCGGCGCGCCGTCGGTGATCAGGTTCAGCCACAGCAATTGAATGGGGGTGAGCGGCGAAAGCACCCGTTCGCCGGCGTAGGGGAACAGAAATTTTCCAAAAGCGGTTGGCAAAAAGATGATCATGATTTCCGCCAGATTGCAGGAAATCAGGTAATAGACGAACTTACGGATATTCGAGTAAATGATGCGTCCCTGCTCGATAGCCGAAACAATGCTGGCGTAATTGTCATCGGTCAGCACCATGTCGGCGGTTTCTTTGGCCACATCGGTGCCGGTGATGCCCATCGAAATGCCGATATCGGCGCGTTTGATGGCCGGTGCATCGTTGACGCCGTCACCGGTCATGGCAACCACTTCGCCGTTGGCTTTGAGCGCATCCACGATGCGTTTTTTGTGTTCCGGCGAAACACGGGCAAATACATCGGTGCGCGGCACTTCGCGCTGTAAAGCAGATTCGTCCATTTCACTCAGTTGAGCGCCGGTCAGCACCTGATGTTGGGGGCGCAGCAAGCCAATACTTTCGGCGATTGCGCGGGCCGTGTTGGGATAGTCGCCGGTGATCATAATGGTGCGCACACCGGCGCGTCGGGCTTTTTCCAGCGCCGGGCGCACTTCTTCACGCGCCGGGTCAATCATGCCGATCAGACCGGCGAAAATCAAATCTTTTTCCAGTTCGGGCGCGTTGATTTCTTCCGGCAGCACCGAAACGATGCGGTATGCCACGCCCAACACGCGCAAAGCCTGCTGAGTCAGCTGGTCGTTGGCAGCCAGAATCTGGCGGCGGCTTGCCTCGTCCAGCACGGCGGGGCAGTCCTCGCTGGTCTGGTAATAGCGGCACAGTTCCAGCACCACATCTGGTGCACCTTTGACCTCAATCAGGTGCTGACGGCGGTCGGCTTTTTCATCCAGCGGGGAAATGTCCTCGCGGTGCGGGTCGCAAATTTGATGAATGGTGACCATGCGCTTGCGCTCGGAGTCGAAAGGAATCTCCTGTTCGCGCGGGTAGGAGCGGTGCAGCTCTTCGGGGATTGCGCCCGCTTTGGCAGCGGCGATGAGCAGCGCCCCTTCGGTTGGGTCGCCGACGATGCGGAAGGAAGCGTGTCCGTTGGAACCCTCCAGACGTTCCAGCACAGCGTCGTTGTTGAGCGTGGCCACCCATAGAGCGGTCAGCAGCGCAGGATGCTGCTGCGGGTTGATGGTTTCGCCATTCAGGTGAAACTCGCCTTCGGCGCTGTAGCCGCTGCCGCTGACCTGATACATTTTTCCGTCAACCCAGATGTGTGTGACGGTCATGGCGTTTTGGGTCAGCGTGCCGGTTTTGTCGGAGCAGATGACGGTGGTCGAGCCGAGCGTTTCTACCGAGGAAAGCCGCCGGATGAGGGCGTTGCGGCGCACCATTTCGCGCATGCCCAGCGCCAGTGAAATGGTCACAATGGCAGGCAGCCCTTCCGGTACGGCTGCAATCGCCAGACTGACGGCAATCATGAACATTTCCAGCACATCCCCACCTTGCAGGATGCCGGCCAGGAAGACCAGCGCGCAGATGACCAGGGCCGCCCAGCCCAGGGTTTTGCCCAGCTGATCCAGCCGTCTTTGTAAGGGGGTTTCTTCCTGTTCGACCGATTGCAGCATACCGGCAATCATCCCCAGCTGAGTGCGCATGCCGGTGCTGACCACCACGCCGCGTCCTCGCCCGTAAATCACGGTCGTGCCCATGAAGGCCGTGTTTTTGCGGTCGCCAATTGCCGAATCGGCGTTGAGCAGCAGGGCAGCATTTTTCTCCACCGGCACGGATTCGCCGGTCAGGGCGGCTTCTTCGATGCGCAGATTGACCGTTTCCAGCAGGCGGATATCGGCCGGTACAAAGTTGCCGGCTTCCAGAAAGACAATATCACCCGGCACCAGTTGAGTGGATGGCAGGGAAACCCGCCGCCCGTCGCGCAGCACCAGTGCATCGGGAGCAGCCAGTTTTTTCAGGGCAGCCAGCGACTGCTCGGCGCGGCTTTCCTGAATGACGCCCAGCACGGCGTTGAGAATGACAATTGCCAGGATCGCCGCCGATTCGATGAAGGGTTCGTTTTCGATGTAAGATACCACTGCCGAAATCAGCGCAGCAGCAATCAGCAGGATGACCACAAAGTTATTCAACTGCCCGATGACCAGCTGGAAAAAGGTGCGGCGGGGGGCTTCGGCAAGCTGGTTAGCACCATATTGTGCCAGCCGTCGGGCGGCTTCCTCACTGGTCAATCCGCTTTGCGGGTGGGTGTGCAGTTCTTCGAGAACTTTTTCACTTTCCAGGCTGTGCCAGGCAATTTTCAGGTCGCGCTCAGCAGGAGAAGCAACGGGGATTTCAAGTGTGCGATTAGCCATGCAGAAATACACTCCAATGGGATGGGGTGGGCATGGCTTTCTCAAAGTCAAAAACAGTCAAACAGCAGCCGGGGGCACTGACTGATGTCTATTCGGAATAATCCACTGATGCGTCAAATCGAGCGATTTTGCCCCCTCCTGCGCCTCCCCAATATCGCTTTGGAGATATTGGGGGAGGTGGGTGGGGGTTCGTTTTGCCGCAATTCAAGTTTTGATACAAAGTTTTAGAATTGTCAAGGAACTTTGAGAAAGCCATGATGGGGTGGGAATGCTGTTTGCCTCACCGGCGATTGCGGGCAGTCAGAATGGTTGAAACGACGGGTTCAGGGAGTAATGCGGGTGCCGGATGGGATTACGACGTCTTTGGGAATCACCACAATCCCATCGCGGACGACCCAACCATCCCCGTCCAAATCCTGACCGACCGGGAAAGGCTGTATGACCACATTCTCACCGAGGCGGGCATTTTTGTCAATGATGGCGCCGTTGATCTGACTGTTCCGTCCAATGCCTATAGGGATTAACCCCGTCCCGCTTGAATCGGTGTCACTGCAGCTGGTTGTGTCATAATAATCTGCGCCCATGATGATGGAATTGGAAATGCGCACACCAGAGCGAATCTGACTGCGCAAGCCAATCACCGAGTTAACAATCTCGGCATTTTTCACGCAGCAGCCTTCTGCAATCAACACGTTTTCCAGGCGGCTGTTTTCGATCAGCGATCCGGGCAGAAAGCGCGGGTGGGAGTAAATCGGCCGCTTTGGGTCGTAGAAGTTGAAAGGCGAGTCGGGTTTTGCCAGCGCCAGGTTGGTTTCATAAAAGGAACGAATCGTCCCAATGTCTTCCCAGTAGCCGT
>NZ_DAOUBL010000039.1:0-7733 GCF_034432615.1 Bellilinea sp. | reverse complement strand
CTGGAGCGGCCGGGCATGGCGCAATATGAGGCTGGTTTTTACAACCGACCAGCCCGTGCAGGCGGTCATTGTGATGCAGGGCAGAGAAGAAAGGCTGACTTTTGACGAAGGACGAATGGCGGAAAGAACAATAACCCTGCCGGTGGGCAGCTGGTGGTATTACGGACTGGTCAAAATGGTGATTATTCTGCTCGGCGGGATGAGTCTGGCGGTTGTAACCGCTTTGCTGCGTCTTTCACCGCTGTGGGAGGATGGATGAGGCATTTGGGAAAACCTTTTGATCAAGCCGGCCGTTTTGGATTGTTGTGGCTCAGCCTGCTGGTAAATTTGTATTTTTTGATCTTCCAACCCCGCTCCGTTTTCAGCCTTCGAAGATTGGCGTTTAGTGTTGTTGTTGCTCTGGTATTCGCGTTGTTGTTGTGGTTTTTGAAAGAGCGGGGTATCACCGTAGCCGGCTGGCGGGGAATCTCAACAAAGAGTTGGTGGATGGGGATCATCCTTACCGCAGTCCTGTTTCTGATCACCCCGGCGCCCACTTTGCATTCGCTGGTCGCTCCGGTTGAAGTGCGCCTGAATTTTGAACCGCTCAATTCAGAAGAAGCCGATTTTCAACTGGTCTGGTTGAACAATGGTTTGGGTGACCTGTCCTTCAGCGATCTGGAATTGCCGCCAACCGCCCGGATCACGTCAGAGGGAGTCTCTCTGAATGCCCGGCAGGGTCAGCCTGTGCAAATCCGCTGGCGCGGACGAATCTGGGACGAATTACTGGTGACTGTACGAAGCGAGGTGCCTCTCCGCCTGATTGCGCAGGTGGGAGACCGGCCGAGGGAGATTCTGATGGAAGGCGGGTCAATCGAAAAAGGAATTCACCTGCCTTATCTATCGTTTGGATTTTATGCCGTTTGTTACCTGCTGGTGATGATGGTTGGCTCGCTCAGTCTGGCATGGCTGAGTCAGGTGTTTCTGAATGAGGTGGAGAGGATTTACCAGCGTTACCCAGCCTTGTTAGAAAAGTTGATTCAATATCTCCCCTTTGTATCTCTTGTGAGTGTTGGTCTGTTTTACCTGCTAACGCTGCGCAGCGGTCACCCATGGGGGGACGATTTTGCCCAGTACATTGCTCATGCGCGCAACCTGACTCTGGGGCAGCCGTACACGGCGATTGGCATTCTGCACAACCCGGCGGTGGTGCTTGGGCCGAGCGCCTACCCGCCGCTCTTCCCGCTGCTTTTGGCGCCGGTGTATGCTGTCTTTGGCTTGAATCTGACGGCTTTCAAAGTGCTGGTTTCCCTTTTTACGCTGCTGGGGCTGGTTGTTTTTAATGAATGGCTGAAAAGTAGGAAAATTACCGCCCCTCTGCGTGCGCTGGCTTTGCTGCTGGCCGGCCTGCATCCGTGGTACTGGAATTACAAGGACCAGATTCTTTCGGATATGCCGTTTGTGCTGCTGGGTTTGCTGGCGCTTGTGCTGTGGGAGATCTGGAATTCAGATAATGGGATGAAAGTCGGCTGGCTGCTTGGGCTGTGCCTGCTGGCATCCATTGCGGCGCGCACTGTTGGGGTGATTTTGCTGATCGCCATCTTGCTGGATGCCGTTCTTTATCAACGCTGGCGGGCAAGGACCTTTTTGCCGGTTCTGGCCGTGCCGCTGGCAGGTGTTATCCTGCTCAACCTGCTGCTGCCCGGCACAGGCGATTATCTGGAGCAGGCGCGGGGTTGGGATTGGACGGTACTTCAGCGCAATTTTAGTGATATGGCCACATTTTCCCTGCAAATCTGGCGCAGCAGCCGTCTGCTGGTTGGCGGAGTCAGTCTGATCGCCGTGATGGGATTGGGATTGCTGATTTTGGGTCTGGCTTCGCGCCTGCGTCACATCGGTGCAGCCGAATTTTACCTGGTGGGGACAGTGGGGATGATTCTGATCTGGCCTCACCCGCAGGGTTTTCGATTTTATTTGCCGGTTTTCTTTTTGCTGGTGTATTCTGTACTGGAAGGCTGGCGCTGGTTGCGGTTAAAGGTCAATCATGCCGGACGTGGCGCGTTCAAACCCATAGGGCTGGCTGCGGTCTGGCTGGTTCTGGCGCTGCTGGTAGCGGGTATTTTGGAAGGGTATCTGAAAGATTACCAACGCCTCCCGCTGAAAGAATTTGAAAACGGAATTGGGCTGCCCGAAAGTGAACAAATGTTCGAGTATATTCGTAAAGAAACCCGGCCAACCGATGTCATTGCCTTTTTCAAGCCGCGCGCCTTAGCGTTAATGACCGGACGGACGGCATTTGCTCCCTACTGGGATGCCCGGCAGCCGCAGAGGTTGATTGAAGATCTGGCAGCCTTTCAGGCGGATTATCTGGTGGTGTGGAAGCCGGATTACTCCGATTTGGCGGCGTTTGCCCGTCAAAACTCGAATCACCTCATACTGCTGTTTGAGAATGATGATTTTGATGTGTTTTCCATCAGAGGAGCAGAATGATAAAAATCATCAAAGATTGGCCTGGTGCTTTATCTCCCCTCCGCATTATTGGGTATATGATTGGCTGGCTGAGCGTTTCGTTGAGCCTGTACTGGTTCATCTTCCAGCCGCGCGCGGCGGTCAGCCGGATTGCAATGGGAGTCAGCTTGCTGGCAGGTCTGCTGGCAATCCTGCTGGCAAGACATTTCTTCAATCGTCCTCCGGTGGAGAAATGGAATTTCAGAGAGCGTTTGGGGTTGTTTTTTGCTGCATTGCTGATCACGGTACTGCTGTATTTTGGTTATCCTCATCCTTCCATGGCTTTATTCACCCTGCCCGAACGGATCGAAGTGGAGTTTGTACCGCTGGAATCAACAGCCCATTCCGTTGAGGTTATCTGGCTGAATAATGGCATTAACGACGTTTCCTATCAAAATGTCGAGTGGCAGGGAGAGGTAGAAATCACCTCAGAGGGGGTGCACTGGCGGGAGGATTCCGATCAAGCGATTGGTTTTCGCTGGCAGGGACGGGGATGGGGGTCCTTCACCCTATCGGTGCAGGGGCAGGGCAGCTGGCTGATGCGGGTGAACAATCAGCGGCAGGCCTGGGAATATCGCCTTGAAGGGAAACCACAATTTTCCAGAACGTTTCAAATCCCGGTGGGGACAGAAACTCAGCGGGGAATCGTTCTGGCATTGTTATGGTTGAATGCGGCATTCAGCATTGGGTTTGTTTTGGTTAACATTCTGTCTGCAAACGGCGCAATCTTCTCACTGCAGACGCCGGACTGGATATTCACCCGCCTTCTGCCGTTGCTCATCGGGATCGTGGTTCTGGCAGGCTGGATATTAACTTTTTCGATTGCTGCAAACAACCGCCTGTACGCCGATGATTATTGCTATCTGAATGTGCTGCGGGACTACGGCTGGTGGGGGGCAGTCCAGAATTTTTATCAGACCATCAATGGCCGATTCATGAGTCATGTGTTCAATTTTACCTTGCTTGAGGCAGGAAGTGCCAGCGTTCCGCTCGGGCCGGTAATCTTGCTGGTGGGGTTGGGCGGCAGCTTTTTGTTTGTCCTGAAGGTAATTTTTCCGACTTTCAGGCCGATAAATCGCATCATCATCAGCATAATGACGGTATTTTTAGCGTTTATCATCTCATCGGACAAGTTTCAGGCTGTCTTTTGGACTTTGCATGCCTTGATTGTTACCGGCGGTTTGTCCTTTCTGATGCTGGGATTGGGGGTGTGGCTGCGCATCGCAGGCAAGCCGTACAGATTTGCGGGTTTGGGACTGATGTTCTTGTTATGCTTCTTGAGCGCGGGCTTCCATGAAACCATTGCAATTTCAGGAGGGTCTCTCTTTTTCGTGCTTTCCTGGCTGGAATGGCGTAGGAGCCAACAGGACAAATCCCCTCGCAGGCTGCCGGCAGCCCTATCCGGCCTTGGAGGGGTGGTGCTCGGTTTTGGGCTGGTGGTTTTCTCTCCCGGTAACTATACTCGTGTCAATACGATTGGGGTTTCCACAGATGCTAACGAGGTACTGAATTCTACCGGCACAATGATGGTCAAGAATTTCTCCCTCTTGTTGGGCGGTATGGAAAATGGTATTGGATTCCCATTGCTGGTTCTTCTACTGGTTTTTCTGATGGGTATGGGCTGTGGCTGGTTTGTCAACTCCCGTTGGAGTTCACTTTCAATTCCGCTGCGGATGTGGGAAAAAATCATCTTAATCCTTTTCCCCTTGCTGGCGACGGTGATGATGTTCGTCCCTTCGGCTTTCCTGGGCGGTTATTTTCCGGAACGTTCGCTGTTTGTCCCTCAGGTGGTGCTGGTGACGGGTTGCTTTGGTTTGGGAATTTGGGCGGGCGCGTCTCTCAAGGCGCGGGGGATTTCTCCAAATTTCGGTGCCGCGTTGATGACAGCGATACTGGTTATTGCGGTTGGCTGGATGTCGTTGCAGCAATTGACCGCCATGAACGCTCAAATGCGCCTGCACGCGGCCGAATGGGACGCCCGCGAACGGTTGATTCAGCAGGCGATTCAAGCAGGCGAAACACAGGTATGGGTAGCGCCTTACCGGTATAATTTTGGTCTGGATCTTCATCCAAACCCACAAAATTGGCTGACTCTGTGTATCGGCGATTATTACGGCATTCCGGTCTATCTGGATCAAGGCAGGTAATCATGAGCCTTTCTTCTCACACGGATGTGGAAAATTCCCCAAAGGTTGATCTGGTCATTCCCGTTTACAACGAAGAAGAGGCGATTGCGGCTTTTCATCGGCGTTTGCGGGCAGTTATTGACCCACTGCCGTATTCCTTTACGATCCTGTATGTCAACGATGGTTCGAAAGATGCCACTGCTGAGCGGCTGACCGAGATCGCCGCTGATGACCGGCGGGTAACCGTCATCGAGCTGAGCCGTAACTTCGGACATCAGGCCGCCCTGACCGCCGGGCTGGATCACAGCCGCGGCGATTTTGTCATCAGCCTGGATGGGGATGGGGAACATCCTCCCGAAATGATCCCCCAGATGATGCAGCTGGCGCTGAACGGCTATGAAGTGGTGCTGACCCAACGGGTGGAGGGGCAGCAGGCCGGCTGGTTCAAGCGCTGGACTTCGGATGCCTTTTACCGCTGGCTTAACCGGTTGAGCAACACCCGCATTCTACCCGGCAGTGGAGATTTTCGCCTGCTCAGCCGCAAAGCCGCCGATGCGTTGTGTCAGATGCGCGAATATCAGCGCTTTCTGCGCGGCATGGTGGCGTGGATGGGCTTTCAGACGGTCATTTTGCCGTATTCCCCCGCCCAACGCATTGCGGGGCATTCCAAGTACTCCCTGCGAAAAATGCTCAAACTGGCTGCCGATGCTCTCTTTTCGTTTTCGCTGGCGCCGTTGTTCATTGGCATCTCTTTGGGCGGTGTATTCTTGCTGCTGGCGCTGATCGAGGTCATCTACGTGTTGAGTTTTTGGGTCACCAACCGGCAGGATACCCTGGCGCCCGGCTGGAGTTCACTCATGTTCGTGCTGCTGGTGGTGGGCGGGGTGTTGATGATTACCCTCGGCATCATTGGCGTGTATGTCGGCTTTATCTTTCAGGAAGTCAAGCGCCGTCCCATTTATTTCGTGCGCCGCATCCTGAGTTCATCGGAGGAATCGGCCTCACCCCATGAGCAGGCTTGAGCGCTTTTCAAACGATCGGACTTATCCCTTTTTGTTGCTGCTGGTTGTATTGCTGGCGCATGGCTTGCTGTTCCTGCGGCAGGGCTATTACTGGGATGACTTTCCCATCACCTGGATTGCCGAAACCTACGGCACGGCCGGTTTAGCGCGTTACTTTTCCACCAACCGCCCAATTTGGGGGTTGTTGTATCAATTTTCGGCCGGGTTGGGAAATCTGCCGTGGGTGTGGCAGTTGTTCGGCCTGTTCTGGCGCTGGCTGAGCGCGCTGATCTTCTGGCTGCTGCTGCGGCAGGTCTGGCAGGATCAACCCCGCACGGCAGCGCTGGCCGGGCTGGCGCTGGCGGTTTATCCGGCTTTTGGTCAACAGGCCATTGGGCGGGTGTACGGTCACTTTTTCTGGGTGATGACCTTATTTTTCTTTTCCCTGTATGCCGGCGTGCGGGCCTTGCAGGCCGGGCGGGGCGGTTGGGGTTGGTTCGCGGCGGCGTTTTTTACATCGCTCATCAATCTACTGACGCTGGAATACTTTTTCCTGCTGGAGCTGGCCAGACCGTTGTTTTATGCGGCTGCCTTGCGGCAGAAAGGGGAGAGGGAGAATTTTCGACTCAGCCGTGTCCTGCTCCACTCTGCGCCTTTTATGGTGTTGTTTGCCGGAGCAGCGGTCTGGCGCGCCTTTTTCTTTCCCTATCAGACTAACAATTACGCACCGCTGCTGTTCCAAAACCTTCAAAGGGATTTTTGGGGCACGTTGCTGGCCCAAATTGGCTCGGCTGCCGTGCAAATCCGCACGGCGGCGGTGCTGGGCTGGATGGATGCTTTCCGGCTGCCGTCTTTCACCGGGCTGGGACGGTTGAGCAGTCTTCTCTACGGGGTTGTGCTGGCTGGCTGCGCTTCGCTGACCGTGCTGATCCTGCAGCCGCAACGCACCGGAGCCACATTTTCCAGCCGCCAGCGGGCTGTTTTCCAAATGCTGGTGATTGCCGCTTTCTGGCTTCTGCTCGCGGGTGTGCCGTTTTATGTGACCGGCCTGCCGGTGCGTCTGGAATTTCCGAATGACCGTTTTACGCTGGCGTTTCTGCCCGGCGTGGCGCTGCTGGCTGCAGCGGTGGTGGAAAGCCTGCCGCTGAAAGCCTTTGTCAGACTGGCTCTGGCCGCGCTGCTGATCGGTTTCAGCGGTGGGCGCGACTTCATGACCGCCAATGATTACCGCCGCGACTGGGAGCTGCAAAAAAACTTTTTCTGGCAGCTGGTCTGGCGGGCGCCGGGACTGGAAAAAGGCACAATTTTGATGACCAACGACCTGCCGCTGCGTTATTACAGCGATAACTCGCTGACCGCGCCGTTGAACTGGATTTACGCGCCGCAGGAACCTTCGCTGCAAATGGCCTATCACCTGCTCTACCCGGCCGTGCGGCTGGGTTCTCCCACCCTAAGTGACCTGTCCCCCGGAAAACCGGTGCACATTGATTATCTGGCAGCCACCTTTTCCGGCAGCACCGATCGGGTCGTGGTGCTTTACTTTCAGCCGCCGGGCTGCCTGCGGGTGGTGGATGGCGAAGTGGAACGGGATAATCTCTTCCTGCCGGCCCTGATTCGAGAGGCAGCTGCCAATCTTTCTTCCAGCCGCTGGATTGTGACGCAGCCGGAGCAGCCCGCTCAGCCGCCAGCCTTTATATACGGAAATGAGCCAGCCCACGGCTGGTGCTATTATTACCAGAAAGCCGACCTTGCCCGCCAGCAGGGCAACTGGCAGCAGGCTGCTGCACTGGGTGATGAAGCCTTCTCGTTGAAGGACTACCCGAACGACCCGGCCGAGCGGATGCCCTTTATTGAAGCCTACGCTCAGGTTGGACGCTGGCAGGACGCGCTGGAGCATACCCGCCTGGCCGCAGATATTTCACCGACGATGCAGCCGGTTCTGTGCCGTTTGTGGCAGCGCATTGACCGGCAGACGAAAGCAAGCCCGCAAAAAGCACAGGCCAGCGCTCAAATTGCAGACTGGCTGAATTGTGATATAAATCCATAAAATAACGTGAGCTCGGGATAAGATCAAAACCTTGCATGCAATACCAATCACCCCCACCTGCACCTCCCCCAA
>NZ_DAOUBL010000038.1:0-2038 GCF_034432615.1 Bellilinea sp. | reverse complement strand
CAGCACGGTCATCGGTAAGGTGCCGGCAAACACCGCCGCCAACACCTGACCACTGACCCCTGCTCCCAGCTGGCGCGCCAGCAGTGAAACTCCCAGCAGGGTACCAACCCCGCTGAACCACTGCACCAGATTCAAAAAGCGGTCTGCACCGCTCAGTGCGTAGAGGTTGGCATGGACGTATTCCGTCCACGGGTTGAGGTACAGCTGGCGCAGGATGTGGGTGGGGTAAAACGCCAGCGATTGGTTTTGCAGCCAGTGCATCACCCGGCTGAGGTGATAGACCATCGAGTCCCAGTTATTCGGCGCAGCCACCAGCGCAATCACCAGTGTACCCAGCGCAATCAGGCTCAGGCCGCCCAGCAAAAGCCCATCCCCGACCGGCAGCGAGCGCAACCGGCTGCGCAGATCGAAAAGCGGCTGGCGGCGTGGGGAAGCGCGCAGAAGGTACAGCCCCGCCAGAAGAATCAACCCCCAGCCGGCTGCCAGCGGCAGGCATGCCAGCAAGCCGACCGAGCCGCTCAGTTCGGTGAGGGCGGTCAGCAGCGCACCCCATACCGCCCAGCCCAGCAGCAGTTTCAGGCGGAAATCGTCCGGAAAAATGGCTCGCCGCCAGCAAATCAGCACGATGACCGCCCAGCTTAACGCCGGTAAAAGAATCAGCATGACAGGCCCCGTTGAAAAAAGTCAATCCTACCGTAAGCGATTATAACCCACCTGACAGGTATGGTTTCATGGCTTTCCCAAAGTCGCCAATGGTCAATCCACAGGCTGTCAACGTCAATAAAAAAACAACCCGCCGCTCACCCCAACCCCCCGTAGCCCCCCTTCCCCGCAGCGCCGCCCTGACTGGTCAATGCGTTGCTCTCCGGGGAAGGGGGGCGAGAGCATGACCCGTGCCGGGCTGCGTCCGCGTCAAGTTCGACATGGTTGCTCTGCGGGCAGGAGGGGTTGATTGGGCTGGTTATTGTCCATTGCGAACTGGTAGGGCAAAAATGCCTTATCAAGGATGGGAACAGAAACGATCCTTTACCCAACCGATTGACGGCAAGAGAAGGATGGGTGAAATGGAAACAAAATGACAGGCTTGTCAGGGAACTTTGAGAAAGCCAGGGGCACGGGGTTTACAAGCCTGTTTTATCCCTGCCGGCGCAACTTTTCCTCATCCACTGCGTATAAATTACGGAAAGGAGAACGCAAATGTTCAAGTTTTTGTTTGACTTGATTGGTGGGATCATCGGTCTGGTTGTCGGGCTGATTGGCGGCATTTTTGGATTGGTGGTAGGCATCCTGGGCACTGTGGTGGGCCTGACGGTTGGTGTGGTGGTGCTGGCGATTGTGCTGGTATTGGGTCTTCTGGCCTTACCCATCCTGCTCTTGATCTGGATTTTCTGACCGGCATGGTATAATTTCATGCATGAGTGACGAGAATTCCCCAACTTCAATTGAATCATTACCAGCGGAAGCGGAAGCACAGACCCAGGCGGTTTCTAAACGCCCCGGTTACTCGCTTCCGCTGGTGGTTGTGATTGCCGTTTTGTTTTTTGGTGTCGGCATCCTCAGCGGTTACCTGATCTGGGGTCAATCGCTGGCGCAAACCAATCAGGCGCTCAATGATGCCCTTTCACGTGCCGAGGCTGCCGAAGCGGTACTGCAGGAAATCGGCATGGATGTTCCCGGTCAGCCGCGCCCCACCCGTGACCCAAACGAACCCATCGAGGTGGTGCGTTACCCGGTTACCGAGCAGGATAACCCCGCCTTCGGTCCGGCGGATGCGCCAATTACGATCATCGAATTCAGCGATTTTGAATGCCCCTTCTGTACCCGCTGGCATGTGGAAGTGTGGCCTAAACTGCAAGAAGCCTACGGTGATAAAATCCGGCTGGTTTACCGCGACTTTCCGCTGTACAGCCTTCACCCCAACGCAGCTGCGGCTGCCGAAGCTGCCAACTGCGCCCGGGAACAGGAGCGCTTTTGGGAGTACCATGATCTGCTGTTCGCTGCCGAGCAGGGGTTGAGCCGAGAGGCTTACGAAGCCTAT
>NZ_DAOUBL010000037.1:0-1603 GCF_034432615.1 Bellilinea sp. | reverse complement strand
CGGGCTTCCAACGCTTCCCCTGCCAAACGCTGGGCCAGTTCCAGCACCAGCGCCCGGTACTCCCGCGCCACCCGCTCGGCGTTCTGGCGCAGTTCCCGCTCGGCGTTCAGGATGTCCTCCAACGCCCGCTCACGGTAGGCTTCCACCGCTCACCTCCGCTACCCTGCGGCTGGCTTCCGCCACCGCTTCCACCGCCCGCTCCCGGCTGTCGCCCATCGCCCAATTCCGCAGGGCCTGCGCGGCAGCCGCCACCGCTTCCCGCTGGGGCTGCAAGACCGCCTGCCCGCCTTTTGCCATCTCGTTCAGGATGCGGTCTGCCGCCACCTGTACCCGCAGAGGGTCAAGCGGCCTGTCCAGCAAGGCCGCCATCTCCTCGCAGGTCTTTTGCAAATCCCGCAGCTCCTGGCGGTAGGCACGCTCGGCCTTGTGAATCTGCCACTCGGCGTAGGTCAGGACTTTACCGCCTTCCGGCGTGAACAGCCAGCCCAGCACACCCAGCAGTATCAGGGCAATCACGGCCACGACAGCGGCCACAACCGAAAACTCTCTTGCGTCAATCTCGATTTCCAAGCCTCGCTCCTTTCTGCCCGTGCCGTGGGGCAGGCGTTCGGCCTGTGCGTCCCGCCTGCCTGCTGCCCTACCAGGTCAGCCCGGCGACCATCTGGTACACCAGCACCAAGACCCGCTTGGCCAGCAGATTTCCCACGAACAGGGCGGCTGCCACCTGGACGGCAGACAGCCACAAATTGACGGCTGCACTCCTCATAGGGCGGAGACCTCCTTTCGCCGAATCTGGATCTCCGCACCCTGGTGAGTTTGGCAGACCCCGGGCATCCGTCAAACTCCCTACCGCCGGTTGACCCGCATCTCCGACACCGCCACGACCCGCACGGTCAATTGCGGCGATGAGGGGATGAGCAGTTTCAGCCCGGCGCTGGCCGTGCAGCGCGCCACCGTTGGCGATAACAGCGATATGCCGGTCAGGGCAGGCGAATAGCCGACAATGCCCTTGTTGGCCACCGTCCCGCTGAACGCCTGCGCCGCATAAGACGCACCCAAACCCAGATTGATTTGCCGGGTGCCGGTGCGGACAAAGGTGGGCGTGTCCAGGGCTTGCGCCGCCGCTTCACAGGCGGCATCCGCCGCCGCCTGCAATTGGGCTTGCAGGTACAACGCCCGCACAATGTCCACCGTCAGCACCGCCAGCGGGATGACCACGAAGGTCAGCACGATCACGAAATAGGCCATCGTCTGCCCGCGTTCGCCGTTGCGGAATGACCGTTTCATACCTACCATCCTTCCTGCCGGAAGGTGGCCTGCGCCTGACCTTTGAACTCCACCGCTCCGCCACCGCCCAGCAGTCCCAGCATCGAGCCGATGTAATTGGGGGCCGTCCAGTTCACCGTGACCACCACCAGCGAACCGGGACGTCCGCCGCCCGAAGCGGCCACCGAATACTCCCCGATCATCGTCCGCGACAGCGCGGCATGAGCGGCGGAAGCCGCCGCCCCCGCCGCCCCGCCCTGCGTGACTGAGCCGACCCGCGCCCCGTAGTTGGCGGCGTTCGCCGCCGCTACGGACGCGTACCCGGCAATGGCGAAGT
>NZ_DAOUBL010000036.1:0-9767 GCF_034432615.1 Bellilinea sp. | reverse complement strand
GGTTAAGGTTGGCCTTGACCAGTTCTTTCAGGAAGAATGCCAGAAAGGACAGCACGCGCGGCACACGCGTAAAGTAGGAGCGGTTGTCACCGCGCACCGTCAACCACAAGACCAGATAGCCGAGTAAAAAGCCAAAGATGAGATTGGGCGGGTCAAATTGTGCTGAAAGCGCCGACCACGCCAGCGCCAGCAGGACGTTCATCAGGAAGATGGTCACCGCACACCTCCCAGAACTGCAGCCACATATAGCGCCGGCTGCATTAATACCCCGGCGGCCTGTTCTGCCAGCCCGTAGGCCGGCTCTGCCAGAAAACCCAATCCTACGCTGATCAAACCCATGAGCAGAGCCGGCAGCACCAGCGCTATTTTGAATCCGGCCGGCCGGTTTTGCGCTGGAGCGTTTTGAGGCCCCGGTTTCCAGAAGGCTTCCATCCAGATTTTGGTCATCGAAAACAGCGTGAGCAGGCTGACGGCCAGGGACACCGCTACAATGGCGTACTGACCCTGCGCCAGACCGGCGCGAACCAGTGCCAGTTTACCAAAGAATCCCGAAAGAGGCGGCAGACCGGCCAGTGAAAGCGCCGGAATCAGGAAAAGAACTGCCAGCCAGGGTTGATCGCGGTACAACCCACCGATGCGCCGTAAATCGAAAGACCCGCCGACCCGCCGGATGATGCCTGCCACGAGGAAGAGTGCGGCTTTGGCGGCGATCACATGCCCCATGAAGAAAATGGTGCTGGCCAGTCCGGCAGTGCTGTACAGCCCCAGCCCCATCAGCAGGTAGCCAATCTGGCTGATGATGTGAAAGGAAAGCAGGCGGCGGATGTCGTACTGCGCGGCCGCTCCTAAAACTCCAATCACCATGGTAAAACCGCCCAGCACCAGCAGGATGGTGTGGGTGAAGGCGACATCGGTCAGGAAGAGCAGGGTGAACACACGCACCAGCGAATAGACACCCACTTTGGTCAGCAAACCGGAAAACAGAGCGGTAACAGCAACCGGCGGGGTGTGATACGAAGCTGGCAGCCAGAAGAACAGCGGAAAAATGGCAGCCTTGATGCCGAAAGCCACCAGATACAACATGGCAATGGTGGTTACCAGCCCGGGGGAGTTGACCTCGCCCAGACGAATGGAAAGATCAGCCATGTTGAGCGTGCCGGCCACACTGTAAAGGATGCCGGTAGCCGAGAGGAACAGCGCCGAAGAAGTCAGGTTGAGGATAACGTACTTGATTGCCCCTTCCAGTTGAGCGCGCTCACCGCCGAGCGCCATCAGCACGAAGGACGCCATTAGCATCACCTCGAACCAGACGTACAGGTTGAAAATATCCCCGGTCAGGAAGGCGCCGCAGACACCCATCAGCAGCGCGAAGAACAAGGGGTAGAATCCGTGCGCCACCCGGTTTTCGTCAATTCCTTCCAGCGAGTAAATGGCCACCAGCACGGCTACTACTCCCGTAATAACCAGCATGATGGCGCTGAATAAATCGGCTACCAGGGTGATGCCATAGGGAGCCGGCCAGTTGCCGATTTGGGTCACTGCAATTCCACTGCGCTGCACCTGTTGGAGCAGCGCCAGCGCTGCCAGCAACAAAGCGCTGCTGCCCGCTACCGCCAGCAGACGCTGTACCCGCGGCGTATTCCATGCAAACAGTGCGAGAATGATCAACAAGAAGGGTATCAATAAGGGCAAGAGTACCCGTTCCATTTAGTAACCTTCCTCTTCTTCCGGGGGGATTTCGGGGTGGTATTTGGGGATGATGTCGGTATCACGCAGTTCGTTCATGTCGTTGGTGCCAAGCACGGTGTAGGTCTGGCGCGCCAGTACCAGCGCAAAGGCGGTTACCCCAAAACTGATCACAATCGCCGTCAAAATGAGCGCCTGCGGAAGCGGGTCCGCCGATTGACTGATTTGATCGGCTCCCAGCGGGATGAGCGGAGGGCTGGCGCGCTGCAAACGCCCGGCGGTGAAAATCAAGAGATTGATCGCCTGTCCCAGCAGCATCAGGCCAATCAATACTTTGGTCAGGCTGCGGCGCATCATCATATACAACCCTACCGTGAAGAGTACCCCAATCACAATTGCCAGCAGAAAAATCATCTCAATCCTCCGCCAGGGTGAAAATGATCAGCAGGGTTACGCCGATGACCACCAGATACACACCCACATCGAACATCAGGGGTGTACCAATTTTACCGATTACTGGCAGGGGGTCTTTCAGCCACAGGCCGGTCATGAACGGTTTGCCGCTCAACCAGCCGATCAGGCCGCTTAAGAGGGCAACCAGCAGCCCTGCGGCAACCAGCGTGCGCGGCTGGACGCGTAAAATGCGGCGGGCAGCCTGAACATTGTTGGCAATGGCGTATAAGATGAACGCCGCGGCGGCAACCAGCCCGCCCACAAACCCCCCGCCAATTTCATTGTGCCCGCGGATGAGCAGAAAGACGGAAAAGACCATGAGTAACGGCATCAGGTAACGCGCAGCCAGATAAAGGATGATTGAACCCATGCTCAGTCTTCCTCCTCCGCGGGTGGGATGATGATCTCATGCCGTCCAATGGTCAGGCGGATGAGGGCATAAACGCCGATACCGGCCAGCGCCAGCACAGTAATTTCACCGAGTGTGTCGAAAGCGCGGAAGTCCACCAGAATGACATTGACCACATTACGCCCGTTGGCCAATCGCAGAGCGTTTTGCATGAAGAATTCTGAAATGTGCGGTACAACCGGGCGGGCGGTAACGATCAGTGTGAGAATGGTCATCAGCAAACCGCCGGTCATGGCAACCAGAAAATCTGCCAGACGGGCAGGCGGGCTGGTCAGACGGGTGAACTTCGGCAGGCGGTAAACCACCAGCACAAACAGAATCACCGTCAGGGTTTCAATGGCGAACTGAATCATGGCCAGGTCGGGCGCGCCGTATAAAAGATAAATCAACGCCAGCCCATAGCCGACGATGCCCATGATGGCAATGGTGGCCAGACGTGAGCGGGTGCGGATGATGGTCAGCGCGGCGAGGATGATTAACGCCCCCAGTACAATTTCGTAAAAATTGATGGTTCCCCAATCGTTGCGCAGGATGATCTCGTTGGCGCCGCGCAGATAAGCCAGCCCCGCCAGTGCCACCGTGGTGAGGATGATGGTCATCAGGTAAAAGCGCAAATAACCATTTTGCAAACGATAGGTCAACCAGGAGGCAAAGCGGCGCAAATTCTCCAGCCCAACCTGATAGGCATGAGCCGGGCCAAAGCGCCCCAGCCAGCGCAGGCGGGCAGTGAGTTCCCAAACTGGCCTCCAGCCGGCATACAGGGCCGCTCCCAGCGCCAGGGTAAGCGCGCTGAGTGCCAGCATCGGGTTCAAACCATGCCATAAGGCCAGTTTGACTTTGAGCGGCTGGAGGAGCGCTGCCTGAGCCGAAGCCTGCACCAGCGGAGCGGCGAGCGTCATGGGCAGTAAACCGGCCAGCAAACCGAGGCTGGCCAGCAGCAAAGGCGGCAGATCAAGTGAAAGGGGGGCGGCATGGGCATGGCGGGGAGTTTCACCCGGTTTACCGATGAAAGGTTTCAGCCCAACCAGCCCGGAAACCGCTACCAGAATGGCGTTGCCGATCAACGCCCCGGCGGTCAACCAGCCGGCAAGGGGCTGGGCTGCGAGTGTGGTTTCATATAAAACTTCTTTGGCAATGAAACCCAGCGCGGGGGGTAATCCGGCCATGGAGAGGGCCGCCAGCCCGCCGGCCAGGGCTGTGCGCGGCATGGAGCGGCGCAAACCGCTCAGTTTGCTGACATCGCGGCTGCCGGTTTCGTGATCCACTGCGCCGGCGACCAAAAACAAGGCTCCTTTGTAGAGTGCATGAGCCAGCAGGTAAAGCATGGCCGCTTTTACGGCCAGATCGCTGCCCCAGCCGAGCAGCATGACCATTGTCCCCAGTGAGGCAACCGTAGTGTAAGCCAGCAGTTTTTTCAAATCCACCTGACCGATGGCAAGCAACGCCCCCGCCAGAAAAGTGGCCAGCCCAAAACCGGTGACCAGCATCTGCCATTCAGCCGTACCGGCAAAGATGGGGCTTAAGCGCGCCAGGAGATAAACCCCGGCCTTAACCATGGTTGCCGAGTGCAGGTAGGCGCTGACCGGGGTGGGAGCGGCCATGGCGCCGGGCAGCCAGAAATGAAAGGGGTACTGCGCCGATTTGGTCAGCGCACCGGCCAGAATCAACAAAAAGGCTGGCAGAAACAGCGGTGAATTGCGCAGCACATCTCCCAATTGATTCAACTGGCTGATCTCGTAGCTACCGCCAATTTGACCGAGCAGTACCAGTCCGGCCAGCATTGCCAGCCCGCCCCCGCCGGTCACCAGCAGGGCTTGCAGGGCGGCATAGCGCGAGGCTTCTTTTTCATGATCAAAACCAATCAGCAGAAAGGAACTGATGCTGGTCAATTCCCAAAAGACAAACAGGGTCAGAGCGTTATCGCTGATGACGACGCCGAACATGGCAGCCATGAAGAAAAGGATGAAGGCATAAAAACGCCCCAATTGATGATGACCGTGCAGGTAGCCGCCGCCGTAAATCAAAACCAGCGTGCCGATGCCCAGAATCAGCAGGCTGAAAAGCAGTCCCAAACCATCCAGGTAGAGGGAGAAGGTAACCCCCAGTCTTTCAGCCCAGGGCAGTTGATAGGCAAAAACCTGCCCGGCCAGAATGGCGGGCAAACGGCCGAGCAGGGTCAAAAACAGCCCAGCCGGCAAAATTGCCATCAACCAGCCGGCGCGTTGGGACTGCGCCTGCTGAATGAAAGGGGCTAATGCCGAAAGAATCAATAAGAGCAAAACAGCGGTGGGCAGAACAATGTCCATCGTCCTTGCTTTCTTGTTTGTACAGATGATAAAACGAAGCCAATGTTGCAGGGAAAACCCGACTTCTCCCCGCGAAGTTGCGGTTTCCCCGGTTAAAATCCGTTCCAAATATACTGAATAATGGTGCAGATTGTCAAGTTGACGCGAAAGGCTTGCGTCAATTGGTTGAAACGCGACTCAGGGAATCTTGCTCGCCGGGGCAGGCTCAGCCGCCGGGCGGCGCAGCCAGAAGAAGACGAATAACAGCGCGCTGAAAATGCCGCACAGTCCGCCGCCATACCAGATCGCCTGTGGGTTGAACCAGTCGTTCAAAAAGCCGCCGGCGACCGGCCCAATCCCGGCAGCCACATTCCAGGTCAGGCCATATAAACTCATGTAGCGCCCGCGCATATCGGCTGGAGCTGAATTGGCAGCATAGGTGGACGAAGTGGGTACCAGCACCAGCTCGCCGATGGTCATCACCACCATACTTGCCCAAAATCCCCAAAAGCCGCTGCCCAAGGCCACGCTGCCAACCCCCAGTCCGTACAGCAAGCCGCCCAATGCCAGCACCGGCAAAGGATTGAAACGACGGGTGAGCATGGTGACCGGAATCTGGAAAAAGACCACCATGAGGGCGTTGGTCATCGGGATCATGCCGTATAACCGTTCGGTTACGCCATAATGGGTTTTGGCGTAGACCGAAAGCAGCACCCACATGATGGAGGCGCTCAACTGGGTAAAAATGAACGCCAGCAGAAAGGTCATGTAGGGCTGGTCACGCAGTACATGCCCATACCCCCCAAAGCGTTCTGGCTGTCGGAGGGCTGCCGCCGGCCCACCGACAGGCTGGGGCAGGGTTTCCCGCGCCAGAAAGGCAATCAGCAGACCGTAAATCACCAGCCCGGTTGCTGCCCCGTAGAAGGCGTATTCGTACGAGATGGAAGCAATAAAACCGCCGGCTGCCGGCCCAATAGCCACACCGACATTGTTGCTCAGGCGCATCAACGAATATCCATCCACCCGTTTTTCGACGGGAAGCAGATCCGCCATCATTGCATCAGCGCCGACCCGATAGAGCGGGTTAGCAGCCCCCTGCAGAATCATCAGCAGGACAAAAGCCGGGTAGGTTTCGGCGCGGCTCATCAGTAAATACCCCAAGCCGTTGACCAGCAAACTGATTGCCATGACCCACTTGCGTCCCAGTCGGTCAATGATGGGACCGGCAATGAAGGAACTGATCAGCCCGCAAACGGAATTGATGGTCAACAAACCGGCGCTGACGGTCAGCGGCATAGCCAGCCGTTCGCTGACGTAAATCATCAAAAAGGGCCAGATCATACTGGCGCCAATGGTGCTGATTAACATTCCGGCAAACATCAGCCAGAATTGAGCCGGGAGACGCAATTCAAACAGTTTTCGCATAAATGTTGAGCAGAGATGACAGGTGGGTAGGAAAAGCCGCGTTGATTTTACTACGAATGGACGCAAACGCGGAAACCAAACCGGTTTTGAAAAAACGGCAACTTGCGGATGCCTTGACAAGCAACACATTCTGAAGATAATAAGGGTATTCCAAATCCGCAAACGGCTGTGACGGAGGAAAGTAAACTGGCGGAAACCGACAGGGAGGCCGGGGCGCAGACTGAGACCCCAGCCCGGCAGAAACCGGTTGAAGTTCCCTCCCGAGCCGCCCGGGGGAACGCTCTCCCCAGTGAGAGCCAGTAGTTCGGGCCGCACCGCCAGCGTTAACCGGCGCGCCAATCGTTCTGCCAGCCGGCGGAGCCGTTGGGCTGAGTGGGCTGCCGGAATGGCAGCCAAACAGGGTGGTACCGCGGGAAATTTCCTCCCGTCCCTTGACCGGGGCGGGATTTTTGTTAACCGAATCACTTTCTTCAGGAGGTAAAGGTGAGCGACTCCGAAAATATTTTGGAAGAACTGGATCAGATTCTGCAAAATGGACTGAATGCCCTGCAGCAGGTACAGGACGAGGCGCAGTTGGGCGGGTGGCGCACGGCTCATTTGGGGCGCAGTGCGCCCGTCATGCAGGTCTTTGCCCGTATGAGCAGCATCCCCAAAGAAATCCGCCAGCAGGTCGGTCAAAAAGCCAATCAGGTCAAAATTGCGCTGGAAAATGCGCTGGAAGAACGCAGCGCCGTTCTGCGCCGCGAAGCGCTGGAACGTAAACTGACCGCCGAGCGGCTGGACGTGACCCTGCCGGGGCGGCAGCCGGCGCTGGGCCGGGCGCACCCTGCCACTCAGGCGCTGGATGAAATCTGCGCCATTTTCATCGAAATGGGTTTTCAAATTTACCGCTCGCCGGAAGTGGAAACCGAGGAGTTGAACTTTGAATTGCTCAACATTCCTGCCCATCATCCCGCGCGCGATATGTGGGATACCTTTCACACCACCACACCCGGGGTGATCCTGCGCACGCACACCTCCCCCGGTCAGATCCGCGCCATGCGCGAAATGGCGCCGCACCCCATCCGCGTCATCCTGCCGGGCATGGTCTATCGCTATGAACAAACCAACGCCAGCCATGAAATGCAATTCAATCAGGTAGAACTGCTGGCGGTTGGGCGGCAAATCACCTTTGCGAACCTGAAAGGCACACTGGAATCGTTTGCCAAACGCATGTTTGGCGAAGGTGTCCGGACGCGCTTCCGCCCCTCTTACTTCCCGTTTACCGAACCGAGCGCCGAGGTGGATATGGAATGCTTTATCTGTGGCGGAAAAGGCTGCGGTGTGTGCCGCGGTAGCGGCTGGTTGGAAATTGGCGGCTGCGGCATGGTGCATCCGGTGGTACTGCAAAACGGTGGATATGATCCGGCCGTCTTTTCCGGTTTTGCGGCCGGTTTAGGCCCCGAGCGGATCGCCATGCTCAAGTATCATATCGAGGACATCCGTTACTTCTGGCAAAATGACATTCGTTTTCTGGAGCAGTTCTGATGAAAATACCGCTTTCCTGGCTGAAAGACTATATTGACATTGACCTTTCCCTGCTGGATCTGGCGAAAACCCTGACCATGGCCGGGCTGGAGGTAGAAGAGATCCAGCTGGTGGGCTTGCCCGACCCGTATGCCGACCTGCCGGCCGATACCCCGCGCGAGTTCAAGGTCAGCGGACTTTCGTGGCAGCCGGATAAAATCGTGGTTGCTCAAATTGACGAGGTGATGCCGCATCCGAATGCCGACCGGCTGGTATTGTGCCGACTGAACGATGGCACCGGCGAGATCATCGTGCTGACCGGTGCTCCCAACCTGTTTGAATACAAGGGCAAAGGCGTTCTGCCCAAGCCGATTAAGGTGGCGTATGCCCGCGAAGGCGCGCGCATTTACGACGGTCATCAGCCGGGGCAGGTGCTGACCACCCTTAAGCGCGCCAAAATCCGCGGGGTCGAGTCGTTTTCGATGGTCTGTTCTGAGAAGGAACTGGGCATTTCCGACGAACATGAGGGCATCATCGTTCTGGATGATGATGCCCCAACCGGCGTGCCGCTGGTGGATTACATGGGCGATGCCGTGCTGGAAATCTCGATTCTGCCAAATATGATTCGGGATGCCTCACTGATTGGCGTGGCGCGCGAACTTTCGGCATTGACCGGTAAACCGCTGCGTTACCCGCAGGCGCGCCTGCCCGAAGATGCGCCATCCATTCGCGGCAAGGCCGCCATTCAAATCAGCGACCCCCACCTCAACCCGCGTTTTGTGCTGGGACTGGTGGAAGGTGTGACCCCGCGACCGAGCCCCTACCGGGTACAGCGCCGATTGCGGCTGGCGGGCATGCGCCCGATCAACAGCGTGGTGGATGCGACCAATTACGTGATGCTGGAACTGGGTGAACCCCTGCACGCCTTTGATTATGATGTGCTGGTGCGCCGTGCCGGCGGAAAACCGCCCACCATGATCACCCGAGCGGCGCAACCGGGCGAAAAACTGACTACGCTGGACGGCGTGGAACGAACCCTCGAACCGTTCACCGTACTGGTGTGCGATACGGCTGGGCCGCTCTCGCTGGCCGGGGTGATGGGCGGGCTGGAAAGCGAGGTCAGCCCGCAAACCCGCAGTGTGCTGCTGGAAGGGGCGGCCTGGAACTTTGTCAATGTGCGGCGCACAGCGTTTCATCAACGGATCAACTCCGAAGCGGCTTATCGCTTTTCACGCGGGGTGCATCCTGCGCTTGCCGAAACCGCAGTGGTGTTGTGCCTCAACCGCATGGCCGAGTGGAGCGGCGGGCAGATTTACGCCGGTTTGGTGGATGAATATCCTCTCCCGCCGCAGGACCCTGAAATCCGCCTCACAGAAGCCGATGTACACCGCTGGCTGGGAATTGAATTGACCGCCGGTCAGATTGCCGAGATGCTCACCCGGCTGGAATTCACCTGCCGGGTTGAAGGCGATAGCGTCCTGGCCAAAACGCCGCCCCACCGGCTGGATATTGGCAGCGGCGAAACCGGTAAAGCCGATTTGATTGAGGAAATTGCCCGCATTTACGGCTATCAGAACATCCCCTCCACAAGTCTGGCCGATCCTTTGCCGCCGCCGCGCTCGGATGCCGCCCTGGAACTGGAACAAGAAATACGCCAGACGCTCATCCGCCTGGGTTTGCAGGAGGTGATCAACTACCGCCTGACCGCTCCGCAGCGGGAAGCGCGCCTGTATCCGGCTGAGGCGCGCCCGCCGCAGCCCGAATACCTGACCCTCCGCAACCCGCTCAGCCCCGAACGGGTGGTCATGCGTCGTTCGCTGCTGGCTTCGGTGCTGGACGCGGTGGAGAAAAATGCCCGCCTGAGTGACCGCCTGGCGTTCTTTGAAATTGGGCCTGTTTTCATTCCGCGCAATGAAAACCCCCTGCCGGATGAACCGATTTTTCTGGCGATTGCCTTGACCGGTTTGCGCCAGCCCGCGGCGTGGGACAATGCCCGCCCGCCT
>NZ_DAOUBL010000035.1:0-9329 GCF_034432615.1 Bellilinea sp. | reverse complement strand
CTCGGCAACCAGATCGCCGCGCGAGACCTCGACCACATGCCCCTTGCGCAGCAGCCCCAACTCCTTGAAAATTTTGCCCATCAAGCGCGCCACCGAGGTTTTGCCGGTGCCGGGGTTGCCCGTGAAGACCATGTGCAGGGAACGCGGCTGGTTACTTTTGACGGCGGTGGGGCGATTCTGCTCCCAACGCAAACGGGACACCTGACGGCGCACAAAGGTTTTGACCTCTTGCAAACCGACCATCTCATTCAGTTCATTCAAAAGAAGATCCATGCCCGGCAGCGGAGGAGGGAGATAGACGCGATAATCATCCGGAATGTCCTCTATGCTGAAAGGTTCATTGACGGGCAAGCGGTTTTGCAGTTTGCGCACGGCGCGGCGTTTTTCCAGGCCCTGCAGCAGTTTTTCAATCTCTCCGGCATTGCCGAATTTCTCGTCTCGGGGAATGTTTTGCACAATCCGCACAAGTTGTTCGTTCAGTTCGGGCGTACAGGATAAACCGAGCTTTTCAATTTTGCTTTGCAGAATGGCCATCAATTCTTCATTCGTGTAGTCGGGGAATGGGATGACTTTTTCAAATCGGCGTTGAAGGCCGGGGTTGGCATCGAGAAACTGCTGCATTCGCTGCGGGTATCCGGCGACAATCACACAAAGACGTTTGCGGTCATTTTCCATCCGCGCCATCAGGGTTTCCAGTGCTTCCTGCCCAAACCCGCCGCGCTCTTTATCTGCCATCTGGTAGGCTTCATCAATGAACAAAACCCCGTCCAGGGCAAGGTCAACCTGAGCGTTGGTTTTGATGGCGGTATCGCCGACCACGTTGCCGATCAGGTCGGAGGGCTTTGCCTCGATCAGATGGCCGCGCCGCAGCAGCCCCATATCGCGGTATATTTCGCCCATCAGGCGCGCTACAGTGGTCTTACCGGTGCCGGGGTTGCCGCTGAAAACCAAATGCAAGCGCAATGGTTCACCGCTGCCAAAGCCCTGCGCTTCACGCTGTTCTTTATCTTTCAACAAAGCAATCAGTTCTGTAATGTTTTCCTTAACCGGTTGTAATCCGACCAATTCGTTGAGACGCGTCAAGGCATCGCGTTCATCATCCGGCATTGAGGTAAGCCAGCCCATTTTTCTGCACACGGCACGATTGAGTGCGCCGCTGTTTTTTAGCCGGTTGAGCCATGTTTTTGCCTCCAGGTTCTCGGCGGTCATCCAGAGTTCCAGTTTCCTGCGTTCGCGCCAGTTGACCGCCACGCCGTACTTCAAGCGGCAGAAGTCAACCAGCCGATGAATTTCCTGTTCTTCCGGACCGCCAATAAAGGCGATGTTGTACTGGCGGTTGGAACCCCGTTTGGTTTGCAGGTTGGCAAATAAGTCCGGTAGATATTCAAACCGCTGTGCGGTTTCACACAGGTCCTGGTAGGTGGGCGTTGAAAATATTAGGATGCAGATATTCGGGTTGCTTGCCGGCAACCTGATCCAGCTGCTGAATTTCCCCGCCAACAGGCGCAGGTCGTTGAAAAAGCGGAAAGTGGTTTCGGCCTGCGAAAAGACCAGCGCGGTTTTGTGATCATTTTTGCGGATGAAGGTATCCATCAGCGACAATGCCATCACATCGCTGAGCGCCGGCGCGCTGCGGAAGGCCTCCGCGCCAAGTTCGGGAGATTTCGGGCGCGCTGCCAGATTCAGATCGCCCAGCGGGCCTTTACACCGCTTGAGGGGTGGTGCGGCGGCATGGTGAGCAAGAGCGCCTTTGGTTTTGGGCAGAGAAACTTCTTTCGATTTTTGATCCAGAAAATAAATGGACTGATTGGTGTTGAAGAAGACAATTCTCTCAAATCCCTTTTCGTGCAGCAATTGCCACAGGGCGGTTTCAATGTCCCATTCGAGGTAATCCTGGCTGATAAATGAGTCCTGGGTACCCGGCCCGTAGAGCATGATCAGCCGATCGCCCTGATTGAAGTCAAGAGGATATTGCAGTCGTTCGATTGCCATTCAACCTCTCGATTTGGTAACGGCCTGTTTTCTCACTCTTTCCAGGTCTCGAAGGCGCGGGTCGGCGCGTTGATCGGTAACTGCTGGCTGCGATGCCTGCAAACCCTGCTCCTGCAGCGATTCGGAAATGGCTTTGGCGCGTTGCAGCAGCTCATGCTCAGTGCGAACGTCCTGATCAAACGAGTGGATCTGCAGATGGTTGGCGGCGGCATTTTCATCGTCCGGCGAAATGGAAATCACAACCTCACTGCCGTCGAAAGCCTTGACTTTGGCAACATAGCCCAATCGTTGGTCTTCTTCCTCATATGCGCTGTCGTCATAGACATACCCCTGGCTTTCGAGCGCCTGAATCACCAATTCGGCAATGCTGGCGCGCAGTTGAGAAGCAATCACCGCCGTTCGTGCCTCTGCAATGATCTGCTCCAGTTCCTCTCTCAGTTTCGGAGCTGCTGTTTCAGCAATCTCCCGCAGTTCTTCAATGGAGAGCGGTTGCTCGTCATTCTCAATACGGCCGATAATCTTCTTGAGTTTAGTTTCAAAAGCGGTCAACTTGCCGCGCGTCCAGTGATCCACCTCCACCTCGAAGCCGGTCAGCGGTTTGCCTTCCATATCCAGCGCCGAACAAACCCGATTGCTTTGAGCAATGGCGAGTAGCTGGCGGGTGGCTTCGAGGGCAGCGGTGTGCCAGAGCAGCCACTCTTTTTCCAACCGTTCCAGTTTCATTTGCAGGTCGTTCAGGTCATTGTATGCGCGCTGGATGGTGGAGAGGGCGCTCTGCGGCATTCCTTGCAGGACGTTCTGCCGGGCAATCTGGATGTCCCGTTCAATTTTATCCAGTTCTCCCGGCGCAAACTGCTGGTGGCGGTAATTGTTTGCAATAAAACCTGCTTTCAGGGAAACATCATTCACCCACGAACGCGCCAGTTCGTCACGGCGGCGCTCGTCTGCGACAAGGGCATTGATGCGGTCAGAAATCTCCTGAACCTGACGTTCTCTTTCGCGGCGCTCCTGCTGAATTTGCGCAGTGAGGCGCTGATCCAGCTCACCGATGCGCTGGCGGAATTCGTGCCGGTTTTCCCTAAGCGAGTTTTGCAACTCACCTTGCCAGTGCTCGTTCATTCTGCGCAAACGCTGATTCACCTCACTTTCCATCTGGCGCATTTCCTCGCTCAGGTTGGCCAGGCTGGCTTCGTAACGGCTCTGCCGCCGTTCGTTGTTCTGCAGCTGGCCGGCAACTTCGTTGAGGATTGCCTCGGCAACGCTTTCCATGAATTGCGGCAGCGCCGATTGAATCGCTTGCAGCCGGCTTGAATCGGAAAGCAATCTTTGGAAGTACGTGCTGCTGATGGTGACCTCTTTTATCCCACTCATTTTTTACCTGCCTTTCTTCTTTTTTGTATAAAAATGACCCTGCAGTGATCCGGGTCGGGCTGCCCCCTATGGTCGTTCATTCGCTCATCGGTAAGGACGGGGAACGACTGCGCTGAACGGCGGATTGGAATCCCCTCAGTGCCGCTGCGGAAGGCACCCCGGTCAGGATGATCAGACCGTTCTCAATCCGGATTTCCACCCGTCTTGCGCAGTTTTCAAAATCAAAAAATTTCAGCCGATCGGTCAGGTGGTGAACCTGTTGATTGCGGCTGCCTTTCAGCCCTTTGTTATCGTTCCATTTCTCCACATAAACGCCGTCAATCAGAACATCGGTTTCTGCCAGCAGTTGCTTCACTCCCGGCAAAGAGGTACGGCGGAGCTGATCCAACCGGTAGCCGGTGTAGCAGATCAGGGTCAGGTCTCTTTTCCTGCGGGCGATGCGAATCAGCTGGGCAAGGCCGGCGGCCTGCAGCATCGGCTCGCCGCCGGAGAAGGTGAACCCCGTGACTTCGGGATGGCGCAGCATTTCCTCTGCCAGATGGTCGGCGCGCATCAGCCGTGCGGTTGCCAGCGGTTTCCACTGCGGCGCAATGCAGCCGGCGCAGTCGAAATGACAACCCTGCACCCAGACCGCAGCGCGCAGGCCCGGCCCAAGGGCGCGGGTAGTCGGATTGACGGCGGCGATGTTCAAAGTAATGATTTCTTCAGCCGTCATGCGCCTTTCCCCTTGTTTTCCGCTTGCGTTTTTTGGCCGCCTCGGATTGGGGTTGTTTGACATCGGCGGGCAGGGCGCTGCTGTCCGCGGCCGGCATGGAAGGGACGGTTTTCTTTAGCCAGAAGGCTTGCCATTCACCGCACTGCCGCGCCAGCTGATCCAGCGCAACGAGGTACTCTCCTGCCAGCGTTCCAATCCCATCGTGTTCGGCGATGGTTTGCGCGAGGGCAAGCGCTCGAGCCAGATATTGGGTCAGCTCGCCGAACCACTCCATCCAGCGCCGCCGCAGACGGTCTATCGCGTAGCCGTTTTCTGGCTTACAAAAATCTTCCAGCTGTTCCATCGAAAAGAATTGGGCGGCAACCGACAGGCTCAATTGCAGAAGAGAAGACACTGCCCGCACGGTCACATCCGGCTGCTGCGCCAATCCCTGCCCACCGATGCGCTCCAGGTGGGTCAATTCGCGCTGCATGACCGCAGCGGCGTTTTCGACCGGTTGAATGACGGATGCCAGCCGATTTTGCAGAGTCAGCATTTCGCGGTTGAAGGAGCTGACCGTTTCGGCGGTGCGCTGCGCCTGAGCGGCAATCGCTTCCATTTCCTGAACGGCCAATTCCGCCTGATCAATAAAGCGATAAAGCCCGTCTAATTGTTGGCGCAGTTCCTCGATGGATTTTTTCATGTCGGCAAGTTCAAGCACGGTCATCCTGATCCTCCGCCACTGTAGGGGATGGGGGTGATTCTTCTGGCCTCTTCGTTGGCTTCCATGGCCGTTTTGAGGAGAGTGTCGGCTTGTTGGAGCAGATGCTCGATGTGGTTGAGCAGCTGATTCAGCCCACCGGAAGCGGGCTGCCCAAGTGCTTCGGCAACGATGCGGTCGGCTTCCAGATAAAACTCCAGCACATCGCGGCGTTGCTGAAAATCATCCTCAACCGTTCGGTAACGCTCCTGCGCCGCCTGCAGTTCCCCGGCGATCCGCTTCAGATCCGCTTCGCGCTGTTGGATGAAGCGCATCATCTTGCGGTGCTTTTCATCCAGTGCAGCGCTTGTTTGTTCCGAAAGGATGAACAGCTTTTCCAGATAGCCGCCCAGTTTTGTTTCCCACTGCTCGGCTTCCCACGCTCCGGGCGGCAGGCGTTCTTCCAGCCGCTGCACCTGTTCTCTCAATTCGTCCGCGCTGCCGGCCAGCTTTTCTAACTTTTGCATCTGCTCAAGGCGCTGGCGGAGCTTTTCAAATTCGGCAGCTTGAGTCTGAAGGCTTTGCTCGGCTTCGATCAGCGGCTTGAGCTGTTTTTGCATTTGATTCATCTCTTGTGCCAGCTGTTTGAGGCGAATGTGCAATTCGCGCACCGATTCTTCCAAAGTCGGGCCGGGTTCGGCTTTGGCAATCAGACGGGGAAGCAGGGCGCTCAGGCCGTCGTTCAGATTCTTCAGCGCTTTGTTCAGATCGAGCAGGGCTTTCATCGCCTGAATGCGGTCGGGCGGCTCGGCCGGCAGCGAAGAAAGCAGCCAGTCGAAGGCCGCTTCCATCAGGCGGGCAGCCGTCATCCAGTCGGGCTGGCTGGAGTCGGTAATGATTTCGCCAATGAGCTGTCGTTGGTTGGGGGTCATTTTCTTTCCTACACAATCAATTGTGGGTTGACATTGCCGAGCAGGTATTCAAACCTGCGCTGATCGCTGGTTGCCTCAAATACCAGCTTGCCGAGATTGGAGCGGTCCACCGCCAGGCCGATGTGGTATTTGCCGGGCGGGGGGTAGTCCACCTCCGGAACGCTGAGCGAGAGCAGATTGCCGCTGCCGTGCAGCTGCATGAAGACCGGCAGCCGGCCGAATGCCGAGCTCTGAACATCAAGGATTAGCGGTTGGCCGTCCTCCTGAGCAAAGTAGGGTTGCAGGCTGCCGGCCGGCATCTCGCCGGGTTTTACGATGGGAATGAACTCCTCAGACAATTCCCCGTTGCGGATGCGGTGGGCAAAGATGCCGAGTGTGTGAGGATAGTACTCCACCGGGTCAATGATGCCGTTGGCAATCAAGGCCGCCCCGAGAGCAATCGCATAAAAGCGGTTTTCGCTGTTTAAGGTTCGGTCAAAGCGCACGTCCGTTTCCCCCTTAATTCCGAGACAATCGAGGATGGTCTGCTCGACGAGGGGAAACTGCCCAAAGCCGCCGACGATGGCGACGCGGTCAATTGTCCAGTTGTTGGCGGCGGCGTGCTGCTGAATGGCGGTGAGCACTTTTTCAATGCCCCGTTTCACCGGTTCAAAGGCCTGTAGAACCTGAGCAACGCTTAGTTTGTATTTTCCTCTGCGCCACGCATAGAGGGGCGCATCCTGAATTTCGGGAACATCCTTGAACTCGACGATCTGTTTGGATACTTCGTCGTGCTTTTCGATCTTCACCCGCTCAAATTCACGCACCAGTTCGATGAATTCGGTTTCGTCCAGTTCTTCCGGCTTCCCGCGCCCGGCCTGACGGCAGGCAATTTGAACGGCGGCGCGGTCAAAGGATACGCCGGCTTCTCCCACCCCATACTGCCCGTTGCCGTCAAAGGTGAGCACCTTGATGCTGCTCCCCTCCACCCGGCACAGGGCGACATCGAAGGTGCCGCCGCCAACATCGCAGACCAGCAGGTTGAACGGCCGTTTTGACCTGCGCTCCAGCTTTTGGTAACTGTATACGTAAAAGGCTGCGGCGCAGACCGGCTCGCTGCGCAGGTGATCCAGCGGCAGGCGCAGGTCTTCGGTCAGGATTTTCTTCAACGCCTCAGCGCCGGGGTTATCGGCGGTCTTCTGCCACAGTTCCGGTACGGATACGACCAGCCCGTCAATTTTTGGATTCTGTTTTTCAAAACTGTACTCGGCTTCGCGCAGCAGCTGTAAGAAGTAGTCGCGGGTTACTTCGGCGGGGCTTTTGCCATCCGGCCAGCCGTGCGCTTTCCAATCTTGCGGCTTTTTGAGGGGTAAAAGCATTTTGAAGGCTTCGTAGTAAACCACATCGTCTTCGTTGAGAAGCGCGAGGCGGGCGGCTTCACCGATGACGATTTTGCGGCCGCCGCGGGTGTAGGCAACGGTGGTGGGAACGAACTGCCTGCCGTTGGGCGGAGCGGGGTAGAGGAAGAGTTTTGGGCTGCCGTGTTCATCGAGGTAGGCGATTTTGGTGTAGGTTGTGCCAAAGTCAATTCCAACTTTCATGGTCATCCCCTGTGGATTGGATTAGAGCGGAAGTTTGCGGGCGGCTGCCGGCCTGCTGCAGTGGGCTTGATTATTATTATTATACCGTTGGTTGGGGTAATTTCTCTGTCCGGCGGTTTGATTTTTGCCGGCCGCCTGCCCCTGCCTGCCGAACGCTTTGGGGGAGACAGGAGGGGATGGTGAGGATGAACACGGGTGAGGTTTTGGGGCGCGGCCGGATCAGCGCACGCCCCACAGCAGTACGGTTTTATCTGCGGAGGCCGAGGCGAGCAGGCGGCCGTCCGGTGAGAATGTCACGCTGTGCACATCATCCGTGTGTCTATGCAGTGTGCGCAGGGGCTGCCCGTCCTCAGCGCGCCACAGCCGCACGGTGTTGTCATCGGAGGCTGAGGCCAGTAGATTTCCGTCCGGCGAGAACGCCACACTGTTTATCCCGGACGTGTGTCCCTCTAGTGTGCGCAGCAGCTGTCCGTCTTCGACGCGCCACAGCCTGACGGTTTCATCTGCGGAAGCCGATGCGAGCAGGTCGCCATTCGGCGAGAACGAAACGCTGTTTATCCCAGAGGTGTGTCCCTCCAGTGTGCGCAGCAGCCGGCCGTCGGCAACGCGCCACAGCCGCACAGTTTTATCATCGGAAGCCGATGCCAGCAGGCGGCCGTTCGGCGTGAACGCCACGCTATTGACTCCAGAGGTGTGTCCTTCCAGCGTGCGCAGCACTCGGCCGTTTGCGCCGCGCCACAGCCGCACGGTTTTGTCATGGGAGCCCGAGGCGAGCACCTTCCCGTCCGGCGAGAACGAAACGCTGTTTACCCCAGAGGTGTGTCCCTCCAATGTGCGCAGCAGCTGCCCGTCTTCGGCGCGCCATAACCTCACGGTGTTATCTTCTATCTTTAAACTATCTTCCATTATAGCCTGTATTATCTTTGTTGCTATTTGAAGTACGCCTGAAGCCGAGGCGATCAGTCTCCCGTCCGGAGAAAAGGCAACGCTGTTCACATGACTAAAAAGTCTCATTGGTCCTACGAGCGTATCCAGCAGCCGGCCGTCGGCGGTTCGCCACAGCCGCATGGTTTTATCCCAGGAAGCCGAGGCAAGGAGTTTTCCGTCTGGCGAGAACGCCACGCTGCGTACCCGATCCTTGTGTCCATCAAACGTGCGCAGCAGTCGGCCGTCTTCAGCGCGCCACAGCCGCACAGTTTTATCATCGGAAGCCGATGCCAGCAGACTGCCGTTCGGCGAGAAGGCCACGCTATTGACTCCAGAGGAGTGTCCCTCCAGCGTGCGCAGCAGCTGCCCGTCTGCGGCGTGCCATAGCCGCACGGTGTTATCACCGGACGCCGAGGCGAGCAGCTTCCCATTCGGCGAGAATACCACGTTGTTTACTCCAGAGGAGTGTCCCTCCAGCGTGCGCAGCAGCTGACCGTCTGCGGCGTGCCACAGCCGCACGGTGTTATCACCGGATGCCGAGGCAAGCAGCTTCCCATCCGGCGAGAACGTCACTCTATTTACCGATTCAGTGTGTCCCTCCAATGAGTGCAACAGCCGGCCATCGGCAGCGTGCCACAGCCGCACGGTTTTATCCCTTGAGGCCGAAGCAATCAGGCGTCCGTCTGGTGAGAACGCCACTTTATTCACAGACTCAGTATGTCCCTCCAGTGAGTGCAATAGTCGGCCGTCGGCAGCGTGCCATAACTGAACGATATATTTTTGATTAGATGATTCATTGGAATATGACACGAGCATTTGACCATCCGGCGAGAACATAACGCCATATGTTAATAGTCCGGTTTGGTATCTCACCTGTGTCCGTTGGGCGGGATCGTATATAAAAATCCATTTGTCAGAAACAATCGCCAGCCGGCTGCCGTCCGGCGAGAAGGCTGCTTCGTGGATATCACCCATCCCCAACCAGCGCACCACCGCCAGGCGCTCCACATTCTGCGGCGAAATGGGGGTTTTTGAATGGAAGGCGGCGTGCTGTTCCATTTTGCGCCGGTAGGCCTCCCGCGCTTCCGCCAGCCGGCGCTGAAAGGCCTGCATCTCTTCGGCGGTCAGCCGGC
>NZ_DAOUBL010000034.1:0-12011 GCF_034432615.1 Bellilinea sp. | reverse complement strand
GAAGGTACTCCGCAAAGCTCGGTAAACATTCAACCAGAACCCACCCCCTCTCCAATTCGCAATGTGGATGTCTGGTGGGCATTGTTCTTTGGTGAATAAGCAATTTATCTGGTTGCATGCTGTCATCATCCTGATTTGAGGGTGATGGTGCATTTTTGATGCCAGCTAGGCAGGGCTGCCGGGTTCTTCTGGTTTTTCTCCCGATAACAAACGGTGAAGAACCACCAGTGTGAGATCGTCACTCGGCGGAGTGCCTTCACGAAAAGCGGTCAGTTGTTCGCGAATAAACTCAAGGAAAACAGCCGGGCTGCTCTTGGGGGCTTGTGCGAGAATTGCTCGCAAACGTTGCTCACCAAAGGTTTCCCCGGCGGGTGAAAAACTTTCGGTTACGCCATCGGTGTAAAATATCAGCCAGTCTCCCGCTTCAATGGAAAGCACATGATCACTTAATTTGTTCGAGGCATAAACACCGAGTGCCATGCCCCCTTTGGGAAATTCCTCAACAGAACCATTTGCATGACGCAGAATGAAAGGTAAATTATGACCGGCGTTTGCGTATCTTAAGGTGCCGTCTTCAGCGTTGAAAATGACAAAGACCGCCGTCACGAACATTGTGTTTTGAGGCTCAAAAGTTAGCGCCCGATTAACCCTTTCCAGGACGCGGGCGGGAGATTCGGCATTTTGTGAAAAAGCGCGTATCAGGGTTTTGGTGACGGTCATATATAAAGCGGCCGGCATGCCCTTATCGGACACATCGGCAATCACAACGCCAAAGCGATCCCCTTTGATGCGGAAGACATCGTAAAAATCTCCACCCACCTCGCGAGCGGTCTGCCAGTGGATATCCAATTCCCAGCCGGGAACTTTCGGCAGGCGATGCGGCAAAAAGGTTTTCTGAATTTGACGGGCAAGTTGAATTTCCCGCTCTAACCGCTCGCGTTGAATCATCTCCCGGTTCAGGCGGTCATTTTGAATGGCTAACGATACCTGTTGGGCGATTCCAGAGAGGATTTCCAGCCGCCGGTCATGGAATGAAAGCGGCACGTTGGATTCGCTGGCAACCAGTACCCCGTAAAATTCACCCTTTACCGATAGCGGCACACCGAGCACCCATTGATCCTGGGGGTCGTATTGTCGTTCAATCTCTTCTGCGGGCAGCAGGCAATCGAGGGTTTTCCAGTTTTGAATTGAAAAATCGGTTTTGGTGGTTTTGCAGGCGATGAGCTGTTCGCTTTCCAGAACCGCATCAAGCAACGGAAATTCACCGAGACGATAAGTTTCCCCTTCGATCATCATTTCTTCCCGCTGTGAACCGGTGAACACTTTGGCAGTGCGGAAGAGTTCCAGATGTTCTTCCCATAAGTAAATAACACATGAGTCAATGCCGACCAGAATGGGCATCAGGTGGACGATTGTGTCGAGAATATCCTCCAGATTATTCTGGCTGACCACTGCCTGGGCAACCTGAAGCATTACAGCTGTAACATAAGCCTCTTCCTGTCGGGCTTCAATCAGCATCAGGTTTTCCATGGCTAAGGCAGTTTGACGGGCGATTCCTTGCAGCAAATCCAGCGTTTGCTGATCGAAAATTCGATTAGAGTGTAAATTGTTTTCCGGTGTGTGGGCAACTAAAAAGGCACCCAGCAACCGCCCGCGGGAGATCATCGGCAATATGACCAGTGTGCCACTCTCTTCATCCACCCCCGCTTCAGCCAGGTGTAACTCTTCGGAAACGTTCTGTATAAAAATAATTTCGCGGGTTTCGACCAGTTTTGCTACGAGGGGGATAGAAAGATCATAGGTGAGTGTTCCAGGTTTGTAAGCTAGGTTCAGCCCATGCTCGGAGAGCAGGGTAAAGACCTGACGGTTTTCGTCCCAGACGAAAAAGGCGCATTTTCTTACCCCTACCAGCATGGGTGTCAGCCTTGCCATGGTATCCAGCAGTTCTTCGACGTTCTGGGTTCCCTGGGTTGCTTCCGCAATTTGTAAAAGGATGGTTGAAATCCACGCCTGTTCTTGAGAAACCATGAATAGACGATTGTTTTGGATTGCAACTGCGGCATGGTTTGCAAAAGTCATGGTGATTAAACTGGCTTCACTTCCATACCGTCCGGGCAGGTGGTGGGCGATGGTCAATAACCCCAGGGGTTCATCTCCGGCGCGTAAAGGGGCTGCCAGCGAAGAATAATCAGAGGGAAAATCGAGCGCTTTGCCCAGCGGACCGATGGGGTCGGTTGGCTGGCGGATCAACGGAGAAGTCGCCTTCAATGCTTCCAGCAAATAATGACGGGCTTGAGGGTTGGATTCAATCACCTCCCACACTTTATCGGCAGGAGCGCCATGTACAGCAGCCAGCATCAGATTCGGAGTTTCATTCATCTCGCTGCCGGGCTGAATCAACCAGATTGCCGTTGCTTCACATGGCAGGCTGCGGTCAACCTCGTTGAGAATCCTTTCCAGCAAATCCGGCAAAGCCACATTCGCAGAAACAAGTCCGGCAATTTCGCGGAATGAGTCGGCAACCTGACGCCGCCACACCTCGGAGCGGTACAACCGCGCATTGCGAATAGCGATAGCGATTGTGGAACCCAGTGACTCCAGCAGAGGGATATCGCGAATATCGAAACTGTTAACCTGATCGGACTGTAAGTCCAAAACTCCGAGGATTTCGCCGGCATAAGCCAGCGGGATAGCCAGCTCAGCTCGGGTATCGGCTGGGGGAAGGGTGGATGGGCGGTAAAGGGGTTCCTGATTGACATCATTAGCCAGTAAGGTTTGGCCGGTGCGTGCTACCCATGGGATAATGCCGTGCGGGTCATCCCAATCGTACATGACCTGATTTTCCTCTAAAGCCTGACTGCGAGCGCCGCTGCCAGCCTCGTAAATCAATTTTCTTCTACCGGGGTGGAGAATGAAAATATGCACGTACGGATAGCCGAAGTGCTGCTGGATGGCCTTGACTACCTCTTCCAGCAACTCGTCAAAATCCAGAATCGAGGTGAGCTTGTGCGTGATATCCAACAGTGCAGAGATTTGCTGAGTGCGTTTTTCTAACCCGTTAATCAGCTGCATGCCTTCTAGTGCGAATGCCAGATAGTCCGCCAGGGCATGGAGGACTACCAGATCAACATCATGGAAGGCATCTTTCTCATCACTTTGCAGGTCAAGCACACCCAAAATGCGATTGCCAATTTGAATGGGAATGGCGGCCTCGGCTTGAACGGCTTCCAAACCCGGCAGTGAACGGTAATGAGGGTCGCTGTCAACTCGTTGGGCAATGACTTCTACACCACTCTCGGCTACCTGGCCGATTATCCCTTGTCCGGGATGGATATGGAGTGATGCCAGCTGGCCGGTAATTTCTTTAATCTTTGAAGCACTGGCGCGATGAATCAAGATCTTGGCAAGCGGATCGAAGGTATAAATAGAAACCAGAAAATAATTAAATTTTTCCAGAATAGTATTGCTCAGGTGCTGGCAAAATTGATCGATATCACGCAGCCGGGTTACCTCAGAACTGACTTTCCGCACCAGCGATAATTGTTCAAGACGCCATTTTTTGATGATTGCCTGCCGAAGCACCTGCATGGCCAGTGCTGCATGAGAGGCAATTCCTTCTATATATTCGATTTCAGACTTGCTGAAGGGGACTTCGCTGGAGCGCCAGACAAGCAATACTCCCAAAAGATTATTTTGGGTTACGAGAGGTACGGCTATTTTCAGAGGGAGTTCTTTTGTGTGGGGTGCAGAGTGGGATAAAGGAGTATCCAGGACTGTCTTTCGCTTCGAATAGCATTCCTGCACAATGGCGGGGGTATCATCCGCCGGGATCGTCTTTAAATTGTTTTCGCCCGGCAACGGATAAAATGGTTTTGCCAGCCATAACTCAGCGCTAGCCGTCAATTTGGTTTCGATCCATTGGCAAATCCATTCACACTGACTTGCCACGGCAGGCTGTGCCAGCAGCTCTTCACCGAAGCGGAGAAACTCTTTCCAATCCGGTTTAATCGTCTGCCTGGGAGCGGGGCTCATTAACTCATTGTGCCTTTGTTCTTGATCAGTGTAAGGATGTTGTAGCCTTCACGATGATCATAATGGACTTCATCCATCCACTGGTGAATGAAATACAATCCCAATCCATGGTCTGAACGATTTTTCAGAGGGACATTCTTTTTTGGTTTTTCGATCTTTTTGGGTTTGAATTTCTTTCCGTGATCTCGCAAAGTGATAATCAAGGAGTTTGCGGTGATTTCGTATGAAAACTCGATTTCACCTCGATCTTCTCCACCGTAAGCATGTTCAATGATATTGGAACAGGCCTCATCTACGGCTGTTTCTACACCGTAAGCAGCACAAGAATCCAGCCCAAATTCTCGGGTAGCAATTTGAACCAGTTCTGCAATTTTAGCCAGGCTTTCATATTTGCCCGGAAAAACGAAGGTGGGCATTAATCCAAAACCTGTACCTTAAAAGTTACCCACCGCCGAGACGGTATCGTCAAAAATCTTGAAGAAGGGAGTAAAACCCGCAAGATCAAGAGCGGAAAGGATGTTCGGTTGAACGTTCGCCAAAACGACCTCGCCACGGTTATAGCGTTTGCAGGTTTTTTGAGCGCCGATCAAAACCCTCAAGCCGGCACTGGAGATGAAATCCAAATCCTGGAGGTCTAAAACAATCCGAAAACGCCCCGCGTCAGTGATTTCGTTGATTTTCTCGGCAAGACGAGGAGCAGTGGAACTATCCACGCGACCGGATACTTTTACCACATCACAGCGCTTGAATTCTGTGTGATTAATTTCCATGGATTTCCTCCAGTGATTTTAGATTAAACATTCGTTGTGTAAATTATATCATGACAGTTCATGCCGAAGTGCTTGACAAAATCAAGGCTATCCCAATTCTTGCTTTTTAGTGTAGAATACTTCTCGTGATCCTGTAATCACCATCCCAATCTCACCGGAGAATAATCCTAAACCCGGAAATGGAGCAGGAAAAATCATGAGTGGAAAAAATTCGCCTCAAAGCGTAATCGATTCCTATCGCAAACGCCAGAAGATGATGCCCTACCTTACGTGGGGTTTGGCGGGGTTGCTGGTTTTGATGGGGATCATCCTGATTATTTTGTGGGTCAGCGGAGGGAGCCGGCCGCAAATTGCCCTGTTTTCCTCGCCCACACCCACAGCCACCTCCACGCTCACCCCAAGCCCGGTGCCGCCAACTGCAACCGTGACGATGACACCAACCGAAACCGAAACGCCCACACCGACGTTAACATTTACGCCTTCGGGGCCATTTGAATACACGGTGCAAAGCGGTGATACCTGTTTTGATCTGGCAGTCAAGTATGAAGTGGATTTACTGGTGCTGCTGGCGTTGAATAACTTCCCCGCCGGACAGTGCCCAATTCGTGAGGGAGATAAAATTCTCATCCCGGCGCCCAATCAGACTTTGCCAACTGAAACACCGCTCCCCACTGGTTTGCCGCGCGGGACACGCATTGAGTATGTGGTCAAAACCGGAGATACACTGGATTATATTGCCTCGCTGTTCAATTCCACGGTTGATGACATCATGCTTCAAAACAAAATCACGGATAAAAATCTCATTTCCGCCGGGCAAACTCTAATCGTGCGGGTGAATCTGGTCACACCCACACCAACCCGTCCGCCAACATTGACCCCAACGGCTGGTGCTCAGCAGCCAACTGCAACGCCATCACCGACCAGCGGTTCCTGATGATTTTTTGAAGGTGACGATAAAGGGGCTTTTTGAAAAAAGTGAAAGCCCCTTAATTTTTTCCTAACCATAATATGGTATAAATCTCCCTCGAAATCGGCATTTGGAGTATATCTAAAGACCCATGCAAGAACATACCCACACCGCCAGTCCGGGTTGGGCGGTCCGCTTGTTACCGCGTTTCCCTTTATTTGTTTTGATCGCGGTGTTGATGCTGGCGGTTATCGCCCGCCTGCAACAAGTCTTCAACTGGCAGGGAGTGTTGCTTTTAGCAGTTGTAGATGGGGTGAGTAATTTTTCCGCAGTTTTTTTAGGAATATTTATAGAAGCTGCTCCATATCTACTGTTAGGGACACTTGCTTCCGGAGTGGTGGAGGTATTTTTTAGCGCAAATGAACTGAGCCGTTTGTTGCCACGCAATCGCTTTCTTGCTGTTGGATTAGGTGGATTGCTCGGCTTGTTCTTTCCAGTGTGTGAATGTGGCAGTATTCCGCTGGCGCGCCGTTTAATGACAAAGGGTATTCCGGTACCGGTTGGGATAGCCTTCTTGCTGGCAGCGCCGGTGATAAACCCGATTGTAATTGCCAGCACTTTTGCGGCTTTTGGTAATACCCCCATTTTTTGGCTTCGCTTTGCGTTCACTTTACTCATTGCGGTTGGGGTTGGCTTGTTGTTTATGATTGAGCCCGACTCAACCCGAATCATCCGTTCGGTTAATGTAGAAGGGACACATTCCTTCCATTTTCATCTTGAACACGAAAATCAAGAACAGCCACTATCCTTGAAAGAAAAATTAAAAAAAATCATGCTCATTGCCGGGGATGAATTTTTCGAGATGGGGCGTTTTTTGGTCATCGGGGCTTTACTGGCTGCTCTGATGCAGACCGTTGTTCCGCAAACCTGGCTGCTAGCGTTGGGACAGGGTCCGGTTCTTTCGGTGATTGTACTCTCCATGCTGGCTATGCTGCTTTCAGTATGTTCCACGGTGGATTCGTTTATTGCACTGGCTTTTACGGGTACTTTTTCCACTGGAGCGGTGCTGGCTTTTCTGGTTTATGGGCCAATGGTGGATATCAAAGCCACTTTGATGTACCTGCGGGTTTTCAGGCGGCGAACCGTAGTGGTTTTGGTTATCTTGCCGTGGCTGCTTACGCTGGTTTCCAGTGTGGCAATTAACCTGTGGATGAGGTGACGGTGACTGCACGGGCTGGAAGAAGTTTTCAAGCTTTGATTTTGGCGCTGATGGGGCTGTACTTACTCAGCCGGGTTTGGAATGGCAGCATTCTGCTGTATATCAACCAGCGTTTTGTGTTTTTGGTGTTTTTTGCTGGCTTGTTATTTGTCGTTCTTGCGCAAGTACTTTATGCGGAACGCATATCTGGTCAAGGTGATGATCAAACCATGGCGGATAATCCTGGATTAAATATGTGGTGGCTGGCGATCCCAATACTGATTGGTTTTCTCATTCCAGCCAGGCCGTTAAGCCCATCTGCGGTGGCTAACCGGGGGATCAGCATTGATGCACCCCTCTCCGCACGCATTGAGGATACCGCCAGTATCCTATCACTTAGCCCTACCGAACGAACAGTGCTCGACTGGATCCGTTTATTCAGTTTCAGTGAGAATGTACAGCAATTTGTTGGTCAGCCGGTTGATGTTACGGGATTTGTGTTTTCGGATGGGCGCTTGACGGCCAATCAATTCATGGTGGGGCGATTTACCATTACCTGCTGTGTGGCAGATGCGACTGCCCTGGGGATGATTGTTGAATACCCGCAGGCTGCCGTGCTCAAAGAACACAACTGGGTGCGTGTGCAGGGCAAAATTGACTTAATCGAGCGGGATGAGCGATTATTCCCCGTAATTCTTGCCGAATCGGTTGAGGCCGTCCCTCAGCCTGAACAACCGTATCTCTTTCCATGAAACTGGGTCGGTTTGAGAAAATCACATTGTTGACGATGGCGGTGCTGGCGCTGGCGCTGGCGGTCCTGGCACTGGTCAGCTATCAAATCGGATTGCCGGAACCGCAAATCGTTTTTCCTTCCGAAAGTGGAATGATTGGTGGGCGTGGACCGGTTGAGGTGCGATTTCAACAGGAGATGGAACGGTTTTCGGTCGAAAGCAGGCTCTCTTTTGAGCCGGTATGGCAGGGAAAATGGCGCTGGCTGGACGACCGCACCATTCGGTTTTTCCCCAATTCCACGCTGGGCGAAGGAACCTTGCTGAAACTGGTATTGGCAGAAGGGGCGCGCAGCCGGGATGGCAGGTTGCTGCGTCAGCCGTTTGAGGTGGATTTACGGATCCGTCCCGCTTCGCTGGTCTTCCTGAGCGACCCGCTCTATTCACCGGAATTACTGCAATTAGACCCGCTGACCGGCGAGAAACATGCGATTACTACCAGCGCCGGCCGGGTTTTTGATTTTGCTGTTTCACCGGATGGAGAAAAAATTGTCTATTCCAGAATCAACCTCCGTGATGGCAGTGACCTTGTCTTAATTAATCGCGATGGCTCGGAGGAAAAGGTACTGGCAGAGTGCGGTGATTATGCCTGCATCGAACCGACCTGGACTGCAGATGGCCGCTATATCGCATATACCCGTTATGAGAGCGGACTGACCGCCAGTCTGGTTGAAGGTATTGGAAAAATCTACATCATTGATGTGGAAAATGGTTCGATCAATTTGCTGTTTAATAATCCCGGCTTATACGGTTCTCTGGCGGTTTTCTCCCCCGACGGTTCAATGGTTTCGTTTTATGATTTTGGAGAACAAGCCATTCGTCTGGTCAATTTGGAGGATGGCAGCAGTTCCATCATTCCCAGCCGGGTAGCCGGCCGGGGCAGCTGGTCACCGGATGGCAGCACCTTGATTGTTGCCGATTGGGATGGGGAGGGAACAATTCCGATCAGCACCCTGTTCCGTTTGGATTTGCAAACCCGTTCTGTAAGCCGCTTTTTTGACGATTCATTTGAAGTATTAGGGGTTTCCTTGCCGATGTGGTCACCGGACGGCGAGCTGGTGGTGTGTGGAATTCAAACCCAAAGCCGCCAGGAGGGAAAACAATTGTGGTTGTTTGACCGCAACGGTAAACCGATCTTGCAGATCACGAATGACTCGCAGATGAATTATTCCTCTTATCAATGGTCGCCAGACGGGCAGAGGGTGGTGTTTCAACAAATTAATTTGAGCCAGTCAAACGATTCGCCCAAAATTCTCATATGGCACCGCGCGGATCAAAGGATCGAAACCCTGTTTGAAAATGGTGTGTTCCCCCAATGGATGCCGTGAGGAATTAAGGTCAACCTGTATCTGCGGGAAATCGGCTCAGTGCAAGACGAATTTCTTCAATGACTTGCGGGTTGGTTTCGGAAAGCAGAGCGTCTTGCAATACAATCCAGGCTTGCTGATTTCCAATCTGACCAATGGCCCACGCTGCATGAGCGCGAGCCAGAGGTTCGCTCTCTTTTTTCAGGCAATCGGCCAGTTCTGGCAGGTTTTTCTCATCGCCTAAATTGCCGAGTGCAACTGCGATATTCCGCAAATAACCGCGCCTTTTTGCCCGTTGGATGGAACTCTGCTTGAATTTTTGCTTGAACTGGGCTGATGATAAACAAATCTCTTGAGTCAGAACTGGGCGGGCGGTGTTGTCTCTGGCTGAGAAAGCCGGATCATGCTGCGGGGAAGCAAAGCGAATATTCCACGGACAAACCTGTTGGCAAATATCACAACCAAAAACCCACTGGTCAAGAGCCGGACGTAATTCGATTGGAATCCCGCCTTTGTTTTCAATCGTCAGGTAGGAGATACACCGCCGGGCATCCAGTGTCCGGTTCGGCAGGATGCAACGGGTTGGACAGGCTTGAATGCAACGCTGACAGGTACCGCAAAGGTCCAATGAGAAGGGCGGGTCGGGTTCAATAGCGAGGGTGATGAACAGTTCACCCAGCAAAAAATAAGACCCCATGCGCGGATGGATCAAACAGGTGTTTTTACCGATCCATCCCAGACCGGCGCGTTGGGCTAAATCCCTTTCCAGAACGGGTCCGCTGTCGGTATAAATTTTCCATTCGAAAGAAAGCCCGTGGTTTTGTTGTAAGGAAACAACAAGTTCACTCAAACGCGAGGGGATGATGTTGTGGTAATCTTCCCCCCATGCATAAGCAGCAATTTTCCCGCTGGGTTGAGCAGCGGCTTGTGGGGCATCTTCGGGACGCGGATAACGCATGGCGGCCACAATAATGCTCTTGACACCGGGCAAAATCAGGCGAGGATCGGCGCGGCGGGCAACGGCATCCGGTCGTGAAAGATATGTCATTTCGCCATGCAGACCCTGCGCTAACCAGTTTTGATAAACCGTAAATGAGGCCGGAGGTGATGGATCCGTAAATCCAACGAGATCAAAGCCGAGACGGGATGCCTCGGCTTTGATGAACTCTTTGATGTTTTGCGAAACCTGTGCCATCTGGAGGCGGATTACGGAGTGGGTGAAGGTGTTTCCGTTTCAGTCGGGGCCGGTGGCGGGGTGTTGGTGGCAGGAGCAGTCGTCGGGGTTGGAGTGGGTACGCTACCAGAAACCTTAATGTTCAGGGTCAGGGTATAAAAATTTTGTCCTTCGGCATTGGTCAAGACCCAAATGGTGGTGTAATCGCCGGCTTTGGTGGGAGCTTTCATGCTCAACACCAGATCTAAGTTTTCATTGGGCTTGACTTCCTTGGGAAAACGAAAATCCGATGCTCCAAATCGTAATGTGGCATCTCCCAAAAAGAATCGCACTTGATAGGCAGTTGTCCAGGTGGTTGTCCCCACGTTTTTCACCGTCCAGGTCAGGGTAAAGGGCTGCTCCGGGTACATTGCCGTGCCGTCAAGGGGGGACTGGCTGACAAAGTCCGCCCGGTCTGCTACCGACGGACGAGTAGCGGTTGGTGGAATGGTGGCGGTAGGTGTTTCGGCGCTGGTGGGAGAAACTGCCTGAGTCGGTTCAGGGGTGTTGGTAGGCGGTAAAGTCACTGTAGGGGTGGCGGTTGGCATGCTGGCGGCAGTCTGAGTCAAACCGGCGGCGACTGTTTCGGCAGCCTGTGTGAAAATCATAGCGGGGTCGGTTGTTGGTGTAGCCTCTGAACGGCTGCAAGCCGAGAGCAGCAAGCTTAACAGCAGTGCTCCCATGGCCGCCTGTTTCAGAAATTTTTTGATGATCATAATTCTTCCTCCAATTCTTAAATCTTTCTCAATGATACTTGCCATTTGGCTGGCAGACAATCCCTCGATTCTGTACTGAGCCACTCAAATTGTCAAGGTTTTATGGCTCAACAGGTTGCCAAACTGGAGTATCCGAAGAAGAATTGGGAAGACGATTGGAAAAACCGTATCCTTCGCGAAAGGTGAGGTAGGTGATTGCTCCGGGGTTAATTCTGAAACGAGTCTGGTAATCGGTTTCGTTATAAGAAAACTGAAGGTTGTATTCACCGGCCGGCAGGTCGCTCAGCACCAGATTCTCGCGATAATAATCATCACTGTTGACGCTTTCGGGTGCGTAAGTTCGTACCACCCAACTTCGCTTAAGCTCAGATGATGAAACCCGCACATCCAGCAGGCGGATGAGAGATCCGTCGGCTTTCATCCACCTCCCGACCAGAACACCCCACCCCTGTGGAGGTGCCAACCAGAGTTCGGGATTGCGCGAAACATAGTAACTGTTTCGCTCCAGTCTGACTTCAAAATGCAGGTGAGGGCCGGTGGTAAAACCGGTGTTTCCGACGATGCCCAATTGATCACCCGCTCTCACAGTTTGCCCGACCGAAACATCCACGCGGTCCATGTGAGCGTAGATGGTGTATAACTGACGGCGATCAAATCCAAAATTATGACGGATGGCGACCGCAATCCCGTAGGGATCATCCGGCGAATCGGGTCCTTTGTAAAGTCCAATCCCGGCCCAAACAACCGTACCGTCTGCAGCTGCGATCACCGGCGTACCGCGTTTGGCATCAATATCAATGCCGGTGTGGACAATATTTGTACCGGTAAAATAATAACCGTAGCGGTAATCTGCCAGCGGCCAGTTGACTTCATCGGCGGCAATTGGGCGAATGAAGTAGAAATGATCGTGAGGATCGACCGCCCATGGTACCTCGTAAAGCGGTGGACGCCAAAGAGAAATTGGCGGATCTGCCGGTGTTGGGAAGGTGAATTTAAGCGGCTCTTCGGCTTCTAAAGCCTGCCAGGCCGTTTCCGTATTTGGGGAAGAAAGATTGGTATCGGGTAGGGGTGTGGCGATGG
>NZ_DAOUBL010000033.1:0-3331 GCF_034432615.1 Bellilinea sp. | reverse complement strand
CGAATACCACAAGTCAAGTGATTTGTAAGACCTCTAATGGAACTCTTACAGACTTTGAATATTTTGCTAACAATTCAAGTGCTTTCAGGCATCTTCAATGCCCACAACGGGCGAGATGATTCGGGTCAATTATCGCCCTCATCTGCCAGCATTTTGAGCGATTCCGGCTATAATGGATATAGAACACCTTTTCCGAATGGAGTGGCTTGAATTGGCAAGACATCCTTCCAAGAGCCGAAAAACCGCCCCCCAATCTCCTGCGCGCGGGCGCAGCAAAACGGCAGAGCGTTCAATCAAACGTAAGCCGGAGCGAAACTCACCGTCAGCCAGCCGCTCACGCTCCGCGAGGAGCAGCGGCAGCTCCGGCGGATTATCCCTTCCTTCTCTTTCGCTGGATCGAAAATTAGATTTGCTGGGGGTGTTTCTGGCTTTTGTCGGTTTGCTGACCCTGCTCAGTCTGCTCTCTTCGCAGCGCTCAACGATTACCGGCGCGTGGATCTCCTTCCTTTCACGCATCACCGGCTGGGGCGCCTATCTTCTGCCTCTCTTGTTCATTGCCGTTGGTCTATGGCTGGTTTTCCGCAGTTTTGAACGACTGCCGCGCCTTTCGGCTGAACGATTGACCGGTGGTTTGCTGCTTTACCTCAACCTCCTCTCATGGATGCACCTTTTTGCCGGCGGCGAGATGGAGCTGGCCGAATTGGGCAAAGGCGGAGGTATCCTTGGCGGTTTTTTATTGCGACTGCTCACTTCCAGCGTGGGGGTTGCAGGGGCGCTCATCGTTCTGCTGGCATGGCTGATGATTGCACTGGTTTTCACCTTTGATCTTTCCATCCCGGAATTGATGCGGCGCATTTCGCCGCTATTCAGCGGCATGCAACAACGAATCCGTCAGGCGGTTGCCAGCCGCCCGCGCGACTCCATGCAAGAAAGCGAATCCGAAGAACTCCCACCCGAATTTCAACCCCTGCCGCCGGCAGCGCCCCAGCGTTCAACCCCGCCGCGGCGGGAAAGAGCCGCCTCCTCGACAGCAACCTCGCAACCCGCCCCGCCTGCACCGCAACCCCAGCCGGCCGGGCATGCCGACAATGTTGTCACCTCTCCCTCCCACCAAACATCCGCCAGCGCTGCCGCATTTATTTGGGAATTGCCGGCGGTTGACTCGATTCTCGACCCGGCCACGCCTGCCGCCCAGCAGACCAATCTGGAACAGGAACGCGCCAAATTGATCGAAGAAACGCTGGCATCCTTTGGCGCACCCGCCCACGTGGTAGATATTTCGCGCGGGCCGACGGTGACCCGGTTTGGCGTTGAGCCGGATTTTATCGAAACCCGCTCCGGCAGAACTCGCGTGCGGGTATCCAAGATCGCCTCACTGGCCGACGACCTGGCGCTGGCGTTGGCGGCACCCCGCATCCGCATTCAGGCGCCCGTGCCCGGACGGGCTTACGTGGGCATTGAAGTGCCCAATACCGAAATCAGCCGGGTTTCGATGCGCGAAGTCCTTGAAAGCGAGGCGTTCAAACGCATTCGTTCGGTGCTGCGTTTTGCGCTCGGCAAGGATGTCGCCGGAAAGCCGGTAGCGGTGGATCTGGCCGCGATGCCGCACCTGCTGATTGCCGGAACAACCGGCTCCGGCAAATCGGTGTGTGTCAATTCCATTCTCACCTGCCTGCTGCTGAATAATACCCCTGCCGATATGCGCCTGATTCTGGTTGACCCCAAACGGGTGGAACTGACCGGCTACAACGGCATTCCCCACCTGCTTGCGCCCGTCGTGGTGGATACCGAACGGGTGATTGGCGCACTGCAGTGGCTGCAGCGCGAGATGGATGCCCGTTATCACAAATTCTCACAAAGCGGCGCCCGCAATATTCAGGACTTCAACGCCCGCCACCCCACCGAACGGCTGCCCTACCTGGTGGCGGTGATTGACGAACTGGCTGACCTGATGATGCTCGCTCCCGATGAAACCGAACGTGCCATCACCCGCCTGGCGCAGCTGGCGCGGGCTACCGGCATTCATCTGATTCTTGCCACTCAGCGTCCCTCGGTGGATGTGGTGACCGGTTTAATCAAAGCCAACTTCCCGGCGCGCATCGCCTTTGCGGTGGCATCCTCGGTGGACAGCCGGGTCATCCTCGACCAGCCCGGTGCCGAACGGCTGCTGGGGCGCGGTGATATGCTCTTTCAAGCCCCGGATGCCGCCGCTCCGGTTCGTTTACAGGGTGTGTTTGTTTCAGATGTGGAGATTCAACGGCTGGTGGATTACTGGCGCTCACAGGCAGCGCTGGTTCGGGAGAAAAGCGGCGGCGAAAGCACAACCCCCGCCACTGCAGATTTGTTGCCCGCCGGCATTCCGCTCAAACAAACTCCGCTGTGGGATGACGAGGACAGCGGCGGTGACCCATTGCTGAAAGAAGCCATAGAACTGGTACGCCGCGAAGGACGCGCTTCGATTACCATGCTGCAGCGCCGCCTGCGAGTCGGTTACACCCGCGCCGCCCGCCTGATTGATGCCCTCGAAGAGAAAGGCATCATCTCGCCCGCTTTGCCCAATTCGCAGGTGCGCGAGGTGCTGGATTACGGCCAAACTGCCCCGCCGGCCGAAAAATAAAAACACCCGCCATCTCTGACGGGTGTCCTCCAATTCAACCGGATCCGGTACCTAATCCGCCGCAGTTGCCAGTTTGGCGGCCACGGCCTGCTTTAATTCTTCCACCTTGTTGGTACGCTCCCAGGTCAGGTCTAGATCATCCCGTCCAAAGTGACCATAGGCAGCCAGCTGACGGTAAATCGGGCGGCGCAGGTCAAGATCACGCAAAATTGCGCCGGGGCGCAAATCAAAATGTTCGCTGATCAGTTGTGCAATTTCCTCATCCGGAATTGTTCCGGTGCCAAAGGTTTCCACATTAATGCTTAACGGACGGGCAACCCCAATTGCATAGGCAACCTGAATTTCAACCCGTTCGGCCAGCCCGGCAGCGACAATGTTCTTGGCAACCCAGCGGGCCGCATAGGCTGCCGAACGATCCACCTTGGTCGGATCTTTACCGGAAAAGGCACCGCCGCCGTGCCGCCCCATGCCGCCGTAGGTATCCACAATGATCTTACGGCCGGTCAAACCCGAATCGCCCATCGGGCCGCCGATCACAAAACGACCGGTGGGGTTGACGTAAATTTTCAATTGATCATCCACCATTTCCGGCGGCAGCACCGGGTAAATGACATGTTGGGTAATTGCCTGATAAATTTCTTCCTGCGAGATTTCTGGTGCGTGCTGGGTGCTGATCAGCACCGTATCCACGCGGTAAGGACGGCCAAAGCGGTA
>NZ_DAOUBL010000032.1:0-6510 GCF_034432615.1 Bellilinea sp. | reverse complement strand
CGAGGTCAATCTGGAACGCATTGAAATGGTATTGAAAGAAAACCGTCCCTTCCTGCCAGCCGCAATGACGGATGGCTGGGTTGAAGCGCGGAATTGTATTTTTGAAAATGGAAGAACCGCACTGGATGGATTTATTTCAGCCCGCAGTGAGATTTTGCAAAAATTAATCAATCTAAACGAAAAAGACTGGCAAAGACCAGCTCGCCACGCAATTTTTGGGCCTACCACCTTGAAAGAACTGGTGGGTTTTGTTGCAACGCATGACCGAATCCACATCAATCAGGCCTGGCAGACCATTCAAGCCCTTACTTGATGGGTTTTATTTTCTTTCTTCCTCAGCCGAACCGGGTTTTTGTGTTTCTTCTGTCTTTCCGCCCAATTCAACTCGAAAGACATCCAAAATTCGGCGGACAATTTCATAAACCACATTTTGCTTGAAGCCGCTCACCCACGCAAACACATAGATGACCAGGGCTGAGCGAATGGTGACATTTTCTTCTATTCCTGCGGTCAGAGAAAAGAACCCGGCCTGAAAAACCAGAAAAACAAATGCTCCTAACGCAATTCCCAGCAATGGATTGGTAATGTACCACAAAGCATATTGTGGATCAAAATCCTGCTCAGCAGCGATGTGTTTCCACAAAGCGTACAATGCGCCAACCACACCCCCAAAACCACCCCATAACAGCGTATTGATAAACTGCACCAGATTGACCGAAGCAAACGGACTTACTCGATTGATCTGAGAAGCCTGCGGTTCAATATTGGTGATGACAAACACCGCAATCAACATGAGGAAAACAAACAGTTCATAGCCAAACAGACGCAAACCAACCGTCCGAGAAGCCTGTTTGACCCGCGCAATAAAATCCAATCGGTGTTCAACTTCAACAATCAAACGCTCACCCTCTTCAAAATTTTCTTCTGCTTCAAAAAGGAGTTGTCGTGCTCGTTCGATTTTGTCAAACAACTGACCGGCTAATTCAATTTTGTTAACTTCTGCTCTAATTCTTTCAAGCGCATGACTGGCACGTTCATGCAAGGCTTGAATTCGCTCCGGCGTGATGAACTCATTGCCTTTCGTTACCACTTTTTCTCTTTCACTTTCAAGAACAGGAAAAACTGCCCGCATTGGACGATCTTCCGGGAGAACGTGTTCATTTTCTTCTGTATTGCCTTCTTCAATTCGTTCGTCAAGGGGCTTAAAAGCAGAAGAATCAGGCTGGTCACTCATCTCTCACCTCCAAAAATCAATTCCATGGCACTACTTCCAGTATAGACAGGGATAATCATTCCGTCAACATAGGAGTTGTATAAGAACCACCCTAATCCTTATTCATAGACTGGCAGGGGTATTGATAGATTGGTATAATTCATACCAACAATAAAGGCAATTCGCCCGGATGGGTTTCATTAATAACATGGAGGTTTATGTGAGCTCTCGCAACCAATCTTATGTTGTCTACCTGCTGCTATTTGTGGCCATCATCGCCATGGTGATGTACAGCTTCAGCCAGCGGGGCAGCACCTCCGAAGTTTCAATTAACCAACTGGCTGAAGATATCAAGAATCAGCGGGTTACAAAAATTGAAGAGGATGACAACCGCCTGAAAATTACCTACAAAGACCTGAGCGAAGCGCTCTCCACCAAAGAGCCTTCTGCAACTCTGGTTGAACAACTGCTTAATTTAGGGGTAACCCAGGAACAGCTGCATCCTGAACGAATCAAAATCATCATCAAACCACCCAGCGCCTGGGTAGGTGTATTGACCGCCCTCGGTTACATCTTACCGTTTCTGATCTTAATCGGTGCCTTCTTCTTTATCTTCCGACAGGCTCAGGGCAGCAATAATGCCGCCATGTCCTTTGGAAAATCACGCGCACGTATGTTTACCGGGGATCATCCAACGGTCACGTTTGCAGATGTCGCTGGTGTGGAAGAAGCCAAAGAAGAATTGAAAGAAGTTGTCGAATTTTTGCGTGAACCCCAAAAGTTCATCCAGTTAGGCGCGCGCATTCCAAAAGGTGTGCTGCTGGTCGGACCTCCCGGCACGGGTAAAACACTGCTGGCAAAAGCGGTATCAGGAGAAGCTGGTGTTCCTTTCTTCTCCATCTCTGGTTCGGAATTTGTGGAAATGTTTGTGGGTGTTGGTGCAAGCCGTGTGCGCGACCTGTTCGATCAGGCCAAGCGCCACTCCCCTTGTATTGTCTTTGTGGATGAAATTGATGCCGTTGGACGCCAACGTGGTGCTGGCTTGGGCGGCAGCCATGACGAGCGCGAACAAACCCTCAATCAGATGCTGGTTGAAATGGACGGCTTTGATACCGACACCAACATCATCATCATGGCCGCCACCAACCGTCCCGACATCCTCGATCCAGCTTTACTGCGCCCCGGCCGTTTCGATCGGCGGGTTGTATTGGACCGCCCGGATGTTCGCGGACGCGAAGCCATCCTCAAGGTGCATGTCAAAGGCAAGCCGCTTGAACCCAATGTGGACCTGAGCATTCTTGCGCGGGCAACTCCCGGTTTTGTCGGTGCCGATTTGGAAAACCTGGTCAACGAAGCAGCCATTCTTGCTGCCCGGCGGAATAAAAAGAGTATTTCTCAGTCAGAATTTGAAGAAGCCATCGAGCGCGTGATCGCCGGCCCGGAACGCAAGAGCCGCCTGATCAGTGATGAAGAAAAACGCATTATTGCCTACCACGAAGCCGGACATGCCGTAGTGATGAACGCTCTGCCGGATCATGACCCCGTCCAAAAGGTTACGATTATCGCTCGGGGAATGGCTGGCGGCTATACCATAGCCCTGCCAACTGAAGATCGGACGATTATGCCGCGCAAGAAACTCATTGCTCAAATGGTCGGTTTGCTGGGCGGGCGCGCTGCTGAGGAAATCGTCTTTGACGATATTACCTCCGGAGCTGGCAATGACATTGAGCGCGTAACCCAAATAGCCCGTACGATGGTCACCCGTTTGGGAATGAGCCGCGAGATGGGGCCGATGGTTTATGGACAGAAAGAGGAATTAATCTTTCTGGGGCGCGAAATCTCCGAACAGCGCGATTACTCCGAAGCAGTCGCTGAGCAAATTGATGCCGAGGTTCGCCGTCTGGTCAACGATGCCTACCAGCAAGCCCGCCAGATCCTGATCGAGTATCGCGATAAACTGGATGCGGTGGCTCAGCGCTTGCTGGAAGTTGAAACCATCTCCCGCGAGGAATTTGAACGCATCTTTCCGCCGCCGGTTCCCAAGCGCAGTGGTGTGCCAGCTCTGGCATCGAATAACTAAACCGCTTTAGACTTCCACCAACCACCCGCGAATCAGCTCCGAAATTTCGCGGGTGGTTTTTTCGTTCATTTCAAACCAGTGAATTTTCGGATCGTTTTCTTTAAACCAGTTGGCCTGCCGGCGAACGAATTGACGGCTATTCTTTTTTATTAACGCGATTGCCTCATCCATGGTTAGCTTTCCGTGCAGGTAAGCCACAACTTCACGGTATCCAATGGTCGAAAAAACCGGTGAATGAGGTTGCAATCCCCGCTCCAATAATTGCCTGACTTCATCCACCAGTCCGGCTGCCAGCATTTGATCAAGGCGTTGGTCAATGCGTTGATAAAGCTCCTGCCGCGGCCTTTTTAAACCGATCTTTAATACCCTGTATGGTGACTCTCCTTTTTGACGCTGCTCCGAAAAACGCTGGCCGGTCTTAAGAATCACCTCCAGGGCGCGAATCGTTCGGCGAAGGTTGCGCGGGTCTATGGCAGAGGCAGCCTGGAAATCCAGAATCGCCAGTTTGTGATGAATACTCTCATGGCCGATTTCCCTCGCCCAGCATTCCAAAACCTGCCTCAGCCGGGCATCCGGCTGTTGCGCCGGTACAGACCAATCCTCAATTAATGCCGTGATGTATTGACCTGTCCCACCTACCAGAAAAGGCATCTTACCGCGGGCTTGAATATCAGCAATCACCTGTTTAGCTGCGCTTTTGAAAACCCCCAGACTCCACACTTCGTTTGGCTCGGCAACGTCTATTAAATGATGCGGCACGCGCTGCCGCTCAGTTTGGGTGGGTTTGGCAGTGCCAATGTCCATACCACGGTAGAACAGCCGCGAGTCTGCAGATACAATTTCTCCCTCAAATTGCTGTGCCAGCTGGATGGCTGTTTCGGTTTTTCCAACCGCTGTTGGTCCTACGATGACAATCAAACGGGGCATGCCTTCAGCCGATGACATTTTCAAACCACTCGATTTCCGGGTCTGCTTGACCCAATCTGCCGCGGATTGCGATTAAGTCCACCCGCCAATCACCGTTAATATTTTTTTCTTGAACAAAAAATGAGGCAGCATTAATCAGGTGTTCCTTTTTTTTCGTATCAAGAGCATCTTCCGGGGGCCCAAAGTCATCTGTGCTGCGAGTCTTTACCTCAAAGAAAACTATGACTTCTCCATATCGGGCAATCAAGTCAATTTCCCCGTAGGGAGTGCGAACATTCTGTCCAATTAATTCATATCCTGCATCCGTGATTCGAGCGGCAGCCACTGCCTCACCCCACGAACCGAATTGTTGACGATAATTTTTCACATATTCCTCGAATGATTGAAATGGGTTGCCTTTTACCAAAGAGCATTGAACAGACATGGTTCAGGTTTTGTCAGAACGCAGTTTTGTGCTAAACTTTGAGAAAGGTTTAATCACTTCCTCATATTTTAACCAAAAAAACCAAACCCATGACTGCTGCTGAAATCATTGCCATCGGTACCGAATTGTTGCTGGGTGAATCCCATGACACCAACACCGCCTTCATTGCCCGTACCCTGCGCGATTTTGGTGTGGATATTTATCGCACCATGATTGTGGGAGATAATGCCGTCCGGATTGCCGAAGCCATCCGCGAATCGCTCTCCCGTGCCCAAATTGTAATTACCACTGGCGGTTTGGGTCCAACCGTAGATGACCCCACTCGCGAAGCTGTTGCGCTTGCCACCCAAAGCGAACTAGTCTTCCACCCTGATTTATGGGAGCAAATTCAGGAGCGTTTTCGTCGTTATAACCGCCTCCCAACCGAAAATAACCGCCGGCAGGCATATCTGCCCGACGGAGCGGTTGCCATTCCCAATCCGGTTGGAACCGCTCCAGCATTTTATTATCCATGGCTGGATAAAATAATAATCTGTCTGCCGGGTGTGCCCAGTGAAATGGAAACCATTCTCACCCAATCCATAATTCCATTACTGCGTTCCCGGTATGATTTGCGCGAAGTAATCCGTGCAACGGTTTTACACGCTGCCGGAGTTGGCGAATCTCAGGTGGACGAATGGCTGGCGGATTTAGAAAGACAATCCAATCCCACTGTTGGATTGCTGGCACATCCCGGTCAGGTGGATATCCGCATCACCGCCAAAGCCGCTTCGATTGAAGAGGCTGACCGGATGATTCAAAAAACAATCCGTCAGGTTTACCAGCGGATGGGGTTTGCAATCTTTGGAGTTGATCAACAAAAATTGGAGCAGGTGGTTGCCGAAAAACTCCGGGCGTTAAATTGGGAAATTTTTATAGCCGCTGCCGGTTTTCCCGAAGAAGTTAAAAAACGGCTCGAAACCGTCCTTTCAAACCCCGAAACTCTGATCTTTTTACCCTACACGGAACAACAAACACTCATCGAAAGCCTTCAACAAAACCCAGAATTTTTACAGAGCCGCCTGGCTTTAATTGCCAGCCTGAAGCGAGGAGAACAACAGCAGGATTTGACCCTTTACCTGCGCACTCCGCAGGGAATTGACGAAACAACCCGCTCCTACGGTGGACCACCGCCCCTGGCCGGGTTGTGGGCTTTACGAACTTCGCTGGAATTTGTGCGCCGACATCTGCCTTCAAGCCTAACCGGAGAAAATAATTTATGACAATTTCAGCCGATCTCATTCTTAAGAATGCCGTCGTCGTAACGATGGACGAGCAATTTAATCTCTATGAACCCGGTGCAGTTGCGATCCGCGGAGAAACCATTTTGGCTGCCGGTCAACAAAATGAAATCATCCAGCAGTATTTTGCCAATCAGGTGGTAGATTGTCGCGGCAAAATCCTCATGCCGGGTCTGATCAATGCTCACACCCATGTACCCATGACCTTGCTGCGCGGCCTGGCTGACGATCTGCGGCTGGATGTCTGGCTGCTGGGCTATATGATGCCAGTCGAAAGGGAATTCGTTTCTCCCGACTTTGTGCGCCTGGGTACCGGTTTAGCCTGTGCCGAGATGATCCGCGGGGGTGTAACAACCTTTGCGGATATGTATTACTTTGAAGAGGATATTGCAAAAGCCACCGCTCAGGCCGGCCTGCGCGGCATTTGTGGTCAAACCGTGCTGAAATTTCCAACCCCGGATGCTCAATCCTACGAAGAATCGCTTGCCTATGCCCGCGATTACATTCAGCGCTGGAAGAATCATTCACTGATCATCCCGGCGGTAGCGCCGCACGCCCCCTACACCTGCACAGATGAAATTCTGCG
>NZ_DAOUBL010000031.1:0-4054 GCF_034432615.1 Bellilinea sp. | reverse complement strand
GTGGTTGCCAACCAGCGCGGCACGGCCCAATACGTGATGGTGGGGCTGCAGGTACCGGTCTACGGCAAAACCGGCACAGCCAGCAATCCCGGCGGTGAACCGCACGCCTGGTTTGCCGGTTATACCGATGCCGGTCGGAGCGACCTGCCCGACATTGCCGTGGCGGTGATTGCCGAAAACGCCGGCGAAGGCTCCGAGATTGCCGCTCCAATCTTCCGGCGGGTGGTTGAGTCGTACTTCTTCGGGCGTCCCAGCCGCCTGTATCCGTGGGAATCCACCTTCTACATCACCCGCACGCCGACCTCCCTCTACACCGACACCCCGCGCCCAACCAGCACTCCTGAACCCACCAGCACCCCCGAACCATGATTGGAGCCGCGCCGTAAAGGCTATGAATCAACCCACCTTGCACGGACAGGTTACGCGCTTATTATCCGGCTTTTATACCGTACAGAACGAACATGGAACGTGGGTGTGCCGTTTGCGCGGGCGCTTGAAAAAACAGCGCGCCCAGGCTGACATTGTCGCTCTGGGAGACCGGGTGCAATTCCTCCCGCTGCCGGACGGCACGGGGGTGATCGAAGCGGTTGAACCGCGCACGCATGCCCTGGTGCGCATGGCGCCCACCGCGCGCGGCGAATATCAGCAGGTACTGCTGGCCAACCCCGATCAGGTGGTGTTTGTGTTTTCCTGCGCCAATCCTGCTCCGCGGCTGGGCATGCTCGACCGCTTCCTGGTGATTGCCGAACAGCAGGGTATTCCCCCTCTGATTGTTGCCAACAAGACCGATCTGGTGGCGGCGGAAGAAGCCCGCCGATTGTTTGCCGAATACCCCCCGCTGGGTTATCCGGTGATCTACACCTCGGTGAAAACCGGCGAGGGCATTCAACAATTGCATGACTGCCTGAAAGGCAAACTTTCGGCACTGGCCGGCCCTTCGGGAGTAGGCAAATCCAGCCTGCTGAATGCCATTCAACCCGAACTGGGCCTGGCGGTTCGGGAAGTCAGTCAGGCTACCTCCAAAGGCCGGCATACCACCGTCATCCGCCAGATGTTTCCGCTGCAGGATGGCGGTTTTGTGGCCGACTTGCCCGGCTTGCGTATGCTGGCATTGTGGGATGTGCAGCCGGAAGAACTGGACGGTTACTTTCCGGAACTGCGCGAGCGGGTGCAGCAATGCGCCTTCAATGACTGCACCCATCGCAGCGAACCGGGTTGTGCCGTGCAGGCTGCCCTGCAAAATGGTGAAATTTCCCCGCGCCGCTATCAATCCTACCTGCGCATGCGCTTTGGGGAGGAGGAAGAAGAATAATGGTCATCTGTCGAATGCAATGGCAAAAGTTGACGCTCATTTTACGCAACCCGTTCCGCCTTTCTTACGGAGTGAGCGAAACCCGCGAAACCTACTGGCTGCGGCTGGATAAGGACGCCGGGTGGGGGGAAGCCACCCTGCCACCCTACTACGGCGTGGATTTCGCCAGTTTTGAAGAATACTGGCAGAAGATGTCCCAAACCGGCCGCCGCCTTCCCGAAACGCCTGCGGAAATTGAAGAATGGCTGGGAGAAGAAGGTCCGCCCGCTGCCCGCGCCGCACTCGATCTGGCCCTGTACGACAGCATCGGTCTGACCCATAATCTGCCGCTCTACAAACTGCTTGGGCTGCCTTATCCCAGCGGACTGCCCACTTCGTTCACCATTGCCATTGACACGCCGGATGCCATGGCTCAGCAGGCAGCCGAACATCCCGAATTTCCCATCATCAAGGTCAAACTGGGTTCCGACGACGACCTGACCCGCCTGCGCGCCGTGCGCAGCGCCCGCCCGGATGCCCGCCTGCGGGTGGATGCTAATGCCGGCTGGTCTTTTGAAGATGCGCTCTACAACATCCGCGCCATGGAAAATCTCGACCTGGAAATGATCGAACAGCCACTGGGCGTTCACGAAATTGAGGCGATGGGTGAACTGCAAAAAGTCACCAGCATTCCGTTGGTGGCGGATGAATCGGTGCGCACCCTGGCCGATATTGAAAAACTGGCTCAGGCTGGCATTGCGGGAGTGAACCTGAAACTGATGAAAGCCGGCGGTCTGACGCCCACCCTGCGCATGGTGAACCGCGCCCGTGAACTGGGATTGAAGGTCATGCTGGGCTGCATGGTAGAAACCTCGCTGGGCACCACCGCCATGGCTCACCTGTGCGGACTGGCGGAGTGGATTGATCTGGACGCGCCTTTGCTGATTGCCAATGACCCCTTTGAGGGCATCACCTATGATAAAAACCTGCGCATCCGCGTACCGGAACGCCCCGGTTTGGGAGTCATTTTGAAAACGGTAGAAGCAGTCGAGGAGAAAAATGGCGACCATGAACAACATTGAAACCTTGCTGGAAGAAATTGCCTCTCACCACCGCGATGAACGGGAACACCTCTTTGATGTTCATGTTGAAAAGCAAACCGCCTCGCAGGTGGTGTTGAGCGGACGGGTACTGGAAGAATCCGATCTGGAAGAATTGCGCCGGCATTTGCCGCCGGGCTGGACGATGGATGCTCATGCCGTGCGCGTGCTGCGCCGTTCGGCAAGCGCAACGCTGTGCGTGGCAACCAACCTGACCAGCCTGCACCGCCAGCCTTCTTTCCTCGCCGAGCAGTTAACCCAACTGCTTTACGGGCGGCGGGTGGAAGTGTTGGAGGAACAGGAGCGCTGGGTTTTCGTGCGCTGCGATGACGGCTATCTGGGCTGGACTTACCGCCCCTATCTGCGTGAGCAGCCGGCTGCTCCGCCCACCCATCTGGTGGTGGCACCGGTCGGTTTGCTGCGCAGCGAACCGCGCCAAAACGCGCCCTTGCTGACGCGGGTTCTGGGCGGCACTTTCGTTCAGGTCTGGCAGGAACAGGACGGCTGGGCTTACCTGCAGGCCAATCAAAGCGGCTGGCTGCCGCTGGAGGACCTGCGCAGCCTGACCAGCCTGCCGCAAAGCGAAGCCGCCCGTCGCGCCCAAATCACCGCCGATGCCGCCCGGCTGATCGGCGTGCCCTATCTGTGGGGTGGCACGAGCGCGCACGGGATTGACTGCTCCGGCCTGGCGCAGCTGCTCCACCGCTGGGTGGGCATCACCATCCGCCGCGATGCTGATATGCAAATGGAAGACGGCAAGCCGATTGAACCGGAGGAAATGCAGCCCGGTGATTTAGCCTTCTTTGGCGAAAACGGCGAAACCCGCAGCATCACCCACGTTGCCATCAGCATGGGCGGCTGGGAGATTGTCCATTCCTCTCGTTCGCGCAACGGGGTTTACTTCGATAACATTCAGAAAGATGCCTACCTGCGCGAGCATTTTGTCGGGGCGCGCACTTATTTGAAATGAGCGGTCTGGCTTTTGAAACGCCGCTGGGGGCAAGGGTCGTCATTGCCGGGCGGGAGCGCGATTACTTCTCCGGCACCGGCTACCTCGGCTTGCACAATCATCCAGCCGTGATTCAGGCCGCCGTGCAGGCCGTTCAACGCTATGGGATGAGCACCGCCACTTCGCGCGGCGGCTATGGCGAACACCCGCTCTACGACGAACTCAACCGCCAGGCGACTGCCTTTTTTGGGGAAGAGGGCGTCCTGTATTATGCTTCCGGTTATCTGGGCGGGATGATTCTGGTGCAGGGGCTGGCCGAACGGTATGATCACATCTTTCTGGACGAAGCCGCGCACTACTCGCTGCGCGACGCCGCCCGCGCCAGCGGCAAACCGTTGCACTTCTTCCACCACCGGGATGCATCCCATCTGGCAGAAAGTTTGCGCCTTCACCTCGGCGCGGATGAACGTCCACTGGTGCTGACGGACGGCCTGTTCCCCATTTCAGGCGAAGTTGCCCCGCTGGATGAATACCTGCCCTTGGTGCAGTCCTTTGACGGCCTGCTGGGGGTGGATGACGCCCACGGGGTGGGCGTGTTGGGTAAAAACGGGCGCGGCAGCCTGGAATGGCTGGGACTGGGCGGCGCAGAAAGTGTGCAGGTATGCGCCACACTCAGCAAAGCGCTGGGCGGTTACGGCGGCATTCTGTTCGGCA